>CALAGN010000001.1 GCA_937891785.1 uncultured Octadecabacter sp.
AGTCTGTCTGGGGTAAGGGAAAAAACGCCCTTCACCCGATTTATGCAACAAAGCCACAAGCAATACCAAAATCATTGAACTCTACTCGGCAAATAGCCCCAGCTGAAAGCTGAAGTATGTGCTCACTTCGATCCTCAAAAAGAACCGCACTGGAATCGCTTTGACGTGCTGCAGCAACGCTTGCGTCATAGCGTGAAATAACTGGTGAAACACCAAAGGCCGTAGGCGCTAAGCTTCTCAGGCATACTTCTCTTTCAGATGGCCCTACTGCGTTCGAAACGGCAATCACTATTGCCTCAATTTCATTTAAGCTAGATACTTGCCATCTCGCGAAGCAACCCGCAGCCTGCTGAACGAGACCGGCTCTGAAAATGGAAGCGATTTGAGGTCCAGATTCGGCGAAACTTATGTCACCAATAGGTTCAGCTATGTCCCAGCCAGCTTGTATCTCAGCCTCATAATCGGCGTCAAATTCAAAAATTATGATTCTCGATAAGCTGGACGCTGCCTTGGCATCAAAAATTGAGACCGGAAAGCCGTGAATACTTAGATCCGTCCGTGCGGCAACTCCGAGTGCAAGCACTTCTGACAAAGCCGACTGCTGGACTACTGCATTCCTTAACCCCAAAAACTGAACTTCTACTGCACCAGGCCAATGCGCCAGTATATCTACTTCTGTATTCTCTCTCGCGTAACGGTTTCCAGGATGCACCAGCGGATTGAGGGATTCTTGCGATACTGCACTCCCCGGAAACAGTAGTCCGCCCAAGAAAACCACAGCTAATAGAGCACGCGCTAAAGAAAGCATCGAGTTGCAAAAATCTATCTTCATTTTTATCCTCTTTCTACAACCTAACGAAAAGTCTTGTTGATTTTAGACGTTGCATGATTGCAAAAAAAGGTATCAAGTTCAAAATTCTGTCACCAAATGCGCATTTGTCGATACCCTCTTCCTGCGCGGCTTGTTAAGCTCTTACTTTCAAGCCCCTTAGTCGCTCGTATTCGGTCTGCCGAAAAACAAACGGTTCTCGTCGATGCGAACGCTTGAGGCTTCGACTGCGAATCAACCACTGGCTGCAGACTGAAGGCAGTCAACGTTTCGCATTTTTCCTACTGTCCGAGCGAGCTGTCATGAACCAAGTCTGCGCTTTGCTTGTCTCGGCCAGTCGGCTTCCATCCCTGACAGGGTGTTGACAACCAGCCTGCAATTTGGTGTGGGGACCACTTGCGGGTTAGCTTGGCCGATATTGCCCCCTCTCGTGAATTTTCGATGCACTGCCGGGCAGTGGACAGAGATAGGCATTCCCTGCCAGCTTGCAGAGTTTTGGTCGGTGGGCACGATCCCACGCAGCAGTGTCAGACTGGGCCGTGCGATATTGAGCGCAGCCACCATTACATCGGACCTCTCTGCTGACAGTCGAGACCGAACACCCCAACGTTCGGGCAATCGACCGCAAAGACAACTGCCCAATCAGCCCCCGTGATATCTCTTCGCGTTCAGTCAGGGTCAGCGCCAAGCGGGACCTGACCCGCTCTGCGCGGCGAATGCCACCAGTGCGCGCAAGGAGCGGATAAATCGACGATGAGGAACGGTCAAAACCACGCCCAATCGACCTCATCAACTCCCCACGTTGCCATCGATCCCAGATCTCCGACTTCTGTTTGTCTGTGAAAAATACGCGGCGACGATACTTCATAGGGCTCACTCCATCTTTCCAAAAAGACTAGAGTGTTGCGTCGACCGGTTGAAACCGCCAGGCAATTTGGCACATTGCGCGATGCCCGCAAAACGCTTGACGAATGGCAAGAGGATTACAACTGGCGAACATGACCCCAATGGAATTCTTGCACAGAAAAGAGATGGACAAGATGGCGGCCTAACGCCAAAGATTTAACCCCAAGGACTCCGCACAAAGCTGGAGGGAACTTGGGTCTAAGCTCAGCTGCTATGCATTCATATCAATCAGCACAAGACTTACTCTGCATGACTTTTCAATATTCTGCTCGATGCGCGCAATGGTGTAGTAGTGCCGTGAAATTGACGGCGCCCACGGATTCTGTGTATCTTTTGGCTGACGGCGTCTTGTTGCATTGTCGTGAGGGGCCATTCACGGCAATAGGGGGCTGAACCGGTGAAGAGGTGCAAGACCCTGCGCCGATGTCACCGTGAACAAGGATTGAAACAATGCCGCGACAGCCCAAAAAACTTCACAGCGTGCGATTGTACGTCGCTGCAATGGCTGCGGCGCTTTTCGTGTCGGGATGCGGCTCGCAGAATACAAGATTGGATGACGTCGCAACCGATATTACCCCTGCGCAAATCGTGGCAGGCTGTTGTTACGAGGCAGGGGCACCCCACCCCGCCTGGGCGATCGAACTGGCTGATGCCAATGCCGAAGCTTTGCGGCAATTGGGTCTGATCCAACTGCGCCCCGGCCACATGACCCGCCAACCCGAGGCAACGGCACTGCTGCAAGGCGCGCTTAAGCCGCTCGACGTTGTATTTTTCCATAACGACAACCGTGTCTCGGGTCTGTTGATCCCCGGCCAGTTCACGCATGGGGCGGTCTATATTGGCACGGAGGATCAGTTGCGAGCGGCGGGCCTTTGGCATCTACCAGCGCTGGCGCCTTGGCGCGACGCGATCAAAGCCGGCGCTATCTATCTTGAGGCGGTTGATGGTGGGGTGCGTCTGGCACCCGCCGAGATCGTTCTTGATACTGATGCCGTGGTTGCACTGCGGCCAAATGCGACCAACCGTGCAGCTGCATTGACCCGTGGGATGGCGCGGATGGGCGTGCCATTTGATATGCGTTTCGACGCGAGCGATCCTACCGAATTGTTTTGTGCCGAGTTGATCGCGCTGATGTATCCAGAGGCTGATATACCCCGCACGCCAGTGCCGGGTCGTGAGACAATCATGATCGATGGGATCGTTGCTGGCGTGCTGTCCGGCGAGTTGCCATTTGACCTTGTGGGTTATGTTGCGGCGACGTCCAGAGGCGGCGCGCGCGCACTATCGGTCCGCGATTTGGCATTGGATGTACGAAACAATTGGCCAGCGGTCGCGCAGACAAATTGATTGCAACGACCTGTTAAGCAAATTCAGATCGCGCTTGTGCGGACTCCCTTAGAACACCGTGCGCAGCCAGCGCCAGTTATAGAATGTGTTGCCAAGCGGGTGCACGGGTTCATCACTTGTCAATAGGCGCGAGGTTTCGCGATACTCTTCAATCACATCAAGAAGGTCATCGACTTGTGGTGTGTCCATAAATATCAAACCGTTTTCAGTGTCGTGCCAAAATGCGCGGTGATCAAGGTTGGTGCTGGTCGCAACTGCGAGGCGGCGATCAATCACCATCATTTTAGTGTGCATCATAAACGGTCGCGGGAAATACTCTTCGATCTGGAAATGATCAGCATTGCGTGATGCATAGCGGCGGTTCAATGCCGTGATGACAAACCCAGCGGGGTCAGTTGATTCAAGGCGGACCACCATCAAGACACTGACGCCACGCGCGCGCGCCCTTAGCAAAGCATCTTGGATTTGTTCGGGCGGGTTTAGATAGGGGGTAACGATGATCACTTCTTGTGTGGCCGCATCAATCGCATCTGCGAACCAGCGAATCTGGTCGCGCCCGTCTGCCCAAGGCAGCGACAGATAGTGACGCATGCCGCGAACTCGATCGCTGCTGCCAGTGCGGAAAGGCCCGACATGCTGTGTTTCAACATCGCGGTTCCATAGGGCGATATGGTGCGCGGCCAGGCTATGCACTGCCTGATCATAGCGCAATTCCAATTCAAGGTCTTCGTAGACGGAATAGAAGCCAAAGTCTTGGAAGCTGCTCGCATCATAGGTGTGAAGGTATGGCCATTCCCGCAGATCAAATGCGTTGGGAAAGAAGAAACCATCATGCAGGTTGCGACCGCCGAATATATATCGCGACCGTCCGGGCTGGCGCGAAAGGGCAAGGAAGGCCCGGGTATGCTGCACGCGGTGAAATTTATTTATGATGTCGTCGAGTCCTGAAACCCCGATATTGTCCCAGCGGTAATACTGGATCTGGATGTTCGGATAACGCGAAGATAGCGAGTCATAGAAGATGCGATCTTCCTCGAGCATAAGCAGGCTTGTGACAAGTATGCGTACCTGTGTGCCGCGCATGGCGTGATAAACCAGCATGCGCGCGGTCAGGTATCCGACAAAATCGGACCGTATATGCAGGTAGGAAAGCTGGATCAGGTCAAGTTCGGGGGCATTTGAAAAATCGAGTCGAAGATCAGGGTTGCCTTCGTTCAAAACGTCACGCGGAACAGTGGTACCAGTAAGCGCTTCGATCCGCGCATTCAGCGCATCAATTGGATCACCCAAAAGCCGAACGCGACCCGGGGCAACAGGACAGGTCTGAAGCATCGCACCGTCGTCAAGAAAGACCCGTTGCAGCGGATCGAGGCGTTGATTTGGATCCATCCGACAATCGAGCGCGCCACGCGACATTTGCGAAAGGTGAGGGCGGGCAAGGCTTTCGGGGCGCAGCGTCACGCTGTGGCTGTCACCCCAATCGACGCGGCAGTTTCCACTTTGTGGTTGCCACTCAAGCATCGCATCGCCGTCCCCGCGTGGCGGCAGTGTGACTTGAACTGGAACGTCGGGTATCAATGGCTCGGAGGTGGCATCCGCGTGTCGGATCATCGCGGGCCCGTCGCAGCGAACCGCGACGGTGATCGGTTCGTGCGAGATCGCTTCAAGCTGGATTTCGGAACGCAGCGCATCGAGATCAGGAATAATGAATTGCGCGTCTGGTTGTGATGGCCCTTCCACAGCAATAAAAAGTGTGGCTTCGCTCGTGCGCCAAAGCCCGCCTTGTGCGGATGGGATAGTGTCTACTAGCACGCCATACCCTTCGGACGGGGCGCACCCGGTTAGCGACAGCAATGACATTGCAATGATTGCGCTTTTTCCCCAACGCCATTTCAAAGCCAACGCCATGCAGCGGTCCTCTTTTCTCACATTAAAGACACGGTCATCTTAGTCGGATCGCCCCGAATGGTCCACCTCAAGTCTCGGCGTCGGTGCCTAAACGGTCATTGGATCGGGGCTTCTTGGTTGAGTGCAATTCGCGCTGCATAACTTAGCTATGGCAAAAACGAATTGCCATGGAAGCGGTGTCGCGGCGTCTTTTTCGGCCCTTCCGGTTGCGGTAAATCAACCTTGCTACGTTTGATCGCGGGTCTGGAAGACACCTCTGCGGGCCACATCGCGATTGATGGCAATGGAGCAACACCCTGCCTCCCGCCAAATGCGGATTGGCCATGGTGTTCCAGTTCTACGCTTTGTACCCGCACATGTCCGTGCGCAAAAACATTGCCTTCCCGATGTGGATGGCGAAATTGAACAAGGCCACGCAAGAGGCTAAGATTAATGCCGCTGCTGCCGCGCTGAACTTGACCGACTACCTTGATCGTAAGCTCGGCCAATTGTCTGGTGGTCAATGCCAGCGGGTTGCAATCGGCCGTGCGATTGCGCGCGAACCTGCTGCGTTCTTGTTTGACGAACACCTGTCCAACCTTGACGCCGCTTTGCGTGTCGGAACGCGCCTTGAAACCATGGAGCTGCACAAAAAGCTGAAGACCACCATGATCTACGTGACCCAAGGTCAGGTCGAAGCTATGACCATGGCCGACAAGATCGTAGTTCTGCAGGCCGGTGTGATTGAACAAGTGGGCTCGCCGCTAGAACTGTATCACACGCCGCGCAACAAGTTCGTTGCGGGCTTTATCGGTTCGCCTAAAATGATCCAGACCGAAGGGTCCGAGGCCGTAAAACAAGACGCAACAACCATTGGCATCCGGCCCGAACACCTGAGCGTGTCCAAGACTGAAGGCTTGTGGATGGGCGCCGTTGGCGTAGCTGGACGCCTTGGGTCTGATACCTTTATTCACGTTCACAATACGGGCCTTCTCGACATGATGACCGTTCGCATTAAAGGTGACATTCAAGCCCCCTGCGACGATACGATTTGTCTGACACCAAACATGGACCGGTTGCGCCGCTTTGATGCCGAAGGTTTTCGCATCGCATGAAGCGATTTGATGGAAAATCGGCGCTGATCACAGGTGCTGCGCGCGGGATCGGGCGCGGTTTTGCTGAGGTGTATCTTGCCGAAGGTGCAACCGCTGCGATTGCCGATATTGACCCTGATGCCGCAAAGCAGACAGCATCGGAATTGGGCGGTGCAGCCTACGCCGTGCAAATCGACGTAAGCGATCAGGATAGCATCGACGCATCATGCGTTGCGGTGATATCCCAAGCGGGCCGTCGCAGTGAAAGCCTTGTTTTGGTGTACTGCTCGACCAAGGTGGCGGTGATGTCCATGACGCAATCTGCATGCTTGAACCTGATCAAACACGGTATCAACGTCAATGCTATCGCGCCGGGCGTGGTGGACGGTGAACACTGGGAACATGTGGATGCGATAATCGCCAAGTTGGAAGGCAAGAAACCGGGTCAGAAAAAGGCCGAGGTCGCGGCCTCTGTGCCTGTCGGTCGTTTCGCGGCACCTGCAGATCTAACTGGTATGGCGGTTTTTCTCGCCTCGCCAGAGTCCGATTATATTCTGTCGCAGACGTATAACGTCGATGGTGGCCAATGGATGAGTTAATGAAACTGAATTTGGACACCCTCGCCCATTTGCCAGACGGCATTCGTCGGCCTGCGTATCAACTCGGGGATTTGACTGCTGGCATTGTGCATATCGGCCTCGGAAATTTTCATCGCGCCCATCAGGCATTGTATCTGCA
>CALAGN010000002.1 GCA_937891785.1 uncultured Octadecabacter sp.
TATAGGATGACCAAGCAAAGAATAATCGCCACTTCAATCACGCTCGCTTTAGTAACCTCAACAGCCTTCGCTGAAACGGTTGATGACAAGATCGCCCGCGCTATGTCTGCTGCACCAGCAGACATTTCAGCCGACGCCACGATTATGGATGTTGACGGCACAATCCTGCACCAAGGATCTAATGGTTGGGTATGTTTGCCGGGCGTCGGGCTGATCCCCGGCGACGAGCATCCTATGTGCAATGACGCTGTTTGGATGAAATGGATGGCGGCTGTTGGCGGCGGCACCGAATTTTCGACGGATGTGATCGGCGTTTCATATATGCTTCAGGGCGATGCCCTGGTGAACAATGACGATCCGATGGCGACCGACCCCAATGACGTTGGAGTGTGGGTACAAGACGGGCCGCATCTTATGATGCTGTTTCCAAACATGGATATGCTGTCCGACCTTCCCCGCGATCCATACGCAGGCGGACCATATGTCATGTGGGGAGACACTCCGCTGGCCCATGTTATGATGCCTCTCGAGGCCAAAGATTCATCCAACTGAGGAGAGCAAGATGTCTGTCGAACATATCCAGAATTCAGTGAATGACGTTATCGCTTATCTGAAAGAGAACCCGAATGATGCACGAAGCACCAGCCCTCCGGTCACTGCAGTCATGGACGGTGGTCTAAGATGTCGGGCAACTGGCGAAAACGGCGAGAGCGTCGTGACCGACATGCCGCAAGCGGTCGGTGGGGGCGGGTCAGCCCCATCACCAGGCTGGCTGGCACGAGCCGCGCTCGCAACCTGCGATGCCACCAGAATTGCACTTCGCGCAGCCGAATTGGGGATAGAACTGGACACTCTCACGGTCGTAATGGACAGCATTAACGACGATCGCGGACTGTTTGGATTGGACAAGTCGGTGCGCGCCGGACCCTTAAGCATTCGGACCCGCGTTACGATCGGTGCCGCTGGGGTAAGTGACAAAGCGCTGCGTGAAATTGTCGACTATGCAGTGGTCCACTCGCCGGTTGCTGATGGATGTCGCGGTGAAACGCCGTCAACGGTCGAAATAACAATCAACTAGACCGTCCTTGGCCGCTGTCGTTTTTGGGGCTGGCGGGGAGTCTTCTTTCTCGCCAGCCTAAAAACGGCTACCATGCCCGCGCCATTTGACGTCAAAGAATTTGCATAGGAGAGCACTATGAACATCGAAACCCAAACAAGCGGCGGCGGATGTACATGCGGGCATGTCCGGTACGAGGTCGTGGGAGATCCGTTGATCGTACATGGCTGTCATTGTCGCGGTTGTCAGAAAAATTCCGGTTCCGCCTTTGCGGTCAACGCCCTGTTTGAGGCGGATCGGGTGATACTTTCATCCGGAGATATTGAAGAAATAACCGTGCCAACGCCCGGCGGTACGGGGCAAGACATTACGCGTTGCGTAAACTGCAAAGTCGCGGTTTGGAGCAACTATAACATGGGTGGTCCATTGCGAAAGCTCATCAGGTTCATTCGCGTCGGAACGCTTGATGAGCCGGATAACATGCCACCCGATGTTCATATTTATACCTGTTCGAAGCAACCTTGGGTCGTCTTGCCAAAGAACAGCGGCCAGTTTGATGAAATTTACGTCTTCGATGAAGCGTGGCAACCCAACAGCATTGAACGATTGGCAACATTAAAGAAAGCCGCAGGCATTTAGACCTTTTGACTAATCTTCAATTTCTGGATCAGTAGGGTAGCGCGACGCAAGAGCTTGGATCAGGGCGCGCTCCACCGGCTTGGCGTTTTCCAGGGCGAGGCCCGCCTTCAGCGCTGTATGTGCGCGTTCTAAGGCCGGTGCTTTCTCCTCCGCTGTAAAAAACTCCCACGGCTTGTTGTAGTTCGGACCGATAGCATAGGCGATCCCCCAGTGAGCCAGAGCGCAGGCTGGATCAGCCTCCAGCGCCTTTTCGAAACAGACAATGGCTTCTTCATGATTGTAAGCGAATAGCCAGACAAGGCCGCGATCAAACCACATTTGTGCATCAGGAACATCACTCGCTGGACGACTGTAGCTGCCCAAACTGAAATAATCTGACATGAAAATACCCCCTCTATGATTTGACAGCGATACCACAAAATCAAGGCTCAGTCTGCCCCGGCTCGATGTTTCCGACCGCTTCGGGCTCATTCCTGCCGTTAGCCGCTTTTGCAAATCTCGTGATATACAGCGCTGTCAACGTCTGGTTGTCGCTGTGGGAGGGAATGGTGGATCGGAGAATCCATCATGCAATCACCAAATTTACCGGCCATTCGCGCACATCGTCCCGCTTGGAACAAAGGTCGCATCGTCGGTCAAAAGCTCCCGCTGAAGCCCAAACATGTATGGGCCATCCGGGTTCGGCTCGAATTGGCCGAGAACCATCGCGATCTGGCTTTGTTCAATATGGCCATCGACAGCAAGTTGCGCGGTTGCGACCTCGTCCAGATGAAAGTCGTTGATGTAATGGCTTCAGGGCAGATTAAAGCCCGCGCATCCGTTCTGCAAAGCAAAACCCAAAAACCGGTTCGGTTTGAAATCTCGGAGGGCACACGGGCATCGGTCGCAACGTGGACGAAAGATCCGCTGATGGTCGGGTCCGAATTTCTCTGGCCGGGGCGCTTCCACGAGCGCCTTCACATTTCAACGAGCCAGTATGCCCGTATCGTGCGGGACTGGGTGTCGTCGATTGGGCTGGAGATCACAGCTTACGGCACCCATTCAATGCGACGCACAAAGGTCACCCAGATCTATAAGAAGACGGGCAACCTGCGTGCCGTTCAGCTTCTGCTGGGTCACACCAAGATGGATAGTACAGTGCGATATCTTGGCGTTGAACTTGAAGACGCCTTAGCAATCGCGGAAGCTATTGAAATATAACGATTTGGGCCGTTCGACATGGACGGGCCATAGAAGACATTGACCGAGGGTTGCGACGCTGCGCTGCAGCTTCTCTGAAGCGGGCCTTCGTACATTCTGCAGCAATTTGAACCCATCAAGGTCAACAGTGCAGGACGAAGCTGCCGCTCGAAATCAATGTCGTCAGTCGCGCGTTAGGTTATCTTTCTTTGCTGCGCTTGCGAATATCGTCAAAATCGCTTCACCAATGTAAAAAGCGGATGCGGCAGCAGAAACTGACAGCAAACCATTGTCCAAGTTCGATCCCTCAAAGGCAAAGCGGCCGTGCACGCGATTTCTTTTGGCAAAGGAAATCATTCCGACTTTGCGCGTAATTTCTACGAGCTCTACCTCGCTTTCAAATCTGCGTTTACCGACGTCTATGCTTAACCTGCAGCGCTCCATGGCATCAAGAAAGTCAGCTTGTCCAAGCGCGTAGTTCTCTGACGAAGCTGGTTTTTAGGTCGACCTAGCATAGTCTAGAACTGCCACTATGCCGGACCCTAAGGCTTCCGCATCAAGCATACTCGCCGATAGGTTTTTAGTATTTGGCCCTCGGGAAATGTCGTTTCAGTGCCAATGTTCGGAAGCGCCAGCCCGAATTGGCCCACAACATAGGGCCCGCACCTATGAATCCTGCTCTGCCGATTCTAAAACTGTGTTCTCTGCCACCATTTGGAAATCAGTTTCCACATTTTCAACCCTGCCTCAATGACAAGGATGTTGATGTAGAAACGCGAACCATGACTGTCAGTTTTGGCTCGGCGCGGACTCTCCTCGCCCTACAGCGTCCTGGCGTTTAGCACGGTGCTGCGTCGTCGCACTCGGTCCCAAGCCGACCTTCACGCTTTTTGCAGCGAAGGGTTGGTTTAGGGGCTTCGA
>CALAGN010000003.1 GCA_937891785.1 uncultured Octadecabacter sp.
AACACTCCATCTTTCCAAAAAGATTAAAGTGTTGCGTCGACCCTTTGAAACCGCAGCCCATTGCCGACATTGGCTGGTCGTTGGGCATGATGCGGTGCGGCCCGTTAGACCGGACTTTCGCCGCGTCTGCAAAGTAACGTGACCAGTGAAACGTTCTAAAGGGTACTTTCTTTCGCTCACTCAAACTGACAAACTTGAACCATGTCAAAAAAGACTTTGAACACAGATAACCTTGAAGCTCTTGGTGCTAAAAAATTGGCGGACCTCTTGATCGAGGTGTGCACCGGCAGTGCGGACATCAAACGTCGTCTGCGATTGGAATTAAGCCACAATCTGGGTGCGTCAGAGCTTGTGCATGCAATCCGAAAACGCCTTGTGACATTGCGAAAATCAAACAGTTTTGTAGGCTGGCGCAAACGTAAAGCTCTGATCAAAGATATTGATACACAAGTCGTAATGATCGTTGAAAAAATCGCGCCAGAGGACCCATCGTCTGCGTTTGAGTTGCTTTGGCAATTTATCGAGATTGCCCCATTTATCTATGAACGCGTTGACGATAGCCGGGGCGATGTTGGCGATGTTTTCCAATCCGCTATTTTGCATTTTGAAGCTATCGCACCCTTGGCGTTGTTGAGCGTTGAGGCTCTGGCTGCGAAGGTTTGGAATGTCATCCAAGACAACGGGTACGGGGAATGGGACGGGATCATTGGAATTCTCTCGGACACGCTTGGGGCGAGCGGCTTAGATCAGCTAAGGCAGCACGTCGAAGATTTCGCGGCTCAGTCAATTGATGTTGAAGCCGAACAGCAAGATGCAATATTGTTCCTCCGGGAGTTGCGCGGTGGCCATGCTGATTATGCTGCTGAGCGTAAAGAACGGTTCGTTCAGTCCTGCCTTCAGGAAATCGCAGCGGCGGCAGGTGATACGCACGCCTATGTCGCGCAATACACGCCAAATGATCTTAGACGCAAAGATGTGGCAACAAGCGCCAGACAAAGAAACGGTTACTTACCGGCCTCGTCCGATGCGGGTGCTGCGGTGGTAACATGACGATCGCCAGAAAGGATCGATACTATTGCGCGGCGCGCCGCGAGAAAGGCACCTGCAAGGCGGCCTTTGGCATCGCTGCCGCAGAGGTCGAGAACCGCGTACTGGGCGGCTTGCGCGAGATCCTTGTCGGCAATGAGGGCTTGGTTGAAGAGTTCACCACCGAACTAAAGGCCGAGCTCGCGCGGTTAAAAAAGCGCACTACGTCGGATCAGGGCGCCATACGCAACGACCTCGCCGAAGTAGAACGTGGGATTGGTCGTTGCGTGGATTTCATCATGTCAGGAGACGGTACATCTGGCTCCGTGCGCGAACGGCTCACCAAACTGGAAGACCAAAAATCCATCCTGCAGGCGCAGCTCGCTCGTAGTGCAGTGGTAATCCCCCCATTTCTAGCGGGGTGCGGCTGTAGAACTTACGCGGCCATTTT
>CALAGN010000004.1 GCA_937891785.1 uncultured Octadecabacter sp.
CCTTTAGACGCGTGATACCTTGCGAATTCGACGCCCATTCCAGATGAAGCGCCAGTGATGAGAGCTGTGTTTGTCATGTGATAATCCCTTTCGGAGTGCGAGCCTTACGTCAACAAGTGATGTCAATAAGCGTTGACTTACAGTCATAGAGACTGACCCAGCCACTTGTCAACGCTCGTTGACAAGTAAAATTTTCAAACCTAAATTGGGAACATGAAAAAGGGACAAGACACACGAGACCTTCTGCAAAAACATGCGTGCAGGTTATTTTGGTCCAAGGGCTATTCAAACGTATCAGTGCGTGAGGTCGCAAAAGCGGCTGGCGTGGACGTTGCATTGATTGCGCGATATTTTGGATCAAAGTTAGGGTTGTTCGAGGCAACGCTTGATACGCTCAAGAAAATTGATCCAGATGATTTTCCGTCAGTAGATAGTCTTGTCGACGTCTTCGTGGAAATGTTCTCGAATGCGCCAAAAAAAGGAACCGAAGCATCACCGATTTCAATGATACTGCTCAATGCGAACGATAGTGACGTCGGAACTATTGTGGCAAGAGTCCAGTATGAATACTGGCAGAGTGGCTTGGAGAAAATCATTGGCAGCAAGTCGCAGGCCGCTTTGTTCTTTTCTGCGATGATGGGATTCAGCGTCGGCCAAAAAATTCTGCATTTGGACGGAATTGCAGAATTGGGTAGCAACGAGTACCGGGCGCAATTTCGACATATGCTTACGACAGCGATAGCTTCGCCCGACTTCTAGTTTGCTTCTGATGCTTGCCAAAGTTTCGTCGAAGTAGCCCTCAATTTGGTGTGTTGGGTCAACAGTTGTGTCCTCCAAAGCGGTCTTTCAGGTGTAGACTACCTTTGGTAGCTTTGTCCGCATATCCGCGATTGAAGCTGCGACGCGGCAAATCACCCATCGGCGTGGAACAACACGTTTGGCGGGGCGCGAACCCCGCCAATTTCACTAATTCAGCAACCCGGCATGGACCATTGCCGCGCGGATTTTCTCTTTGGTGGGATCAGTCAGGCCAACCAATGGCAAGCGCACCTCGTCGCTGCACAGACCCAACAATGACAGCCCGTATTTCGCGCCGCACACACCCGGTTCCGCAAAGATCGCATGATGCAGCGGCATCAGGCGGTCGCTAATAAGCAGCGCTTTGGCATAGTCGCCAGCCCGCGTGGCATCCTGCAACTGTGCGCAAAGCTTTGGCGCGACATTGGCGGTGACGCTGATACAGCCAACGCCGCCTTGGGCGTTGAACCCGATGGCCGTGGGGTCTTCGCCCGACAGTTGGATGAAATCAGTGCCGCAAGTGATGCGTTGCTTGGAAACACGGGCAAGATCGGCTGTCGCGTCTTTTACCCCAATGATGAATTCGTGCTTCGCAAGTTCACCCATCGTTTCGGGCGACATATCGACCACGGACCGGCCCGGGATATTGTAGATGATGATTGGCAAGCCACAGTCGGCAGCGGCCACGAAATGCGCAATCAATCCGGCCTGAGTCGGCTTGTTGTAATATGGCGTAACAACCAGCGCTGCAGTTGCGCCCGCGTCCTTGGCGGCTTGCACCAAACGCACGGTTTCGGCGGTGTTGTTAGACCCTGCACCGGCAACCACAGGTGCACGCCCCGCCACAGCTTCGATAACCGTTTCCACAACGATATCGTGCTCGCGATGGCTGAGTGTGGGGCTTTCACCAGTTGTGCCCACGGGGACAAACCCGTCGGTGCCCTGATCCAGATGCCAGTCGACAAGTTTTTTCAACGTGTCCAGATCCAGTTGGCCGTCCTTGAACGGCGTAACAAGAGCAGGGAGAGACCCTTTGAGCATGACACGCTTCCTTTTTTGTGGGGGGCCGTAGCACGGCACCGATGAAATCGCGCGGACACTAGTGCGGATTGCCGCCTTTGCCAAGTTTGTGAGTTGCGCAATCGTGCATCCAAGTTAGACATGTGTCCATGTTATCCAAAACTCCCTTCGTGATTTTCATCTTGTCGGCGCTAGCGCTGATTATTGTTCTGCCGTTTTCTGCCGTGGCACAGGATGGCGAAGGCGGCCCGCCTATGGCCGCCGCCTATGATGCGATGGGGCAGGGCGATTGGGATACGGCCCATGCGGTTGTCGCAGGCGCGGGGCCCGTTGCCCGTGACCTTGTGACATGGACGCGCCTGCGCAACGGGGCCGGAACATTTGATGAATACGTGAGGTTTCTGGCAAGGCGCGGCGATTGGCCCGGCACCGACCGCATTCGCAGCGCCGCCGAGGAGGCCATGCCCGAAGGCGAATTACCAGCGGCAGTGTTTGCGTTCTTTGATGGACGCACGCCCGAAACCGGCGAAGGTGTAGTGCGCCTTGCCGAGGCCTATTTCAAGAATGGTGAACGCACCAAGGCGAACGAAGTCCTGATTGCCGCCTGGACCACGCTGGGTCTGACAGAAGAAGGTCACGCCGCGATCATCAATACTTTTGGCGATATAGTCGCCCCGTATCACGCTGCGCGCGCTGAAATGCTTCTTTGGCGCTGGCGCACCACCGATACGCAACAACTCATGCCACTTCTGGGTGAAGACCAAGCCGCACTCGCTGCAGCGCGCACGGCCTATATCCGTGACGACGGGGACATTGCACAGCGCGTAGCTGCTGTGCCCGCCACTCTGCGCAGCGATATCGGCCTTGCCTATGATCGGTTCAGCTGGCTTGCGGGACGCGGTGAAAGTACGGATGCGATTGAAATTCTGCGTGCGCAGTCATTGAGCGAAGAAAGCTTGGGCCAACCGTGGCGCTGGGCCTCTTGGCGGCGGGTTCTGGCGCGGTGGGAAATGCGCGAGGGACGGAGCGCCAGTGCTTATGACCTTGCGACATCGCATTACCTGACCGAAGGCAGCGACTTTGCCGATCTAGAATGGCTCGCCGGATATATTGCGCTGACATATATGGACAGGCCAGCCACCGCGCTTGCACATTTTGAGACCTTCAGCGATGCCGTTTCCTCGCCAATTTCTGTTGGGCGGGCTGGCTATTGGCTGGGTCGTGCCCACGATGCCTTGGGAAATGCCGACGCTGCGACCGAATCCTACCAAATGGCCGCGCGTTATCAGACGGGCTTTTATGGCCTTCTGGCCGCCGATCATCTTGGCCTGCCGCTTGATCCTGAGCTCGTCGGAGATGAGCTGTTTGCGGACTGGCAAGAGGCCGCGTTTCTGACGGGCGACCTGACCCAAGCTGCACTCTTGTTGCTGGCTGCCGATCAACGCGGGCTCGCGGTGCTGTTCCTTGCCGAACTTGGCCGCACGTTGGATCGCGAGGGGTTAGCCCAGCTTGGCAATCTGATGATGGAACTCAACGAGCCGTTCTATGCCCTCCTCGTCGCCAAGGCCGCGGCCGAGCGTGATATCGTGCTGCCCCATATCTATTTTCCACTGCACGATCTGGCGGGCATGGATTTGCCTGTGGAACCCGCGCTTGCCATGTCGATTGCGCGACGCGAAAGCGAATTTCGCGCGGATGCTGGCAGCCCTGTCGGTGCGCTGGGCCTGATGCAGTTGATGCCTGCAACAGCCCAAGAGGTCGCAGCCGAGTTGGGCTTGTCGTTCCAGCGCGCGCGATTGACCTCGGATTGGGAATATAACGCGACCCTTGGCAGCCAATACCTTGCCAACCTTCAAGTTATGTTTGGCAACTCACCCGTGATGATTGCCGCCGGATACAACGCTGGTCCCAGCCGCCCGCGATCATGGATGGATGAACGCGGCGATCCGCGTGTGGGCGCAGCGGACGTGGTTGACTGGATCGAACACATTCCGTTCCGAGAAACCCGTAATTATGTCATGCGTGTCACCGAAAGCATCCCGATCTATCGCGCGCGCCTAAGTGGCGAAACCGGTGCCCTACAATTCCGCGCGATGCTTGAGGGGGTCAAGCCCATCATCCGCCCCCGCGCGCGACCCGATACAGGCACGACGCGCGCGCCAGCGTCGCAAGATGGGGCATTCGTGTTGCCGCCCATACGTGGCGGCACGGCACTTGGCCCCTCAGCCCCCAGCGGCCCCCAGAAGATACGCCCCGTCGCGCGCCCCGGCAGTGGCTAGGCCTTGGTCCGGGCCCGCCACAGGGTGAACAGGCCGGCAGTAACCACAAGTCCGGTTCCAACCGCAACGTTGGCGCGCAGCGCTTCTTGAAAGACCACGATCCCGACAGCTGATGCGAACACAAGCTGAAGATAGGCGAAGGGCTGCACCGCACTTGCCTCAGCCACTTCGTATGTTTTGATTAACAACCAATGGCCGGTGGCTCCTGTCACACATAACAGGGCCATCCATCCCCAATCGCGCGCGATCATCGGCTCCCAGAACCAAATCCCGACAAATGTAATAGCAACAGCCCCCGCGACCCCTGTCCAGAAAAAGCTGGTGGCCGTGCCGTCGCGCCGTGCGGCGTATCGGGTCAGCAGGCTATAAAGCGCAAACATGCTGGCCGAGGTCAGCGCGATAAGCGCTGCAAGGGCGAAGACACCCGACCCGGGTTGCAAAATGATGATCACCCCGACGAACCCAATCCCAATGGCGAACCAACGCCGCCAGCCAACGGTTTCGCCCAACACAGGGCCAGAAAGTGCTGCGACAATCAGCGGGTAACAGGCGAAAATCGCGTGTGCCTCGACCAATCCCAGCTTTACGAAAGCCAAAACCATGACGCAGATTTCAGCGACCAACAAAAGCCCGCGAAAAATCTGCAAGAACGGCTGGGTCGTGGCTGCTGCGACGCGCACGGACCCGACTCTGCGAATAGCAATCGCAATGACAAACGCGGCAAAAAACCAATACCGGATCATCACGATCATCAGCACGTTATATTCGCCCGCCAAATGGCGCGAAATCCCGTCCTGCATCGCGAACACGAAGGTCGTAGCGATCATCAGCTTGATGCCAAGGCGCGTGTTGGTTTGCATCACATCAGCCTTGCACGGGTCATATGGCGCTTGCGACCAAAGCCTGCAACGCGTTCGACGCTAAACCCCGCTAATTGCAAGGATCGGCGCACATGCCCCGCAGCCGTATAGGTCGCCGCTGTGCCGCCTTTGGCCGTGTGATCGCTGACCGCCTGCATCAAATCCGCCCCCCATAATTCGGGGTTCTTGGCAGGTGAAAACCCGTCAAGATACCATGCATCCGCACGCCCATCCCAAGCGGGCAGGGTAGCGCGGGCATCGCCCGCGATCACCTCAAGCGCGAAGTCATCGGCCTGCGACCTTTCGGTCAAAATATGCGTCGGCAACAAGCCCGCAAATGGGGCCAGCGCCCGCGCCAGATCATCCGCAGCCATCGGATAAGCCTCAAAGCTGGTGAAATGCAGCCGTCCGCCGATCCCCGACGCCCGCCATGCCATCAGGGTCGCCAGAAAATTCAGCCCCGTCCCGAACCCCAGTTCGGCCACACGAAACCCGTCCGCAAACCGCACCGGAAGGTCATTGCCAGCCAAAAACACATGCCGTGTTTCGTCCAAACCACCCTGCAGCGAAAAATACGGATCATCGAACCGCTGCGATACAGGGATATCGCCGTCGCGCCATTCCAATTCTGCTTGCTGGTCACTCATCTGCGCGGGCCCTATGTTGCGCGCAATCTTTGGCGGCAAGGGCAGGTAATGGCAACGGTCGATGTGACAGTGCGCGGGGCGGGCGCGTTTGGGTTGGCCGTAGCGTATGCCTGCGCGCGGCGTGGTGCAAAGGTCCGCGTCATTGATCCCAATGGCGTGGCGGCTGGATCAAGCGGCGGGATCGTTGGCGCACTTGCCCCACATGTGCCAGACACTTGGAATGATAAGAAAGCGTTTCAATTCGAGAGCCTGATGATGGCCGAGACCTTCTGGCAGGACGTGTCCGAAATCGCGCGCCAAGACGTCGGCTATGCCCGTTCCGGCCGCTTGCAGCCCTTGGTTGATGCCGCCGCAATAACCTTTGCCCGCCAGCGGATCGAAACGGCCAAGGACCTCTGGCAAGGTCGCGCCATCTGGAGGGTCATCAAGACCCCCGAAAACGAGCCATGGACCCCCCACAGCCCCACCGGCCTTTTGATCCACGATACCCTCACCGCCCGTATCCACCCGCGCCGCGCGACCCGCGCCCTTGCTGCTGCAATCGTCGCGCTGGGCGGCGAAATCGCCACCGATGGTCCGGACGAAGGCGCAGTGGTCTGGGCTACGGGTTGGCAGGGTCTGATCGACATGACCGCGCAGCACACCCGCCAGATCGGCAATGGTGTCAAAGGCCAGGCCGCCTTGTTGCAGTTCGACGCGCGCGACCTTCCGCAGCTGTTCGCCGATGCCCTGCACATCGTCCCGCATGGTGACGGAACCGTTGCGATCGGCTCAACATCAGAACGGTATTTCACCGACCCGACCAGCACCGACGAACAGCTTGACGACATCATCGTTCGTGCGCTGGCAGCCTTCCCCGTGCTTGCCAACGCCCCCGTTATCGAACGCTGGGCAGGTGTGCGGCCGCGCGCGCGCACTCGTTCGCCGATGATCGGCATGCACCCGTTCCGTGCAGGTCAATATGTGGCGAATGGCGGCTTTAAGATCGGCTTTGGCATGGCTCCAAAAGTTGGTGAGGTCATGGCGGACCTGATCCTTGACGGGCGCGATGCGATCCCCGAAGGTTTCCACCCTCAAGCGAACCTCTAGCTGGCCCGCGCCGTCATGCAAACGCGCCCATCCACGCCACGCACCCATGCATCGCCCGATTTCCAGCAAAACGTCGCGGTTTCGTTCTCAAATAGGGGCGTCGTGGCGCGGTAATCAAACGTTGCAATGGGCCTGCCCAACTGACCCTGCGCCATCAGCATCAGCAACTGAGCCAGCAACGGGCCATGCACAACAAGGTCGCTATACCCTTCGACACGGCGCGCATAGGGCCGGTCATAATGGATGCGGTGGCCATTGAACGTCAGCGCAGAATAGCGAAAAAGAAGGGTCGGATCAAAACGATGGCTTTCGCTGTGCTCCTCGTCGATGCGCGCCGTCGTTGGCTGTGGCGGCGTGTCGTCACGCTGTGCCTCGGGCCGATAAACAAGGTCTTGCCACTCGGTCAATGTAATGGCGTGGCGTTGGCGAATGTCATGCCGCAAGCGCGCGAAGGCAAGCGGACCCTGCGCGCCCTCTTTTTGTGTAACGGCCTCTATGGTCGTTGTTTTTTCGGCTTTGATGCCGGCGACCAAAGGCTGATGAAATGCCAATCTACCAGAAGCCCACATACGCCGTGGCAATCCAAGATCAGGGATCAGCCCGCCAAGCATTGGGTGCCCGTCGCGGCCCAATGCTTGGGGCGGTTGTGGGTCCCAAAAATACAGCTGGTGAAAAAACGGCGGCAGGGCACTGCCATAGGCAATGTCAGGTGACAGCCCCAAAGTAGCTTGCATCGCGCAGGCGCGGGCCGGGTCCATGACATCGCTGATCGTCTGAGTGGTGTGATCTGCCATGCGATGATTCTAGAATAAATTTCGCAAAATGCGAAATGAAACAATTGCCTTGCTACGACTGCGCCACCCTGCGCAACAGGGCCATAGCACCATCAAGCTGTTTGGCGTGAAACGGATTGGTCAACGTGCCGTCCGCGTCAAACTGCTCGCCGGACTTTGCCACAAGGATTTCTGCTGCATTCACGATCACAGGCCGAAACGGCACAAGGCACAAGCGCAGCGAAAATTGCGCCCTTTCGCCCCCAGCCCGACCGGCAGCGGCAGACATGATTACGACAGGTTTGTCCAACCATGGGTTCCCTTCGGTCCGGCTGACCCAATCCAGCGCGTTCTTTAGTACACCTGACAGCGCTTTGTTATACTCTGGCGTCGAAATCACGACAGCCTCGGCGCGGGCGATCTGATCGGCCAACACCTGCACGGCGTCCGGAATGCCCACTGCCTCGAGGTCGCCATCATAAAGCGGAAGGTTCAAGTCCGCCTCGGCATAATCTCCGCCATAGGCCCTTGCCGCAGCCCTCACGAGGTAACGATTGGTCGATGTCGCCCGAAGCGCGCCTGATATTCCAAGAAGCATTTTTCTGTTCCTATGATGATTGCAAAAACCTAGGGGCAAACCGACAAACCGCAATCGACTGTTCTTGCACAGTGGCTGTGCGTGGCACATGGTGGCCGCGAAATCGAGACAGGTGATACATGCGACATGGCGGTAAAATTCTGAGCGACCAACTTGCAATCCTTGGCGTGCGACGCGTGTTTTCGGTGCCGGGCGAAAGCTTCCTTGCCGCGCTGGACGGTCTTTACGACAGCGGCATTGAAAATATCGTCTGCCGCCAAGAAGGCGGTGCAGCGATGATGGCCGAGGCATACGGTAAACTGACCGGCCAGCCCGGTGTGGCGTTTGTCACCCGTGGTCCTGGTGCGACAAACGCCAGCGCGGGTATCCACATCGCCCATCAGGACAGCACACCGATGGTCATGTTCGTCGGCCAGATCGCGCGCGACCAGCGCGACCGCGAGGCATTTCAAGAAGTCGATTATCGCGCCATGTTCGGCGGTTTGGCAAAATGGGTGGCCGAGGTTGATCAGACTGAACGCCTCCCCGAATACATCTCCCGTGCCTTTGCGTTGGCCACGTCCGGCCGTCCCGGCCCTGTGGTGCTGGCCCTGCCCGAAGACATGCTAAGCGCGCTGGCCGATGTGCCCGATACCGCTGGCCCCTTGGTCGCACTTGCCCCCGCATTGGCAAGCGTCGCCGAAGACGCGCTCGATTGGATCGCCCAAGCCAAACGTCCGTTGGTGATCATCGGCGGCCCGCACTGGTCGCAAGGCGCAGCGCAGGATTTGGCGACCTTTGCTGAAATCCAAAACCTGCCTGTCGCGCTGGGCTTTCGCCGCCAAGACTACCTCCACAATCGCCACCCCAACTATGCGGGCGATCTGAACGTTGGCGTGAACCCGCGCCTTGCGCAACGGGTCCGTGATGCCGACCGCCTGCTGGTCATCGGCTCGCGCCTTGGGGACATCGAAACGCAGGGATACACGCTGGTCGATCCGGCCGCGCCCGCCCAAAAAATCCTACACGTCCACGCGGACGCCGACGAACTTGGCCGCGTTTATCACCCCGATCTGTGTGTCACTGCCGATGCGGTCTCCTTCACTCGCGCCCTGTCACTCCTCCCAGCCCGCGCCAGTGATTGGGCAGATTGGACCAAATCTGCGCGCGCTGATTACGACACATGGAAAACCCCGATTGAAAGCCCCGGCGCTGTTAAGCAGGAACTGATCATCGCTTGGCTGTCAGACAACCTGCCTGATGACGCGATCCTGACCAATGGCGCCGGCAATTACGCCGCATGGCTGCACCGCTACTTCGTCTACAAAAGCTTTCGCACCCAGCTTGCCCCAACGTCCGGCTCCATGGGCTATGGCTTTCCCGCAGCGATTTCCGCGAGCCTCGAACATCCCGACCGCACGGTTGTTTGCCTTGCCGGTGACGGCTGTTTCCAGATGACGCTGAACGAAATGTCTACCGCGATTCAGCACGGTGCAAAACCGATCACCTTGGTTATGAACAACGGGCGCTACGGCACGATCCGCATGCATCAGGAAAAGCATTACCCTGGGCGCGTATCGGGCACGCAGCTTTCCAGCCCCGATTTTGCCGCCCTTGCGCGGGCTTACGGCGGACACGGTGAAACCGTCACCAAAAGCGCAGATTTCGCCGAGGCCTTCGCGCGCGCAAAGGCCTCAAATCTGCCCGCCGTGATCGAACTCACCATCGATCCCGACGCGCTCTCGACCGGAAGCACACTTAGCGGGCTTAAACGCCCCTAATTCTTCTGTTCTAAAATACTCGCCCCGCAGGGCCCGCCCTCTAAGCAGAAAGCTGGTCGCGCAATTTCTCGCCGATCTCGTCGATATGGCTTTGCGTAATCGTCAGTGGCGGCGACAGACAGAGCGCATCGCCCACCGGACGCACGATCAGCCCTTTGTCCCACAACCCGGCATAGGCCGCACGGCCCGCGTCACCCACCGCACCCTTTTGCTCAAGATGCACCGCGCCGATGATCCCGCAGTTGCGAATGTCGATCAGGCCGGGCAGGTCACGCAAGCTGTGCAGCATGTCCTCCCACGGGGCAGCCATGCGTGCAGCGTTGCCGAAAATGTCCTCGTCTCGGTAAGCATCGAGCGTGGCGACGCAGGCCGCACAGGCCAGCGGGTGGCCGGAATAGGTATAGCCGTGGAACAGGTCGGGCATGGTGGCAGGCCCGTTGCGGAACGCATCGCGGACCTCTGCCGTTGCCAGCACGCCGCCCATCGGGACTGTTGCGTTGGTCATTCCCTTGGCGCAGGTCACAAGATCGGGGATCACACCAAACGCCTGATGCGCAAACGCCGTGCCCATGCGGCCAAATCCGGTGATCACCTCGTCAAAGATGAGCAATATCCCGTTGGTATCGCAAATCTCGCGCAGGCGCTCAAGGTACCCTTTGGGCGGCGGGAAAACACCGCCTGCGCCACTTACTGGTTCGACGATCACTGCCGCAATCGTATGCCCGCCATGCAGATCGCACAGGCGTTGCAGATCATCCGCCAGTTCCGCACCGTGTTCCGGCAGTCCGCGACTGAACGCATTTTCCGGCAACCACGTGTGGCGCATATGAACGGCTGATGGATAAAGCGTGCCAAACTGGCCTTTGTTCAGACCCAAGCCGCCCACGGCCAAACCACCAAAGTTGATCCCATGATAGGCCTTTTCACGACCCACTAGGACGCGGCGCTGCCCCTCACCGCGATGGTGATGATAGGCTAGCGCAATTTTCAGTGCCGTATCGACCGCTTCGGACCCCGAGTTGGTAAAGAACACATGATCAAAATCGGGCGCTAGTTCTGTGACCCGCGCCGCTGTTTCAAACGCCAGCGGGTGGCCTTGGTTGAAATTGTGGACGAAATCATAGGCCACAGCCTGATCCTGAATGGCCTTGGTGATTTTCGGGTGTCCATGTCCCGCATTGCAACACCATAACCCGCCAGTGCCATCGAACAACTCATGCCCATCCACCGTCGTGTAACGCACACCTTGCGCCTTGGAAATCAGGCGCGGGTTGTCCTTAAATGCTTTGCTCGACGTGAAAGGCATCCAAAAACTATCAAGATCATTGGGAACGCGAACGGTATCAGGCATGGTGCCCTCCTTTGTTTATAGCATTGGTGGCATGGGCTGTGCGCGATTCCAAGGGGGTCATTATAGGACCAGCAACTGCGGCTCATAATACGCTGTGCGCGCAATTCAGGCCTTGATAAGGACGCGTCGCTTATTGTCCCACGTCATCCCCGTATTTCTGGCAAGTTTCAGGCAACTGCGGCTCAAGGCCACATGGTTGGACCACGGCGTCATTGAGCGAACGGGAATCGCATGGATGTCGCCAAAGCCGTCAACCAAAACGCAATCGCGCGCACCAAGCGTATCCGCAACATAGCGTTGGCCAAAGACAAAGTTTTTGGCGTTCAAATCGCTTGCCCGCAGTCCGCTGTCGAACAGGCGGTGAATAGTATCGTTCAAAAGAGCAAGATCACTTTGGGCAAGCGCGTTGGTGTCCACCATTGCCGCAAGCGTCTCGCCCAAGCCGCCATCAGGTGCGACGATGCGTTCGGTCAATCCCCCGAGCCCAAGATTTGTCTGCACGAAACCGAACATATGGCTGATCGGCACATGGTAGTCCGGTGTCGGCAGGGACAGCATAAAGCGCAGATATTCTTGGTATTCCTTGCGGATTTGCCGCAGCCGCGTTGACGGGAAAAGCCGGTCCATGACACCGTTAAAATTGCTCCGCGCCGCGCGGGACGTTTCGGGCCGCAGCACCTTTATCAGTTTGGTTTGGTCGGTTGGGTGCCTAAACACGCTGCGCTGCACGCCGGCAGCGACCTGCGTTTCGGGATCAATTTGCAAAAGCTGTGTCACGTTTCCATCCGTGCCTTTGGCAAGAAGCAGCGCATGACCATTCCCGCCAAAAAGCTGCCTGTTAACCCTACGCGTTTAATACTCTACACCGATCTGCGCTTTGATCCCTGCGCGAAACGGGTGTTTTACCAGCTCCATTTCCGTGACCAGATCAGCGATTTCGATCAGGTCGGCGTGGGCATTGCGCCCCGTCAGAACCACATGGGTCATCGGGGGCTTTTCGGCTATCAAAAACGCCACCACATCGGCAATCGGCACATAATCATATCGGATCGCGATGTTGATCTCGTCAAGCAGCACCATCGAATTGGCCGGATCGCGGATCAACTCCTTGGCCTTTTCCCACGCGGCCATCGCCATTTCTGTGTCGCGGGTCTTGTCCTGCGTTTCCCACGTGAACCCTTCGCCCATTGTGTGGAACGCACATTCATCAGCGAATTTCGACAGGATCAAATCCCGCTCGCCGGTGCTCATTCCGCCTTTGATAAACTGGACAACGGCGGATTGCATACCATGCGCGATATGGCGGAAAATCATTCCGAACGCAGCGCTCGACTTGCCCTTGCCCTTGCCCGTGTGGACGATGATCAGGCCCTTCTGGTCGGTCTTTGTCGCCATGATCTTATCGCGTGCGACCTTCTTTTTGGCCATCTTCATCGCGTGGCGTTCGGTGTCGTCGGTCATGGTGCTCTCCGTTCCGGCGTAAGGGTTTCGTTAACCTTAGTTGGGGATAACCCAATTGGTTAAGAAAAAGGATGGGTTCTATGAAACTTCGTTTAGTTGCTTGTGCATTTGTGTCTGTGTTGGTCGCCGCGTGCAATACCGCGTCGCCCGCATTTATGGGAATAGCGGCGCAAACAGTCACCGTAGAGAGGAGCACATTCGATGTGCGGCGCAAAGGCGAGAGCGTCGAATTGCTGAGAACCAACCGCGAGGCCGTGTTTTCACTTGCAGGCATCGTACCACGCGCCACCAAGGCGGTCATCCAAGTGACCGGCTGCGCGCCGATTGCCGGAACCTGGACAGGCGATCACGCAATGATGCGTGTCCAGATTGACTGTGATACCTAACGCAGTTGTACGATGATCGGATTATACCCGAAGTCATCGTTCGTTTCATCCACACCAGCTGCCGATCCATAACGAAAAAGGGCGCCCCGCGATGGGCCGCCCTGTCTCACGCTGAGCCAACGGGGGAACTATTCAGCGGGAACAGCGTGGGATTTCCGGGCTTGGCCACAGAACGTCGATACGATCAGGCTTGAACCGACAACAACCGGAACCGTGCTCATGGCGGCAGAGGCGGATAGGCCCACGGCGACCATCGCAAGGGCAAAGGCCGGCAAAAGTTGCGCAAACGAATTGTGTGCAGTCACGTCAAACACGCCACCTTTGGAAAGGACACGGGCAAGGAAGTGCCCGATTTGGCGCAGGGCAAGCAGGCCAATCAACAACAAAGCGGCAATCGCGGTCTTCATGGGCATGGTGCCGGTGTTGAATGCGGCCATGATATCTTCAAAGATCGGCACAGGGCGGCCCGTGTGCGGCACCCAGAACATCAGATACATGAAGAATGTAACAACCAAGCCGCCAGCGCGAAGCGAGGCAAGGAAGCAGAGCGGCGAATAAGTGTCAGCGGGCCGTCTTGCCTGTCGTTTATCTGGGCGTCGCGGCAGTTATCTAAAGAAGCGCTGCAATCCGTGCGCGCGCCGAATTGCTGCGCGGTGTCCAAAGGCCGCGATCAATCGCCTCTTGGAAACGCCGAGCGATTTCAGCCAGTGCGGGCGCGTTATGTTCAGCGATAAATTCGCGCGTGGCATCGTCGGCAAGAAACGCTTCTTCAACCAGATCGAAATGATGATTGCGCACCGCACCCGTCGTGGCGGCAAAGGCGAACAGGTAATCGACCGTTGCCGCCATTTCAAACGCGCCTTTGTAACCGTGACGCTTGACGCCTGCGATCCATTTGGGGTTCACCACACGAGACCGCACGACGCGGCCAATTTCATCATCGAGCGTGCGAATCACGGGGCGTTCGGGGCGGGAATGATCGTTGTGGTAGATCGGGCGATCACGGCCCTGAAGCGTGCTGATCGCTGCCGCAGCCCCGCCTTCGAACTGGTAATAATCGTCACTGTCCAGAATATCATGCTCGCGGTTGTCCTGGTTCTGCACAATCGCCTCGGTCTGGGACAGGCGCTCCTCGAACGCTTCCCGGTTGCGCTGCCCCTCAGCCCCTGCGCCGTAGGCATAACCGCCCCACTCAAGGTAAGCCTCGGCCAGATCGGCCTTGTCCGCCCAAAGTCGTTCATCAATCATCGCCTGAAGGCCAGCACCATAAGCACCGGGTTTCGAGCCAAACACCCGCGCACCATCTTCGCCCGCTTTCGCCCGCGCGGCAGCTGGGTTTAGATCGGCGGGTTCATCCAAGGCTTGGATCGCGCGCGCGGCGCTATCGACCAGCGCAATCAATTGCGGGAACGCATCGCGGAAAAAGCCACTGATCCGCAACGTCACATCCACACGGGGACGCCCCAATACGCCTTGCGGCAAGACCTCGAACCCGGTGACACGACGGTTGGCGCTATCCCACTTTGGCTTGACGCCCATCAGCGCGAGCGTTTGCGCAATGTCGTCGCCACCAGTGCGCATGTTGGCCGTGCCCCAAGCAGTGATCAGCATCGTACGGGGCCAGTCACCGTGATCCTGCAGGTGTTTCTCGATCAGCAAATTGGCCGATTTCCAGCCGAGCGCCCAAGCCGTCGGGG
Organism: uncultured Octadecabacter sp.; assembly: GCA_937891785.1. Taxonomy (GTDB): domain Bacteria; phylum Pseudomonadota; class Alphaproteobacteria; order Rhodobacterales; family Rhodobacteraceae; genus SW4. The sequence continues at coordinate 14,720 of CALAGN010000004.1, forward strand.
TCGGTACTGCGCGGCTGTCGACGCTAAAGAAATTGCGCCCCGTCGGCAGGACATCAAGCCGCCCGCGTGTCGGCGCACCAGATGGACCGGGCGGGATCGCGCGGCCTGACAGCGCAGTCAGCAGGGCGTGACCCTCGGACGGTCCACAGGCGCGTACGGCTGGCAGGATTGTGTCGTTGATTTCGTCCAGAACGGCCTTTGTCGCTGGCGGGCATACGCCCTCGCTGCCCCACCCGCCGTCCTGCAGCAGGTTTTGCGACAGGAGTTCCAACCGTTCAACGGTATCGCCATTGCTGCGCCATGTATCCGTCGTCAGGTCCGCCAAGACAGGATGCTTCACCGTCGCGACCGCTGCCATTTCGCAATCCAGCGGATCAATCCCAAGGTCAAGATCAGCCGCAATCGCGCGCAACAGCGAGGCATTTCCGCCCTTACCGTCACCACGCGGCACACGGGCCAACGCAATTGCGAGATCACGCTCCAGATCGCCATCGGGCGACTGCCCGAAAATATGCAACCCGTCCCTGATCTGCGCTTCTTTCAGCTCGCACAGATAGGCATCAAGCTTGGCCAGATCGTTGTCTTCGTCACCCGTCATGCCCGTATCAACAGCCAGTCCCGTCACCTCGGAGAGCGACAATATCTCGCGGCGAAGGTGAGCAATCCGACGCGGATCAATACCCGCGGCCTCGTAGTATTCATCCACAAGTGCTTCGAGGTCTCGCAGCGGCCCATAGCTTTCGGCGCGTGTCAGCGGTGGCGTCAAATGGTCAACAATCACAGCCGCAGCGCGTCGCTTCGCCTGTGTGCCTTCACCCGGATCATTGACGATGAATGGATAGATATGCGGGGTCGCGCCCAAAACCACCTCGGGCCAGCAGGTTTCCGAGAGCGCAATCGCCTTGCCGGGCAGCCATTCAAGATTGCCGTGCTTGCCCATATGCACGATCGCATTGGCGCCCCAGTAATGCCGGAGCCAGAAATAGAACGCCAGATAGTTATGCGGCGGCACAAGATCGGGTGAGTGATATGTTTCGGTCGGGTCGATGTTATAACCGCGCGCCGGCTGCAGCCCGACCACGGCGTTGCCGAATGTGTGAATTGAAAGGGCAAACCCTGTTGCTGCCTGACCCTGCGGGGCGAGTATTTTTGAACAGAAGAACGGGTCGTTTTCGGGTTGGCCCCAGCGGTCGGTGATCTGTTGTTTGACGTCCCACGGAAGGGCGTCGAAATGCTGTTTGTAGGTATCGAGCGGGAGGAACTCTCCGCCTTCACGAACTGCTCGATCCGTCAGCCAGTTGGTCGGTCCAGCCATGATTTTATCCATCAACGACTTTGCATCGGCGGGTGGGGTGGTGGCGTAGCCAGCGGTTTTCAACAGGTCCAGCACGAGCACCGTTGCGGCAGGTGTATCGAGGCCGACGCCATTGGCCAACCGTCCGTCCTTGTTGGGGTAGTTGGCGAGCACCAGAGCAACCTTGCGGTCCGGTTCTGGCGTGGTGCGCAGCTGCGCCCAACGCGCGACCAGGTCCGTGACCCATGCGATCCGGTTGCCGTCGGCCTGATAGGTGGCGATGGGGCATTCGGTGGCTTCATCAAAATATGCCTCGCCCTTAAAGCTGACCGCGCGCGACAGGATGCGGCCGTCGACCTCGGGGAGGGCGACGTTCATGGCGATGTCGCGGGCCGACAAGCCCGTCAGGCCTTCGTCCCAGGCATCACGCGATGAGGCCGCCAGCACCACCTGAAACACGGGCGCGAAGTTGGCTGATGGGGCTGCGAGCGGGTTTTGAGTTGGGGCATCGCCTGCGTGCGGGCTGCCCACGGCAAAGGATGTGCAGTTCAAGATCACGCTGGGCGGGGCTGCGGTAAACAGGCTGTCGAGCGTCGCCTTGCTGACGGGGTCTTTGAGGGACGCCACGAATACCGGTAGCGGGTTCAGCCCGGCGCGCAACAGTGATTTCACAAGCCGGTTGATGGGGTTGAGCCCCGCGCCCTGCACGAGTGCGCGATAAAACACGACAGGGACCACAGGCGCGTCTGCCGTCCATTCCGCCTGCGCTGTGCCCAGATCAGCCAGTCCCGCGCCGGGCCAATAAATCCCTGCGCGCAGCAGCGGACGTGCACCGCTGGGCTTTTCGCCGCCGTCGAGCATCGCCTTGGCATAGTCGAGAAAATGCACGGCGTTTTGTGGCCCGCCCTCGACCAGATAGGCCCAAAGGGCGTCGTAATCGTCTTCGGGGATCGTCGAAAGGCTGCGCAACTCCGGGTCGGGTTTGTCGTCACCGGGCAGGGCAGCGAACGGAATTCCGGCGTCATGCAAGCGCGCGGCATATTGTTCCAGCCCGTATTTCCAATAGCCTGCACCACCCAAAATTCGCGCAATCACCAGCCGCGATTTGGTGGCGCAAGCATCAAGGTGAAGATCGACTGACATCGGGTGCATCAGGTGCATCATGCTGGCCAATCGCAAGGTCGGCGGCGTGGTCATTTCACCACGGGCAGCCGACAATGCTGCCAGTTCCGTATCAGCGGCGGAAATCACCACCAGATCGGCAGGCGTCTGGCCCAGATCGACGGGTTCTTTGCCGTCATCAATGCTTCCGGGCGTGGCGGCGAGCAGGTGCATCAGACGAATCTACCTTGTGAGGATGCAAGATTTGCACCATTGGACAGGCGAACAGTCATGAAAGACCAGACACTATGGATTACAAAGCAGCCGGCGCGCCCAAAGGCCCCAAAGGCAGCCCGCGCCACGCCGAACATAATGCCTATGGCACGCAAAAGACGCCGTTCAACAAACGCCCAAGCAAGGCGGAACTGTTGGCGCGGATGAAGGCCAACGCCGAGAACGCGAAGAAGAGCTAGGGTCATAGGGCCTTCTCCATAAAGCGGCACATCGGGTGGTCCTCGTAAGCGGCAAACGGGCCGCGATAGGCAAAGCCATGACGTTCATACATCGTTTGCCCAGCGTCTAATCCGACACCTGTTTCCAGCATCAGTTTTGGCAGCCCCAATCCGCGCGCCTCGTCCTCGAGCCCGCGCAAGAGAGCGCTTGCGATCCCTTGTCCGCGCGAGGCCGGTTCAACAAACATCGATTTTACTTCGCCGTAGCCATCGTGGCGCACCAAAGCCGCGGTGCCCAGTTTGATCGTGCCACGCCGCGCGGTGAAAAACGCAACTTCAGGCGCGGTTAGATCATCGACCGAAATTGCAAGCGTCGCATCCCCGAACATCTGCACCATCAACGCATAGCTCCGCTCCAATAGCGCAGTCGCCTGTGCATCGCGCGGGTCGTCACGTTCGACAAAGATCATGCTTGCAGCGCGACCTCGATCGCCGCTTGATCCAACCCGGCCATGCCAATCACCACCAGACGGGTTTGGCGATGTCCATCGGCAAAGGGCTGATCGAAATAACTATCCACACGCGGACCAACCGCCTGCAATGTAAGGCGCATCGGCTTGCCCGTGACAGCGACGAACCCCTTAAGACGCAGAATGTCGTGCTGGCGGATAACATTGGCGACCTGCTGGGCAAATGCTTTGGCATCCGTGACCTCGGCGCGCGTGACGACAAAGCTTTGGAATTCGTCGTGGCCGTGTTCATGGTGATGATCATCGTGATCGTCATCATCATCATCATCGTGATGATGATGGTGGTGGTGCACCTCGTGGCGGGCCTCAAGATCGTTTTCAGCGCCAACACCCTGACCCAGCAACACACTGACGGGCAGTGCGCCCATCGTCGCCTTGACGACCTGCACACCCTTGCGGGAATTGCCCTTGAGTGTGGCCACAAGTTGATCGATCTCCGCGCCGTCCAGGAGGTCGGCCTTATTGACGACGATCATGTCAGCGCAGGCGATTTGATCCTCGAACAGTTCCGACAACGGCGTTTCGTGGTCAAGGTTTTCGTCCATTGCGCGCTGGGCATCGACGGCAGCCACATCATGGGCAAAGCGCCCCTCGGTAACGGCTTTGCCGTCGACCACCGTAACGACACCATCAACCGTCACTTTGGTACTGATGCCGGGCCAGTTGAACGCACGCACAAGCGGTTGCGGCAGAGCGAGGCCACTGGTTTCGATGACAATATGGTCGGGGGGATTGTCGCGGGCCAGCAGCTTTTCCATGGTCGGGATGAATTCGTCGGCAACGGTGCAGCAGATGCAACCGTTGGACAGTTCAATGATGTCGTCCTCGGTGCAGGTCTCGTCACCGCAACCTTTCAGAATGTCACCATCCACACCCAGATCGCCAAATTCATTGATGATCAAGGCAATGCGCTTGCCATTGGCATTTTCGAGCATGTGGCGGATCAGCGTCGTCTTACCTGCGCCCAGAAAACCTGTGACGACAGTTGCGGGGATCTTGGCAGCCATGGTGGTGGTCCTTACGCTTTGGGAACGGTATGTGTCGCCCAAGATGGGCAAAAAGGAAAGTACATGAGGGATCGTATCATCATCTGCACAGGTTGCGTGGGTGGCGCTGAATTGGCCGCCGCGTTGCAAGGGCGGGTCAATGTCGAAACGACCGACTGTATGAACGTCTGTAGTACCCCTGTCAGCCTTGCCGTCCGGGCAACCGGAAAGGCCGCGTATCTGTTTACCGGCGTTAGCCCGGACAGCCCCGATGACGTGGTCGCCTTCGCGCAGCTATACGCCGATGCACCTGATGGGAAAATCGCTGATGCGCGCGCGGCAGGTGATCTGCGGTTCTGTCTGATCGGGCGCATCCCGGCCTAGGCGCTGCGGCACCACAGCCAACCGGCTGCAGCCCCCAACACGGCCCAACTTGCCGCCGCCACGGCCAAGGCACGGGCGGCAAACTGCGACGCAAGTTCCGGTGGCGCGACGCCGTAATAGGTATCAATCGTCGGCGCACCGAGCACATGCGGCGCGACGAACAGGGCGATACCCGTCACAGCGCCCCAAGGTGCGCGCAAAAATGCAATAGATGCGAGGCCGGCGATTGTGGCCAAAACAGTCCCAAGCCACCACGTTTGGCGCGCGACCAAATCCGCAGTAATCGTGCCCGGCAATTCCGGAGCGAGGCCAACGGAAGGGGCAAGATGTACGGCGATAAAACCGGCCAAACCCCAAACCAAACCGGCCCGGCCGTCAATCTTGTGACCCGCCCGCTGCGCGATGCCAAACCCGACGACCAGCAGAAACGCGAATCCGGTATAGGCGACCATATTCATCGCCAGCGTGCCAAAGTGACGTGGCAGTTGGGCCATGATGGAAGGATGGCCCACTGGCGTTTCGATCGCGCCGTTTTCGGAAAGCGTGAAATGCAGGACAAGACCCTGCTCGAATGTCTCCCCCTCGATCAGGAGGGGGACGACGAGTATCAACTGCAAGGCGGCCGCAAAAATACCTGCGACCAGCCCGGCAAGCACCGCGCTGGTGAACAGCTGTTTGATCATTGGATCAGATCAGTGTGTAATTAGTGGCAGGGGAATGCGATGGCGTGGCGCTGGTCATGCGCAACATCATGCAATGCGGATGCTTGCACAAAACCACCGACAAACAGGAGGCCGACGCCCATCAATGCGGCGAACGCAATGGCGACAACATCGCTGCTGACTTTGGTATGTGGCGCTGCGGTGGTTTGGATCGCGGTTACTTTGGTCATATTCTTCATGTTTTCTCTCCTGTCCCGTCACACCCGACGGGGTTGATTGCTTCGCACGGCAGGTCTCCTGGCTCACGGGTCAAAGTTTGGTGTCGGCCTTCCCGGTTGCCCAGTGGCGCTGATGACACCGCACTCTCCGCTGACAGTCGCGGGGGCGGCTGCAGATTTGGACCTCCGGCTCGGATCGGTCCGCACTGCATTCTCTTTTGATCCCCTGATGCTTTGCATATTTGATGGGGAACCATGCTCGCTGTTTGTGCGCTGTTTGGGCAGGGCACGTCAAGGCGGATTGCGACGTTTGCGGGTGCCCGCGCGGCGTCGCGCGTGTGGTTCGCGAAGGAGCCTCCGGCGGGAGTGCATATGAACAAAAGAAGGGCTGGCGGGCCAAGAACCGCGATATCTTGTGGATAACTGGCGCAATTGCGCCATATGCGGGGGTTGAACGTTGACTCTGATAGCCTGGATTGGTCAGTGTTTCCGGACTTTGTGGGAATCAGGGACACCCAAGGATACACTGTGCGTTTTAACAAACTCAGGCTCAACGGCTTCAAAAGCTTTGTCGACCCAACCGATCTGATCATCGCTGATGGTTTGACCGGTGTCGTGGGTCCGAACGGCTGTGGCAAGTCGAACCTCCTTGAAGCGCTGCGCTGGGTCATGGGTGAAAACCGCCCGACCGCGATGCGTGGCGGTGGCATGGAAGACGTGATCTTTGCCGGCGCATCAACCCGCCCCGCGCGCAACTTTGCCGAAGTGTCGCTGGTGATTGATAACACCGAACGGCTTGCCCCCGCTGGATTCAACGACGCTGATAGCCTTGAGATTGTCCGCCGGATCACCCGCGATGCTGGCAGCGCCTATAAGGTTGGCAGCAAAGACGTGCGCGCGCGCGACGTGCAGATGTTGTTCGCTGATGCCTCGACTGGTGCGCATTCGCCGGCCCTTGTCCGTCAGGGCCAGATTGCCGAACTGATCAACGCGAAACCTAAAGCGCGGCGTCGAATTTTGGAGGAAGCGGCGGGGATCAGCGGGTTGTATCAACGCCGCCACGAGGCCGAGCTGAAACTGAAAGGCGCTGAAACCAACTTGACCCGCGTCGATGACGTCATCGAACAACTTGCCGCGCAACTGGCGCAACTGGCCCGTCAGGCGCGTCAGGCCAAGCGGTATCGCGAGATCGGCGAGGCGTTGCGCAAAGCTGAGGGGCTCTTGTTGTACCGCCGTTGGCGCGAAGCAGACGAAGCCCGTGCGAGCGCCGAGAACCAATTGCGTGAGCGCACGAACGCCGCCGCTGCTGCCGAAACCGCCGCGCGTCAATCAGCCAAGGCGCGCGCGCAGTTTGAATCTGTTCTGCCATCCCTGCGCGAAGAAGAGGCGATTGCCGCTGCCGTGTTGCAGCGCCTGACCGTGCAGCGCGATACGCTGTCTGATCAAGAAACGCGTGCGCTTGAAACAATCGAGATGCTGAGGGCGCGCATTGACCAGTTGGGCAATGATATTGCCCGCGAGAATGGCCTGAACAGAGATGCAGGCGAAACTATTGAGCGACTTGAATGGGAAGCGCGCGAAATTGCCAAGGCAGGTGAGGGGCACGATCGGCGTTTGGAACAAGCCGCCGAGTCCTCGCACGAGGCCGCTGGAATCTTGCAAGATCGCGAAACCGACCTGTCGCAATTAACCGAAGATGTAGCTCGTTTGGCGGCCCGCCACCAATCCGCGCAGCGCCTGCTGGATGACAACCGCACGACGCTAGAGAAAAGCGAGACCGAGGCCGCGCGCGCCAAGACCCAGGCTGGCGAATCGAAGGCGGCCCTGACCAAGGCCGAGGCTGATTTTGCGGCCGCTGGCGTGGAAGAAGCCGCCGCTGTGGCCACCGCTGACCGCGCAGACGCGGCGCTGGTTGCCGCCGAGGCCGCCCGTGCTGAAACCCAGACCCGCGAGAGCGATGCCCGCGTGCAACGTGCCCAAGCCGAGGGCGAAGCCAGCGCCCTGCGCGCCGAAGTATCCGGCCTTGCGCGTCTGGTCGAACGCGACACTGCCGAGGGCGGTCATATCCTTGACCAGTTGCGCGTCAAGGGCGGCTATGAAAAGGCGCTGGGCGCTGCACTGGCGGATGACCTGCGCGCGCCTGCCGTTGGCCCCGATGATAAATCCGGCTGGGCCGTTTTGCCCGGCTATGCCAACCCGCAAACTCTGCCCGATGGTGTCTTGGCGCTGACGAACTACGTGTCCGTCCCCGAGGTTCTTGTGCGCCGCATGGGACAGGTGGGCCTTGTTGATGCCGCTGATGGCGCGCGCCTTCAGGTCGACTTGAAACCGGGTCAGCGGTTGGTTAGCATCGAGGGTGATCTGTGGCGCTGGGACGGGTTCCGCGCGGGGGGCGAAGATGCCCCCTCTGCCGCTGCCCTGCGCTTGCAACAGCTCAACCGCCTTGTAGAACTCAAGCGTGATTTGGAAGACGCCAACGCCCGCGCCATGGGTGCCGCGCAGGCGCATGATGCGCTAAATACCCGCCTTGCTGAACTGACCGCGACCGATCAGTCTGCCCGTCAGGCGCGACGTGATGCTGACCGTTTGGTCGCTGACGCCAACCGCGCCCTGAGCCGTGCCGAGGCTGATCGCAACCTGTCGGCTGGCAAGCTGGAAAGCAGCGGTTTGGCTGTATCGCGCCACGAAGAAGAAGCAATGGCTGCCCGCAAGTCACTGACCGAAGCTGAAAAAGCCGCACATGAATTGGGTGATTTGGCCTCGGCTCGCGCCAGTGTCGAAGACGTCAAGATGACCGTCGAGGCCGCGCGCATCACCATGATGTCACGCCGCAGCGCGCACGACGAAGTGCGCCGCGAAGGGGATGCGCGACTGAAACGCAGTCAGGAAATCACCAAAGAGGTTAGCGGCTGGAAACATCGCCTTGAGACCGCCAACAAGCGCACTGCCGAACTGGCCGAACGGCGCGAGGCGTCTGAACTTGAACTAAAAGACGCCACCGCTGCGCCCGAAGAAATTGCTGCCAAGCGCGCCGAATTGTCCGATGCAATTGACGAGGCCGAAGCGCGTCGCAAGATCGCTGCCGATGGGTTGGCGCAGGCCGAAAACACGCTGCGTGATGCCACGATTGCCGAACGCGAGGCGGAACGCACCGCGTCTGAAAGCCGTGAAGCCCGCGCGCGATCCGAAGCCCGTGCCGACGCCGCCCGTGAAACCGTGGCCTATGCTTCTGAACGGATCATGGAGGCGCAGGATGTCACGCCGGACAAACTGCTGGAAACGCTGGACGCCGACCCTGAAAAGATGCCCGCGTCAAACGTGATCGAAGGGCAGGTCAATGCCTACAAACGCCAGCGCGACGCCTTGGGTGCTGTGAACCTGCGCGCCGAAGAAGACAGCGTTGACGTGCAGGTCGAACACGACAGCCTGGTCAAGGAAAAGACCGACCTTGAGGATGCAATCCGCGCCTTGCGCACCGGTATTTCCAACCTGAACCGCGAGGGGCGTGAACGCTTGCTGACCGCATTCGAGCAGGTCAACGAGAGTTTTGGTCTGCTGTTCTCGCATCTGTTTGGCGGCGGCGAGGCCAAGCTGGTGCTGGTTGAAAGCGACGATCCACTTGACGCTGGCCTCGAAATTCTGTGTCAGCCTCCGGGCAAGAAACTCTCCACCCTGTCCCTCTTGTCTGGTGGCGAACAGACCCTCACTGCGATGGCGCTGATCTTTGCAGTGTTCTTGGCAAATCCCGCGCCGATTTGTGTGCTCGACGAGGTTGATGCGCCGCTGGATGACGCCAACGTCACGCGTTTTTGTGACCTTCTCGATGAAATGACGCGCCGCACCGACACGCGGTTCCTGATCATCACGCACCACGCCGTCACAATGTCACGTATGGACCGCCTGTTTGGCGTGACAATGGGCGAACAGGGTGTCAGTCAATTAGTCAGCGTTGATCTGAAAAAAGCGGCGGCGATGGTCGCTTAATAGGGCAGATCACAGCGCGATTGGTTCACCAAATCAGGCGGCGGCATCGCCACAAAACGGCGCGCCGCAATCGCCGCTTGCCTGCTCCATGGGCCTTCACGATCCCGTCCATCACGCGGGCCTGCGCGCACAGCAATACCGAATAGGTCAGATCAGCCGCCGCGACGTGCTGCGCCATCGGTCGCATCAAACCAATAAGGCTCGTCGATCTCGGCAATATCGTGCAGCGGCACATCGTAAACGCGCAACCCGTCAGCCAACCACGCACGTTCCAAATATGCACATGCCCGCCAGCGCGGCGAAAATGATACCGGGGCGCATCACAGCCGGTTCAATAATTCCGCCGTTGGCCAAGCATCTGCAGGCATCCCAAGGCGCTGTTGTTCGGCTTGCACAGCCGAGCGGGTGCGCGCACCAAGGATACCGTCAACGCCGCCCACATCATGCCCGCGCGCTTGCAGCTTTGATTGCAACTGCTCCATCTGCGTCCCCGACAGTCCAGCGGGTGGATTTCCTGCGTCATAGACATTTGCGCCCGAAAGCCGCGTCGCGAAATAGGCGGCGGTGGTCACGTAAACGAAACTTTGGTTCCACTCGAAGTAAACGTTGAAATTGGGGTAGGCGAGGAACGCAGGCCCGTTGCGTCCCATCGGCAAAAGAACCGAAGCTTGCAGCCCAACCCCGTCCAAGTCGCCATCACGGGCTTGCACGCCCATCGCTGCCCAGTCTGAAACGGGCCGCGTGGTTTCCAGCCCCGTCAGCATCCAATCCAAGCTGTCAGGTACCACGATTTCCTCGAGCCAAGGCTCGTTGGCCCGCCACCCCAAGTCACGCAGCATCGCACCGCCCGACATCAAAGCATCCGCGGGCGAGGTTTTCAGGCTCACATGCCCGTCGCCGTCACCATCGCGCCCGTTTTCCAAAATATCGGCAGGCAGCATCTGCACCATTCCGATTTCACCAGCCCAAGCGCCCGTGGTGCGAGCGGGGTCAAAATCGCCACGTTCGAACAGGGTCAGGGCCGCAAAAATCTGTGGGCGAAATAATTCCGGGCGACGGCAATCATGCGACAAGGTGACAAGCGCGTTGAGCGTGTTGAAATCGCCCTGCACCGCGCCAAAATCCGTTTCCAATGCCCAGAACGCCAGCAGAACACTGCGCGGTACACCCATTTCGGCTTCGATCCGGTCGAATACGGCATCATGTTGTTGGGAATTGCGCGCGCCGTTCTGCATCCGGCTTGAAGAAATCAGACGGTGGGAAAAGTCGATGAAATCGCGCTGGAAATGCCCCTGTGACCGATCCGCACGCAGCACGGCCTGATCTTGGCGTGCTCCGGCAAGAAACTGCGCGGCGGCGCTGGCAGAATGACCACGCGAAACGGCCTCGGCCTGCAATCCATCGACAAATCCAGCAAAGCTTCCACCACAGGATGTCGCCTGTGCGGAACTGGCGAAAACGGCAAAGAGGCAGGTAAATACAAAGCGCATAGTTGATCCTTTAAAAGAAGACACGAATGAAGCTTAGCAACCCCGATGCGACCACAAGCATGAGGGCCATCCCCCATGATATCCACAGTACGCGGATTGTTGCCGCGATGTCATCCGCTGTCAGGTCACGTTTTCCGGCGGCATTCACGAACGGATAGTCACGCGTCACACCATCGTAGCGGCGTGGGCCAGACAGGGCGATGCCCAACCCATAGGCCATTGCCGCTTCGGGCCAACCAGCATTGGGCGAGCGGTGAAGGTGCGCATCGCGACGCACGAGGCCAAAGCGCGCACCGGGGCAGGCAAGCCTGATAATAATGGCCGTAAGGCGCGCAGGAATCCAGTTCAGCAGATCGTCGAACCGCGCCGCTGCCCAGCCGAAATTTTCGTGTCGCGGCGTGCGATACCCGATCATGCTGTCGGCCGTATTGGTGACTTTATAGATCAGCAGCGCGGGCAACCCGCCCATCAGAAACCAGAAGGCGGGCGCGATCACGCCATCGCTAAGGTTCTCGGCGGCGCTTTCTATGGCAGACCGCGCAACGTCGCTTTCGTTCATCTGCGCCGTGTCACGGCTAACGATCATCGCAACCGCGCCGCGCCCGTCGGCCAGTGATTTACGCAGCCCATCGGCGACAGCCTGCACATGATCGACCAAGGATCGCTGCGCCAGCAACACCGCACAAATCAGCAGATCGGTAATCTGTCCGGGTAACTGCGCAATGACCCAACCAAGCAGCCCCGCGCCGATCACCAACACGGCAAGGGCAAGCACACCATTCCTGCGACCACCGCCCGTGTTAAACCGGTGATCCAACCAACCAACGGTGTTTCCCATGATCACTGCCGGATGTGTCAGGCGCGACCACAGCCATTTTGGCTCACCAAGTGCGGCATCAAGCAACATCGCAAGCACAAGAACCATCAGCGCAATCCATTCACCGCGGCCGCGACCTGATCCCAGCGGTCAGGGGCAGGCAAGCCAAGGCGCAACCACGTCTTGGAGTAGGGGAATCTCCGGCTCCAAACATGGTTTCGTGCCAGATGTTCCTGTGCCGCTGCGGCGTCGGCGACCTCATAGAGCCGGAACAAGTCCGTGCCACCCACAACAGGAAGATCGACCAGTTTGTCCAGCCGCGCGGCGTCAGCCTTTAGGCGCGTCCGTGTCGCATCGGCCCAGCTCATATCCATCAGTGCGCGCGCACCGGTTTCCAATGCTGGCCCAGCCACGGCCCATGGCCCCAAAAGGTCGGCTAATGTCGCATGATTGGTGTCACCTTCGCCGTCGCGTCGGGTCACTGGGGCCAATGTTTCAGGCGCACCGATCGCAAAGCCAAGCCGCATCCCTGCCAAGCCCCAGAATTTGCCGAAGCTCTTGAGCACCAGAATACCGGGGTCTTGTGCGCGGGCAATATGGCTGCACGCAGGTGTAACGTCGCAAAAGCTTTCGTCGATCACAGTCAGCCGACGCCCGCCGATATTTGATGCGTCCCATTCCCGCCCGTCGGGGTTGTTGGGGTGCACATACACATGGGTATCAGCTGTCTCTGGCCCCGCAACGACCCATTGATGTGTCGCGCTAAACGCCGCCATGTGTTCGTTGTAAGTCGGCGTGGGCACATAGACCTCGCCGCGTGCAGGGCCAAGGTAGGGAACTTTGGCAATAATGGCCGAAGCGCCGTTCGCCGCAACAATTGCGGCCCCGTCTGGCACGTTCCAGAATGCTCTCGCCGCACCCAACAGCCGATCCATCGCCCCTTGGTCGGGCAAGGCGGTCCATGCGTCTGCGCTGATGTCACCCACCGGATAGGGCGCCGGATTGATCCCCGTGGACAGGTCAAGCCAATCGCCCCGCGCCCCGCCATATCGCGCGACCGCAGCGTCCAATCCGCCACCGTGATCGCGGGATTGGGTCATTCAGGCAGCGGCGTGTGGCGGCTGACGAAGTGACCTTTGACGCCTTGGGGCCATTGACGATAGGGCACTTGGCCCGTGGCGCTATCGGCGTGCATCTGGGCATAATCGACAATAGCTTGGGCATCCTCGGCAGTTGCCGTGAATTTACCCAAGGAATAGCCGATCTTGCCCGCCCCTTGCACGACGATGTTGCAGGCGCGCTCGCAGCCCATCGTGCAGGATACGCGGCGCGTTGCCACATCGCCGCCTGCGCGATCCTCAATCAACCCAGCAAGGGCCTCGCCATCGGTTTTGTCCATGGCGGTGTCTTCCCAGCCTGCACATTTGCAGGTGTCGCAGATCGTAATCCAAGTGGTCATGCGTTTCAGTGCCTCCGATTTGTGCAACATGAAACCCATCCGGCAGATTTGCACAAGGGGCAGACAGTTTTAGGCCCCTCTACCCGCGATCGTGCGGTGCAAAGTAGTCGAGGTCGGGGTTCACTGGAATGATACGGTGCGGGTTAATCGTTTCGTGGCTATAGTGATAATGATGTACGATATGGTCCATCTTCACTGTGCCAGCGACTCCGTCCATCTGATACAATTCGCGCGTAAAGGCCCAAAGGTTGGGATAATCCACGATCCGTTTGCGGTTACATTTGAAATGCAAATGATAGACCGGATCGAACCGGATCAACGTGGTCCAAAGCCGCCAGTCAGCCTCGGTCAACCGATCCCCCATCAGGTAGCGCCCCTGCGACAGGCGGTCTTCGAGCCAGTCGAGCGTATCGAACAACGGGCCCACCGCAGCGTCATAAGCCGCTTGTGAGGTCGCAAATCCAGCCTTGTAGCCGCCGTTGTTGACGGTGTCATAAATCCGGTCGTTTACGGGTGCCATGGCATCGCGCAGATCGGCGGGCCAGTAGTCGTCGGTATTGCCCGTGATCCCGTCAAAGGCGGAATTGAACATCCGAATAATCTCGGAACTTTCGTTGCTTACGATCGTTTCGCGCTGCTTGTCCCATAAGATCGGCACGGTGACGCGGCCCGAAATATGCGGATCGGATTTGGTATAGATATCACGGGCAAAGGGCAGGCCATAAAGCGTGTCCCCGGTCGCATCGTCGAAATCGGTTTCAAACGTCCAGCCGCCCGACAGCATATACGGATGCACGGCCGAGACGGTGATGTGGTTCTCCAGCCCTTTTAAGGCGCGAAAAATCAACGTGCGATGCGCCCAAGGGCAGGCATAAGACACATACAAATGATAGCGCCCGCTTTGCGCCTCAAAGCCGCCTTCACCACTTTCGCCAGCGCTGCCATCCGCTGTAATCCAATTGCGAAATTTCGCGGTCGAGCGCTTGAACGCCCCGCCAGTCGATTTAGTATCATACCAAACGTCATGCCAGACGCCGTCAACTAGTTGGCCCATTGGGTCCTCCGATGCTATGTTGAAGCAGGTGTAGCTTCGATACGTGCGCGCACAAACCCCGCCAGACGCGCAGGATCAGTGCGCTATCGCACGGTCAGATCAGATCGCTCATTTTGCCATGCGACCCGATGACGGTGACAGCGGATCAGCGCACCCCTCGGTATCGAATCGAATGGGTTCACGACCCATCCGCCGACAAACTGCTTGGGACGGCGTATTGCCGGTTTCAAAAGCCCCCGCAGGACAGTCATAATGCTGCAAGGCATGTACGCAAAAGCCAAACAAAGCCGCACATCTGCTCGCACGCAGCACGGCACCGCTTTCCGCCCCTCCCATGCCGCAAATCGGTTTGCGAGTCATCATCCCAGCCCCTATACGGTTCCTCAGACGAAGCCCCAGTGGCCAGAGAGGTTGGTGGCGCAAGGTTGACCCATTCAGGGGGCCGAACGCCATATCGTCAAAGACTGCGCTTGCGGTCCTCTGGCTTGTGACACGACACGAGGACGCCACCATGCGCACGACCCTTTCCCTGATTGCGATACTTTTCGCCACGTCCGTACAGGCCCACCCCGGCCATATCGCCGACATTGCTGGCCACGATCATTGGGTTGCGGGCGCTGCAGTCGGGATTGCTGTGCTGGTCGGGATCTGGGGTGCTGTCAAAGGGCGCGGACGTGATACGGCCGAAACCGAAACCGAAGACGAGATTGAAGAGGAAGCAGCAGCATGAAAACAGGTGTCATGATTTGCGGGCACGGCTCGCGCTCGCAATCTGCAGTCAATGAATTCGCAACGCTGGCCGATAAACTGCCCGCATACCTGCCTGACGATTGGCAGACCGAATATGGCTACCTCGAATTTGCGAACCCCGTGATCCGCGACGGACTGGACAAGCTGCGCGAGGCGGGCTGCGAACGCATTCTCGCGGTGCCCGGCATGTTGTTTGCCGCGATGCACGCCAAGAACGACATCCCGACGGTGCTGAATACCTACGCTGCCAAACACGGGATGCAGATTTCCTATGGCCGTGAACTGGGCGTTGATCCCAAAATGATCGCTGCCGCCGCTGGGCGGATCACCGAAAGCGTCGTCGCTGCCAATTCCAAACACGGCCACGTTGATCTGCACGACACCTGCCTTGTGGTCATCGGGCGCGGTGCGTCCGACCCTGACGCCAATGGCAACGTCGCCAAAATCGCGCGGATGCTGCACGAAGGCATCGGTTTCGGTTGGTGCGAAGTCGGCTATTCCGGCGTGACCTTCCCGCTTGTCGAACCCTGTCTGACACACGCGGCCAAGCTCGGCTACAAACGTATCATCGTTTTTCCGTACTTCCTGTTTTCGGGCATCCTGATCGACCGGATTTACGGCTTTACCGATCAAGTCGCCGCCGCGCATCCCGACATCCAATTCATCAAAGCGGGATATCTTGGCGACCATCCAAAAGTGCTGGAAACTTTTGCAGAACGAATCATTGAGCAGACCGGAAAAAACCCACCACCCAACTGCGGCACCTGCGCCTATCGGACCCAAGTGCTGGCCACTGATGACGGTACCCATGTTGAGATCCGCGCAGAAGACCGCGCAAAACATCCGGCTTTTTCCGATACACCGCCACCGACCTGCGTGCTGTGCAAATACCGCGTTCAGGTCTTGGGGTTTGAAGGCGAAGTTGGGGCCGTGCAAGAAAGCCATCACCACCACGTGGAAGGCCAAGGCGCATCCGCGCCGGGATCAAACGTCGCCGATTGTGCGCTATGTGATACCTTCTGCACCGGCATGTGTCGCTTGGAAGCGCAGCACGCCCACGATCATGCACACGCCCACGCCCATGCGCACGGCCACGATCATGACCACGACCACCACCACGCAGTTTATCCCCATGCAAAACACCCACACGGGCCAGAATCTGCGCGGAAGGCAAAAGTGTGAATACTGCATGTCTTGGCCCGAAGGGCCGCGCCCGACCCTCCCCCCGGGAGGGCGCCCTGAAACGTTCCAATACAAAACACGGTCATGCAGTCTGCAAGGGTCCACACTTCCAGAAGTGTTTCGACGCCCACCCAGGCTCGGTCGCGGCCCCTCTGTGATGCGCCCCTATGAAACCGATCCTTCGGCGATCTACGCTGCCAGCTTTGCAACCGTTGCCCGCGAAGCCCGCCTCGACCGCTTTGCCGAACCCTTGCGCCCGCTTATCACGCGTCTGATCCATTCTTGCGGCATGATCGAAATCGCAGACCGCTTGGCGTTCAGCCCCGCCGTGGCCTTTGCGGGTCACCACGCACTGCAATCTGGTGCGCCGGTCCTGTGCGATTGCGAAATGGTCGGCGCGGGAATCATCCGCCGTTATCTGCCTGCCGGCAACGATGTGATCGTGACGCTGAACGATCCATCCGTGCCAGACCGCGCGAAATCAATCGGCAACACACGGTCCGCCGCTGCGGTCGAACTGTGGCGTGATCATATCGAAGGTGCGGTCGTTGCTATCGGCAACGCACCCACAGCGCTTTTCCACCTTCTAGAACTCCTCGATGCGGGCTGGCCGAAACCCGCCGCGATCCTTGGCTTTCCTGTAGGGTTTATTGGCGCGGCAGAATCCAAGGCCGAACTCGCCGCCAATCCGCGCGGTTGCGATTTTGTCGCCCTGCGCGGACGGCGTGGTGGATCGGCAATGGCCTCGGCTGCGGTGAATGCATTGGCCGCTGGCCTGCCGGAGATTGCCA
This sequence comes from uncultured Octadecabacter sp., assembly GCA_937891785.1. Taxonomy (GTDB): domain Bacteria; phylum Pseudomonadota; class Alphaproteobacteria; order Rhodobacterales; family Rhodobacteraceae; genus SW4. The sequence goes on from CALAGN010000004.1 coordinate 31,874, forward strand.
ATGGTTAACGCCGCTCGCCATATCCGCAGCCATACGGTTCCCATACGGTTTCCATACGCGTTCCATACGCCGATTTGCGGGGGGTCTCGCAATGGTTAACGCCCCGTGGCTACACATCGTTGGCATCGGCGAAGACGGCATGGACGGGCTGACGCCAGCGACCCGCGCCGTGGTCGAAGCCGCGCAAGTGATTGTTGGCGGCGAACGTCACCACACGCTGTCGATTAATCCTGATGCTGAACGCATTGCATGGCCCTCGCCGTTTGATGCGATGATTACAACATTGGAATCGCTACGAAATCGCCGCGCCGTGGTGCTGGTCACAGGCGATCCGCTATGGTTCAGCGTCGGCGCGCGGATTGGTCGTGCGATCCCTGCCGATCAACTGGTCTATCACCCGCAACTGTCTGCATTTCAGCTTGCCGCCGCCCGCATGGGCTGGTCGCTGGTGGATGTCGAAACGCTGACGGTGCATGGACGCCCGGTTGAGCAGATGATCGCTTTTATTCAGCCAGATCAACGCCTTATTGTCCTCACCACCGGCGCTGAAACGCCCGCACAGATTGCGAAATTCCTGACGGATCGTGGTTTTGGCAACTCGAAGATGACGGTTTTGGCGGCGATGGGCGGCGCGCGCGAAGAACGCTTTGATGGCACTGCCGCCGACTGGTCCCATACTGTTCCGGCCTTCAATACATTGTGCATTGATTGCGTCGCGGCACCCGATGCAGCCCTGATGCCGCGCGTTCCGGGCCTTGCTGATGCATTGTTCCAAAGCGATGGCACAATGACCAAGCAAGAAGTCCGCGCGGCCACCGTTGCCAAGCTTATGCCGATGCGCGGCGCTTTGCTGTGGGACATCGGCACAGGCTGCGGATCGGTCGCAATCGAGTGGATGCGCGCGGCCCGCTACGCCCGCGCGATCGGTATCGAGCCGCGCGCCGACCGGCGCGCAATGGCCGCCGCGAACGCACTAGCGCTAGGCGCGCCAAAACTGGAATTAATTGACGGAACAGTGCCTTACGCGCTGGAAGGGCTGGATGCACCCGATGCGATTTTCATCGGTGGCGGGTTGTCGCGCGCCACGTTCGACGCAGCTTGGTCAGCGCTGCGCCCCTTGGGGCGCTTGGTCGTGAATGCTGTCACGCTAGAGAGCGAAAGCGAACTGTTCGCCTTGCACAAAGAATTTGGCGGGGATCTGGTGAAATTACAGATCAACCGCGCCGAACCCGTGGGCCGATTGACCGGATGGCGACCGTCGATGCCCGTCACCCAATGGAGCCTTGTGAAGCGATGATAGCGTGCCTCTGGCGAAAGTTATTAAAGAAGAGAAACGCATGAGCGGCACATTGTATGGCGTCGGCCTTGGCCCTGGTGCGCCTGATTTGATAACGTTGCGCGCCGCCCGTTTGATCGAGGGCGCGGCGGTGATCGCCTATCCGGCACTTGCGGGTGGCGAGAGTTTTGCCCGCGCGATTGCGGCGGATTTGATTGCGCCGAATGCGGTTGAAATTGTCATGGATGTGCCGATGACGACGGCGCGTGAACCGGCCCAAAAGGCCTATGACAAAGGGGCGGCGGCGATTGCCGAGGCCCTAGACCGCGGCCATGATGTAGTGTGCCTGTGCGAAGGCGATCCGTTCTTTTATGGCTCGTTCATGTATATCTTTGCGCGACTGACGGATCGCTATGACGTTCAGGTTGTGCCCGGCGTCACGAGCATTACCGCCTGCGCTGCACGTGCCGGTCGCCCCCTTGTGGCGCGCAATGAGCGGCTGACCGTTTTGCCCGGCCCCTTGCCCGAGGACGAGTTGCGCGCCCGCATAGAAGGGGCAGAGAGCGTTGCGATCATGAAGGTCGGTCGCCATTTGCCGAAAATTCGCGCCGTGATAGACGCGCTTGGCCTGACCGAATTTGCCACCTATGTGGAGCGCGCGAGTCTGCCGCAAGAGGTTGTCTTGCCACTTGCCGACGCTCCTGAAAACGCGCCGTATTTTTCAATGATCCTTTTGACGAAAGGGGCTGATCCATGGCTCTGACACCTGTTGTATTGGCACTCTCACGCTCCGGCGAAGATACGGCCCATCGTGTTGCCGCCGCTCTGGGCGCGAAAGTGCATGGCCGCGAAGGCCGTGTCGCAATAGCGGATGCGTTCTTTGCCAACGCACTCGATCACACCCGCGATTTATTCGCGGCGGGTGTGCCGATTGTCGGGGTCTGTGCCAGCGGCATTTTGATCCGAGGCGTTGCGCCATTGCTGGCGGATAAAACAGCTGAACCGCCCGTTGTCTCGGTTTCAGATGACGGGTCGGTCGTTGTGCCGTTGCTGGGTGGCCATCGTGGGGCGAACCGGTTGGCCCGCCAGATTGCCCAAGTCTTGGGCGGTGATGCGGCTGTTACGACGGCGGGCGATGTGGCGCTGGGGGTGGCGCTGGACGAACCGCCAGTCGGGTATCGGTTGATGAACCCCGAAGACGCCAAGGGCGTTATGGCGACCCTGTTGGCCGGTGGCGGTATCACTTGGACGGACGAGGAATTATTCGATGTGGCGCTGCCGGAAGGTGGCGATGTTGAACTGCTCGTGACCGAGGCCGAAGGCCATGGCAATGCGACTCGCCTTGTCTATCATCCGCAGCGATTTGCGCTGGGCCTTGGCTGCGCGCGCAATGCCGACCCAGAGGAATTGTGGAACCACGTGAAAGGCGCGCTCGCGGCGGGCGATATTGCCAAAGGTGCGATTGCCTGCGTGGCCTCTATCGATCTGAAGGCCGATGAACCGGCGATTATTGCTGTGGCAGCGCGTCTTGGGGTGCCATTGCGTCTGTTCACGGCCTCCGAGCTTGAGGCCGAAGCAGGGCGGTTGCTAAATCCGTCTAACGTGGTGTTTGCCGAAGTTGGCTGTCACGGCGTGTCGGAAGGGGCGGCATTGGCGGCGGCGGGGCCGGATGCGGAACTGTCAGTGGCAAAAAGCAAGACCGCGAATACGACCTGCGCCGTGGCGCGCGCGGACGATCCGATTGTCGAAATGCGCGGCCGTGCGCGTGGGAGGTTGTCGGTTGTTGGCATCGGTCCGGGGCAGGCGGCATGGCGAACACCCGAGGTGTCGCGCCTCGTAGCTGAGGCCGAAGAGCTGGTGGGCTACGGTCTTTATATCGATTTGCTGGGGCCGCTGGCTATTGGGAAGGACCGCTCTGATTTCCCATTGGGCGGCGAGGAAGCGCGCTGTCGCTACGCGTTGGAACAAGCGGGCAAGGGCAAGAATGTCGCGTTGGTCTGTTCCGGCGATGCGGGCATTTATGCGATGGGCGCGCTGGTGTTTGAATTGTTGGATCGCAGTGAAGCGGAACTGGGTGTCAGCAATGCAGCGCGCCGCGTTGAAGTTGTTTGCTCGCCCGGTGTGTCGGCACTGCAGGGGGCTGCGGCCCGCGCGGGTGCGCCATTGGGTCATGACTTCTGCACCATCAGCCTTAGCGATTTGCTGACGCCACGCGATGACATTATCCGCCGTCTGCATGCCGCCGCGACGGGCGATTTTGTGATAGCATTTTATAACCCCGTATCGAAAACTCGCCGGACCCTTTTGGCCGAAGCGCGCGATATCTTGTTGCAACACCGCCCCGCAGATACGCCGGTGATGCTGGCGTCAAGTTTGGGGCGGCCCGAGGAGCATGTGCGCTATCGCCGTTTGGATGAACTGCAGGTGGACGAGGTGGATATGCTGACGGTTGTTTTGGTCGGATCATCCAATTCACGGCTGGCGCATTTGGGCGAGGGGCCGCGCATGTTCACGCCGCGCGGGTATGCGCGCAAGATAGACGGGGATTTGGCATGACGACTGGCGCGCGCGTGCCGCGACGCCCCACCCGCCATCCCGAAGCCTTCGGCGAGAGTGTATTTGAACAGAAGAATGTAGGTGCGATATGACCGTCTATTTTATTGGCGCAGGTCCGGGTGATCCGGAATTGCTGACGATCAAGGCTGCGCGAATTATCGGTGAATGCCCGGTCTGTCTTTATGCGGGGTCCTTGGTGCCCGAGGCCGTTGTCGGTTGTGCACCTGCGGGCGCGCGCGTGTTGGATACGGCGCCAATGACGCTGGACGATACGCACGGTGAAATTCTTGCGGCGCATGCCAAGGGGCAGGACGTGGCGCGGGTCCATTCGGGTGATCCATCGCTTTATGGGGCGATCGCGGAACAGATCCGGCGGCTCAAGGCTGATGGGATTGATTATCAGATCATCCCCGGCGTGCCCGCCTATGCCGCTGCTGCTGCCGCGTTGGGGACAGAATTGACCGTGCCGCAGGTGGCACAGTCGATCGTGTTGACGCGGATGTCTATGAAATCAACCTCGATGCCCGAGGGTGAAACGCTTGAGAATTTCGCGCGGTCCGGTGCAACGCTTGCAATTCATTTGGGGATACGGGCCCTTCGCGAGATCGAGCGGCAGTTGATCCCGTATTATGGCGCGGACTGCCCTGTCGCGGTTGCTTATCGTGTCGGTTGGCCTGACCAGCAAATGATCCGCGGCACGTTGAGCGATATTCGCGAGAAGGTGCGCGCGGCCAAAATTACCCGCACGGCGCTGATTTTGGTGGGCCCCGCGCTGAGTGATTCGCACGGGTTTCCTGATTCTGCCCTGTATGATCCGGCGAAACCGCATGTGCTGCGCCCCAAGGTAAAGGCTGTAAATTAAGCGTCTCGCGGGTTTTCTTGGGCTTGGTGCGAAAGGTTAACTTGACGAAAACTAGTTTGGCACCATGATCTCTATAGGATGGAGGATCAGATGTCAGACTTTTTGCCCGAAGCCGTGCGCCAAGGCTTGGAAGCCGCCCGCAAGGATGCGCTGCGTAAAAGCAGCCGTTTGCGTATTATGGATGGCGAGCGGATGTACCCGATCTTGCGTCTCTGGGAGGGCGGCTTTTCGCTTGAGGCCGAGGATGCGCCGAAACTGCGCGGGTTGGTCGATATTTTCGATGGTGGCCGTCATTTGTATCAATGTTTGATTATCGCGAGCGACGAGGAAAACGGCGAGATGCAATATGAGTTCAAGCGCAACACTGCCGCTGCTGACAAAGCGCCGCTTGACTTTGAACGCGCGGAAAACGCGCCGATTGCCCTTTTGGGTCGCTGACTATTGCAAATCGCTAAAGGCGGATTGCAGCCTTTCAACGGCCTCTTGAACGAGAGCCGTGGGGGCACCGATGTTGATCCGCTGATGCATTTCACCGCCGGGGCCAAAAATCTGGCCGGGGCTTGGCATGATACGCGCATCTTGGGTGACGCGCCGGTGGATCTCGTCGGATGTCATGCCGGTGTCGGTATAATCGACCCAAGCCAAAAACGTGGATTGCATTGGCATTGCAGTTAGTCCGGGGATCGCGTTGATCCCGTCGCAAAGAATTCGCCGGTTTGTGTCGAGAACTTGCATCAAACCATCCACCCATGCGGCCCCTTCGAGCGAATAGGCAGCGCAGGTCAGATCGACCCCGACGCGGTTACACTGTATGTCTAATGCCGCGTGCAATTTGCCATAGCGGGCGCGCAGAGCATCGTTTGGGATAATCACAAAGCCAGTGCGCAACCCGGCGATGTCAAATGTCTTGGACGCGGCGGACATTGTGATAAGGCGCGGCAATACGTCGGGGGCGGCGATCGCTGTTGGCACATGTTTGTGGCCCGCGAATGCCAGATCGTGATGAATTTCATCCGAGAACAGCAGCAGATCGTGTTGCTCGCAGAATGCGGCGAGAGCACGTAGCTCAGCGACCTCCCAGACCCGTCCTGCGGGATTGTGCGGGGTCGAAAACAGCACTGCTTTTTCGGTGCCGTTTAACTGGCCCGAAAGTGTCTCAAGATCCATGCGGTATAGACCATCGGAATCGATCACCAGCGGCGATTGGACGACCTTGCGCCCGTTGCGTTCGACCTTGCCTTGAAACTCGTTGTAGACGGGACTGAACATGACGATCCCGTCCCCCGGTTCTGTCATTGCTTGCAACGCCATTCCGATCGCATTGCCAATCCCATGTGTCGCGAACATATGCTTGGAATTCGGCGACCAGCCATGACGCGTTTCATACCACCACGCGATACGTTCAAAGAATGCATCTAACCCGTTGAAGTAACCGTATTCGCCTTCGGCCATGAGTGTCGCCATCGCGTCTTGCAGGCAGGGGGCGGGCTGAAAATCCATTTGCGCAACCCACATCGCCAGCATGTCGTCAGGTGCCTTATGCCCCAGAAACAGGTCCACATTGCCCCATTTTGAATTGCGGCTGCCGAGCCCTGCTTTGGGCGTTGTGAAATCGAAGGCAGTCGACGATGTGTAATGCGTGGTCATATGGTCCTAGTCCTTATTATAGAGGCATAACTATTTTAGCGAGCACCGAGCGCAAGCGTAAAATGCATGACTTGCGATGTGCGCTGCCAGCCATTAGATCGGCGGGCATGACCCTACGCGATATCCTGATCCATCCCGATCCCCGTTTGAGAACCGTGACGAAGCCTGTCGGCGAAATCACGGATGATATCCGTCGGCTTGCCGATGACATGCTTGAGACGATGTATGACGCCCCCGGTATTGGCCTTGCCGCACCACAGATTGGTGTCATGAGCCGTGTGTTGGTGATGGATGCCGTCAAAGAAGAAGGTGCCGCGCCGCGCCCGATGGCCCTGATCAACCCCGAAGTCATTTGGTCCTCCGAAGAGACGAACGTCTACGAAGAGGGCTGTCTGTCTATTCCCGAGCAATACGCCGAGGTGACCCGCCCGGCGGAGGTCAAAGTGCGCTGGACAGGGCTCGATGGCAAAGCCGTCGAGGAACAGTTTGAGGGGTTATGGGCGACCTGCGTGCAGCACGAGATTGATCATCTGAATGGCAAGCTGTTCATTGACTACCTCAGGCCGCTGAAGCGTCAGATGATTACCCGTAAAATGCAAAAATTGAAACGCGAGATGGCACGGGGCGAAGGGTGAGTAGACCCTTTGTGAACTGGCCGCATCCAGCCCTTCGCACTGTCGCTGCCGAAGTTCCGGAAATCACCACCGAGGTCCGCGCGATTTGGGCTGAAATGATAGCGGCTATGGACGCGATGCCCGGCGTCGGGCTTGCGGCGCCGCAGCTGGGGATTGGCCTGCGTCTTGCGGTGGTAGATGCTAGCGACAAGCGCGGGCAGACGATCCGCATGGCCAACCCAAGCATCCTGCACGCAAGCGTCGAGTTGCGCGAACACCAAGAGGCATCGCCGAACTTTCCCGGTGTGGCGGCGGTCATAAGCCGCCCGCGCGCCGTGACCGTGCGGTTCATGAACGAGGACGGCATATGGGACCGGACGGAATTGGTGGGCCTTTGGGCGACCAGCGTGCAGCACCAGATCGACCATCTAAACGGCAAGATGTATTTTGACCATTTGAGCCGCGTTAAGCGCGACATGTTGATCAAGAAAGCGCGTAAAATCGCGGGCTAGGGTTGCGCGGCTAACCGACCCTGCGGGGCGGATATTTTTGGCAAGATGAGGGGGTTGTGGTGCGCATTATCTTTATGGGAACGCCTGATTTTTCTGTCACCGTGCTGGATGCATTGGTTGCAGCGGGTCATGAGGTTTGTGCGGTGTATTCGCAGCCACCCCGTCCTGCCGGGCGTGGCAAGAAAGATCGCCCAAGTCCGGTTCAGGCCCGCGCGGAGGCTTTGGGGCTTTCTGTTCGATATCCTGTGTCTTTGAGAGACGACGCGGCGCAGGCAGAGTTTGCGGCCGTTGATGCCGATCTCGCAATCGTTGTCGCCTATGGATTGATCTTGCCCCAAGCGGTGTTGGATGCGCCGAAACTTGGGTGCTTGAATATCCACGCCAGCCTTTTACCCCGTTGGCGCGGTGCAGCACCGATCCATCGCGCGATTATTGCAGGTGACACAGAAACCGGCGTTTGCATTATGAAAATGGAGGCAGGTTTGGACACGGGGCCGGTATTGCTAAGTGACGCGCTGGCCATTGGCGAGACCGAAACCACAGGTGCATTGCACGACCGCTTGTCGGCGCTTGGTGCCGATCTGATCGTGCGTGCGATCACGCAAATTGATACTTTGGTGCCACAAGGCCAGCCCGCGGACGGCGTAACCTATGCCGCCAAAATCGACAAGGCCGAGGCACGCGTGGATTGGTCGAAATCTGCCGAAGACGTTGATCGTTTGATCCGTGGCCTGTCCCCATTTCCCGGTGCGTGGTGCGATGTAGAGGGTGAGCGGGTCAAGCTGTTGGGCAGCCACCTTGCAGCGGGGCAGGGTGCAGCTGGGCAGGTTTTGGAGGGATTCACGGTCGCTTGTGGCCGTGGCGCGGTTGCGATCACGCGCATTCAACGTGCCGGCAAGAAACCGATGGAAAGCGTTGATGCGCTGCGTGGCCTCGCCCTGCCAGAACGGCTGACTTAAACCTTTGGCGGGCGGCTTTTGTAGACCGGCAAACGCCAGCCGAAACCGATGGAGCCTGCACGCAGGGCTAGCGTAATTGCGGCACATGTAACGAGGGCGACGTTGGTCCCGTATCCGCCTGCCAGAGTGAGCACAGCGCCGCCTGCACCGGCAAAAGCGCAGGTCACATAAAGCTCGCCCTGTTTCAGGACCAAGGGCACTTCGTTGCACACCACATCACGTAGCAATCCGCCAAAACAGCCCGTGGTGACGCCCATGATCAGTACGATCGACCAAGGTTGCCCCATACCAATAGCGACGGCAACACCGGCAGGCACTGCCACGGCCAGCGCAAAGGCATCAAGCCACAAGATCGTGCGGTAGCGAGATTCCAGCAGGTGCGCGGTGAAAAACACCAGCACCGCCGCCACTGTTCCGGCAAGGATGAACGTCGGGTTTGCGACCCAGAATACCACATCACGGTTCAAAATCACGTCACGCAACGTGCCCCCGCCGACAGCCGTGAGGCAGGCGATAAAGATAAACCCGACGATATCGAGTTGCGCGCGACTGGCGACCAGCGCGCCAGTGAGCGCGAAGATAAACACCGAAACCGTGTCAAGAAATGCAACAGCGTTCATGTGGGCTTGAACGGGGCCATGCCTGCACGCGCCAATTCGTCCGCGCGTTCGTTTTCGGGGTGGCCCGCGTGGCCCTTGACCCATTCCCACGTCACATTGTGGCTTTGGTTTGCGGCATCAAGACGACGCCACAGGTCTTCGTTCTTGACGGGTTTTTTCGCAGCGGTTTTCCAGCCGCGCTTTTTCCAGCCGTGTATCCACGTGGTGATGCCGTCTTTGACGTAGGAACTGTCAGTCACGATGGTGATGTCCGTGTCTCGCGACAGTGATTCCAGTGCCGCGATGGCTGCCAGTAATTCCATGCGGTTGTTGGTCGTATCCGCAGCACCACCCGACAATTCGCGTGTTTTGACCACCGCGTCGCCGTTGCGGGCAATCAGCAAGGCCCCCCAGCCTCCGGGGCCGGGGTTGCCGCTGCAGGCACCGTCAGTATAGGCGTAAAGATCAGGCATTTTTGCGGGCTCTCATGGTGACAAAGGGATCATTGGTGCCTGCACATCCCACTTCGCGCCCTTCGTCAATGCCCAGCACGGTAAAACCGGCAACTTCGACCATCGATTGCAACGCTGAAACTGTTACATAGCTATACATCCGGTCAATCGCGTCGCGCGCTTCGCCCTCGCCCGTTTTCATGGCGATGTGGAAAATACCACCCGAGCGCAGCGCCCGTGCAATCGCATCAATGTGGCGGGGGAGGTCGGCGACGGGGGCATGAAGCAAAGAAAAATTTGCCCAAACCCCGTCATAAGCCGCAACCATGTCCAAATCATCAAACGTCAGCAAGCGCGCGCCGATCTGATGTGTTTCGTTCGCGAGTGTGATCATTCCTTGAGATGCGTCAACCGGATCTGGCCGGAAACCCGCGTCACGCATGTGGACAGACGCGCGGGCAGGCCCGCAGCCAAGATCAAGCACCTGAGCGTTGGGAGGTAGCAATGCCATGAAGGATTTCAGCAGCCCGCCCGGCTTGCCGGTTTTCGTGAGGTTGGCATATTGGTCCGCAGCGCTGTCATAGAATGCAATTGTCTTGGCGTCAGGCATCAGATGATCACCGTCAGCAAGCACAGCGCGATTACAACCGTCAGCAAGACCCGCAGCTGCATCCACCACGGCGGGGCTAGTTCGTAACGCCAGAAATGCCAGTCCAGTAGCAGGAGGCCAATGAACCCGATCAGCAGGTTAGACGCCATGCTGACAGGCCCGCCGCTGACCATAAAGAACGCCCAAAGCGCGGGGATCACTGACAGCACATAACCTGATGATTGCATTGCGCCACCCGCCCGTGTCGCAAAACCCCACAGTACGCCGGACATAAACGCGAGGATAATCGTGCCGTAACGGATCATCAGAACCCGCCCGTCTGCGGGCACGATCAACGCATAACCACCCGCGTCCGGGTCGCCCATGCTGGAGTCAAGCCAACCAAGGTTGATCGTCGTACCAAACAGGAACGGGATCAGGCCAAGTAGACCAAGGATAAGGGCGGAGCGGGGGATTTGTTTCACGCTGTTTCGCGCAACACGCGTGGTACTTTAAATTCGACATTTTCTTCGGCGGTGACAACCTGTTGTATGGTTACGTCATATCGATCGCGGAAGGCGTCGATTACCTCGTTTATCAACACTTCGGGGGCGGATGCGCCTGCGGTGATGCCGATCGATGTGATCCCGTCCAAGGCCCGCCAGTCGATGTTTTCGGCCCGCATCACCAGTTGTGAATAGGCACAGCCCGCCTTGCGCCCGACCTCGACCAGCCGCTGCGAATTTGACGAGTTAGGGGCACCCACCACCAGCATCGCATCGCATTGTGGGGCCATTGCCTTAACCGCTTCTTGTCGGTTCGTGGTGGCGTAGCAGATGTCTTCTTTGTGAGGGCCGGCGATCGAGGGAAAGCGCGCGTAAAGTGCGGCGACGATCTCGGCGGTGTCGTCCATCGACAGTGTGGTTTGAGTGACAAACGCGAGGCGCGCGGGGGCCCGCACTTTGACGCTGGCCACATCTTCTACAGTTTCGACCAAGACGACCTCGCCTGCGGGCAGTTGGCCCATCGTGCCGACGGTTTCAGGGTGGCCTGCGTGGCCGATCATGATGATCTGCAAGCCGTTTTCGCGGTGACGCTCGGCCTCAATATGGACCTTGCTGACCAGCGGGCAGGTCGCATCCACAAAGATCATTTCGCGGCGCGCGGCCTCGGCGGGAACGGCCTTGGGGACACCGTGTGCGGAAAAGATCACTGGGCGGTCATCGGGGCATTCATCCAGTTCTTCGACAAACACGGCCCCCTTAGCGCGCAGGTCATCGACAACGTACTTATTGTGCACGATTTCGTGGCGCACAAAGACAGGCGCGCCCCATTTCTCAAGTGCCATCTCGACGATCTTGATCGCGCGGTCCACGCCTGCGCAAAATCCGCGCGGGGCGGCCAGATACAGGGTGAGGGGCGGTTTTGGCATGCGGTCTCTCCGAATTGTTCCAGAGGTAGGACTTTGGGGCGCTGGCGTCCAGACCCCGCCGCTCGATCACGCAGCGGTGACTTGCCTTCCAGCTGGGGGAAGCCGTTAGTTTCCCAAGACATAAGCAGGGATTAGGTATGAACAAGATTAGCATTGCCGGATTGGGTGCCATGATAATCGCAATTGGTGCGGTTGCAGTTGCGCAACAGAACGAAGCCACAGCAGGCGGGGCGATCCCCTACGGCGACCCAAGCGCAGTCGCGCGGGGTGGCAACATTTACGATGCCAATTGCGTATCCTGCCACGGTGCAAATCTTGAGGGGCAGGCGGAATGGCGCACGGCGCGATCACCAGAGGGGCGAGCGCTTGCGCCACCGCATGATGAAACCGGCCACACTTGGCACCACCCTGACGAACAGCTGTTTGCAATCACCAAATTCGGGACGGCAGCGTTGGTCGGTGGTGATTACGAAAGCGACATGTCCGGTTATGAGGATGTGCTGAGTGATACTGATATCCGGGAGGTGCTGGCCTATATCAAAAGCACTTGGCCAGCCGAGGTCATCGCCCAGCACAACAAGATCAACGCGCAATAACGTAAACGAAAAGCCCCGCACATTCGGCGGGGCTTTGTCTGTTTAGTCGTCCTGCGGCACGAGGTCGGCAGGCTCTTCAACACGTGGCTCACGTTGGGGGCGGCCGATGACTTCGCGCAGGTCGTCCAGCTCGATGAAATTGTCGCACTGACGGCGGAGTTCATCTGCGATCATTGGCGGTTGGCTGCGGATCGTTGACACGACCGAAACGCGCACACCCTTGCGCTGCAAGGCTTCAACCAGCGGACGGAAATCACCATCGCCAGAAAAAATCACCATGTGGTCGACGTGGGGGGCAAGCTCCATCGCGTCAACCGCCAGCTCGATGTCCATATTGCCTTTGATCTTGCGCCGACCCATAGAATCGGTGAATTCTTTGGCAGGTTTGGTCACCATGGTGAAGCCGTTGTAGTTCAACCAATCGACCAGCGGACGGATCGGTGAATAGTCGTCGTTTTCCAAAAGAGCAGTGTAGTAGAACGCCCGAAGCATCCTGCCGCGTCGCATGAATTCCGCCCGCAGAAGCTTGTAATCGATATCAAAGCCAAGGGATTTGCTGGCGGCATAAAGATTTGACCCGTCAATGAAGAGCGCGAGGCGCTCGTCACGATAGAACATATAGTTTCCTTTCAAATATCAACTGTCACCAACTTGTGAGTGTGCTGTGTGAGTGGTCTAAATGGTACAATAGAGCAGATTATGTAGGATAACCGAGGTATGCAGCAACCCCATAAGCGGGACACCGCCTTTATTGCGCTTGGTGCGAATTTGGCGCGGGCAAACGAGGCGCTGCAGACAACGATCATTCAAAGTATCGACGTCATCGCAAGAACGATTGGCCCGATCACTAGGAAAAGTCGGCTTTTTCGTACTCCGTGCTTTCCGGCGGGGGCAGGGCCGGATTATGTGAATGTGGCTATTGCGCTGGAAACAACGCTTTCTCCCCAAGATATTTTATCGCAACTCCATAAGATTGAAGCGGAATTCGGGCGCGTGCGCGCGACTCGCTGGGGCAGTCGCACGCTTGATCTTGATCTGCTCGCGGTAGCAGATCGGGTGCTGCCGGATGCCAAGACCCAAACCCAATGGCGCAGCTTGAGTGTTGCCGAGCAAGGTAAACGCGCGCCGGAAACCCTTATTTTACCCCATCCAAGGCTTCAGGATCGCGCGTTCGTACTTGTGCCGATGGCAGAAATAGCCGCCGATTGGATGCATCCCGTATTGGGTCTAAGTGTGGCGCAAATGCTGTCGCAATTACCTGCCGGGGCGGTGGCCGAAGTCCACGCGCTTGTGTGATCATAGGGAGCAGTGATTCGGCTTGTCATTCATTGCTCTAGCCTCTAAGTAGGCGGCTTGCAGACTGCCCCCTGATTGACTAACTGGAGTGCCCCGATGGCCCGCGTTACCGTTGAAGATTGTGTCGACAAAGTTCCCAACCGTTTTGAGTTAGTGATGCTTGCTGCACACCGTGCCCGTGAAATTTCCGCAGGCGGAGCAATTACTGTTCCCCGTGACAACGACAAAAACCCTGTCGTTTCGCTGCGCGAGATTGCCGAGGAAACCCAAACTGCTGAAGATCTGCGCGAGCGTATGATCGAAGCCAACCAGACCCAGATCGAAGTCGATATGCCCGAAGAGGACGCAATGGCGTTGCTGATGGGTGCGGGTGGTGGCGAAGCCGACAAACCCGCTGACGACGATATGTCAGAAGAAAAATTGTTGCGCGCCCTAATGGAAGCGCAGGAGCCCAAGTAAGGGCGACACCTCAAGACAAGCGCGGGCCGGAATGATATCAGCAGATGACTTGATCGGCCTGGTCCGCCGCTATAACCCTGCGACAAACGAAGCGCTGATCCGCGTGGCTTACGACTTTGGCCGCGAGATGCATGACGGCCAATTCCGTCATTCCGGGGAGGCGTATTTCAGCCACCCCATCGCCGTGGCGGCCATTCTGGCCGAGCAGCAGATGGATGATGCGACAATAATCACAGCCCTTTTGCACGACACGATCGAGGACACCAAAGCGTCATACGCCATGGTCGAGGAAAAGTTCGGCCGCGAAATTGCCGAACTTGTTGATGGTGTTACCAAGCTTACCAATCTTCAGCTAAATTCGACGGCGACCAAACAGGCCGAGAATTTCCGCAAGCTATTCATGGCCACAAGTCGCGATTTGCGTGTGACCCTCGTGAAGCTCGCTGATCGTCTGCACAATATGCGCACGATCAAATCAATGCGCGATGACAAGCAGGCGCAAAAAGCCCGTGAAACCATGGATATCTATGCCCCCCTTGCAGGACGCATGGGGATGCAGTGGATGCGCGAGGAGCTTGAAGATTTGGCGTTCCGCGTTCTTAACCCGGAGGGGCGCAATTCGATCATCCGCCGCTTTATTACGCTGCAACGTGAAACCGGCGATGTGATCGAAAAGATCACTGCCGACATGCGGCATGAACTGGATAAGGTCGGCATCACGGCCGAGGTCACGGGCCGCGCCAAGCGACCCTATTCGATCTGGCGCAAGATGCAGGAAAAAGATCAGGGCTTTTCGCGCCTCTCTGATATTTACGGCTTCCGCGTGGTCACGGACAGCGAGGCAGACTGCTATCGCGTGTTGGGGGCTGTGCACCAACGTTGGCGTGCAGTACCAGGTCGCTTCAAAGACTATATCAGCCAGCCAAAGTCGAACGGATATCGCAGCATTCACACGACTGTTTCGGGCCGCGACGGCAAGCGCGTTGAAGTGCAGATTCGCACCCGCGAAATGCATGAGGTTGCTGAAGCCGGCGTTGCTGCCCATTGGTCCTATCGCGATGGCGAGCGGGTCGAAAACCGTTTTGCCGTTGATCCTGTCCACTGGATTGCATCGCTTACAGAACGTTTGGGCGAGGGGCTCGAGGACGATCACGACGAGTTTCTCGAGACCGTCAAGCTTGAGATGTATCAGGATCAGGTCTTTTGCTTCACCCCCAAAGGCGACGTGATCA
Organism: uncultured Octadecabacter sp.; assembly: GCA_937891785.1. Classification (GTDB taxonomy): domain Bacteria; phylum Pseudomonadota; class Alphaproteobacteria; order Rhodobacterales; family Rhodobacteraceae; genus SW4. Next base: position 46,955 of record CALAGN010000004.1, read on the forward strand.
AGCTGCCCCGGGGCGCGACGCCAATCGACTTTGCCTACGCAATTCACACGCGCATTGGCAGCGCCTGCGTCGGTGCCAAGGTGGACGGGCTGCGTGTGCCGCTTTGGACCCGCCTTAAGAATGGTCAGTCCGTCGATATCATCACCGCCGAAGGGCAAACGCCGCAGGCCACATGGATTGATATCGCCGTCACGGGCCGCGCTAAAACAGCGATCCGGCGCTCGCTGCGTGAAGAAGACCGTGAGAGATTCATCAAGCTGGGCCGCGAACTGGCCCGCGTGGCGTTTGAGAATGTCGGCAAAAAAGGCACCGACAAGGCCCTGACGACCGCCGCCAAAGCGCTGGCCGTAGAATCGGTCGAAGAAATGCTGGCCCTTTTGGGCAGCGCCGAAATGACCGCCCGCGAGGTCGTGGGTGCGATCTATCCCGACCTTGCTGAACTGCCGCATGATGAGGTGGCACAGCACCGTGCGGTTGTCGGTTTGGCACCGGATCAGTCGTTTCGCCGTGCGTCGTGCTGTCAGCCCGTCCCGGGCGAGCGGATCGTGGGGATCACTTTCCGCGGGCAGGGCGTTGTGGTTCACGCGATTGATTGCGCCGTTTTGGCCCAATACGAGGACCAACCCGAACGTTGGATTGATTTGCGATGGCAAGAGGGCACACATCCGGCTCGCAACGCAGTGAGCCTTGATTTGGTGATCACGAACGACGCGGGCGTACTTGGGCGGATTTGCACCCTGATTGGAGAGCAAAATGCCAATATATCGGACTTAGTATTTGTGGATCGCAAACCGGATTATTTTCGATTGCTGCTGGACGTAGAGTTGCGGGACGCCGAACATATGCATCGGATCATGACAGCACTCGAGGCCGAAAGTAACGTGTCATCCATCGAACGGCATCGTGACCCAGCGCGGGCCATGACGCAGCAAGCGGACAGCGATCATGAAGGGCATTAGCTTTGGTATTCAAGCGCAGAGATAAGCGGCCGATCTGGCAGATCGTGCTTGAAGCCGTCTATCCGCGTGGCGGTTGGGCACGGGCGTTTAACTACGTCAAACACCGCGTACGCCGTCTGCCTGATACGCCGGAAAAAATTGCGCGCGGGATATGGGCAGGGGTTTTTACTACTTTCACCCCTTTCTACACGCTGCATTTCCTTGTTGCTGCGGTTATCGCCAAACTGATGCGGGGCAATATCCTAGCGGCTCTGATGAGCACCTTTTTTGGCAATCCGCTGACCTATGTGCCGATCGCGATTGCCTCGCTTCAGACCGGACATTTCTTGCTGGGCAGCCGCCTCAATAGTGACATGCACGAGAGCCTTGGCGCAAAATTTGGCGGGGCGGGCCGCGATCTTTGGCATAACTTCATGGCGATCTTCACGCCCGAAAAGATGGACTGGCATCGTCTGCATTTGTTTTATGACGAGGTGTTCTTTCCTTACATGATCGGCGGCATCATCCCAGGCGCTGCGACCGCAACGCTTGCGTACTATATTAGCGTTCCGCTGATCCGCGCCTATCAGAACCGCCGCCGCAATGTGCTGCGTAACAAGCTCGCTCAGCTAAAGAAAAACATCGAAACTGACGTCGCGGACCAGTAGGTTGGCGTCAGACAACGAAAGAGAGCTCGCATGGCATTTGAAAAACTGCGCCTTGGCATAAATATCGATCACGTGGCAACTGTGCGTAATGCGCGCGGCGGTGACACGCCTGATCCTGCGCGCGCTGCCATTCTGGCCCAAGAAGCCGGCGCAGACGGCATTACCGCGCACCTGCGCGAAGACCGTCGTCATATTGGGGACGCGGATATTGATGCCTTGATGGACGCGTTGACTATCCCGCTGAATTTTGAAATGGCTGCAACCGGCGAGATGCAAAAGATCGCCCTGCGCCATAAACCTCACGCCGTTTGTATCGTCCCCGAAAAGCGCGAGGAACGCACCACCGAAGGCGGTCTTGAGGTTGCGCGCGAAGAGAACCACCTTGCCCATTTTATCGCACCATTGCGTGAAGCCGGTTGCCGCGTGTCGATCTTTATTGCCGCCGACCAGCGCCAGATCGAAGCAGCGCACCGCATTGGCGCGCAGGTGATCGAACTGCACACCGGTGCTTACTGCGATGCCCACGCCGAGGGGGATTTCGCCACCCGTGACGCAGAATTGGAAAAGATGCGCGAGATGTCGGCGCTCGCCCATTCGCTGGGTCTCGAGGTTCACGCCGGACATGGATTGACCTATGATACCGTGCAGCCCGTCGCCGCCTTCCCCGAGGTGATAGAGTTAAACATCGGTCATTTCATTATCGGCGAAGCGATCTTTCGCGGTCTCACCCCAGCGATCCATGAAATGCGCCGACTGATGGACGCGGTGCGCGGATGACACTTGCAAGTTGGCTCCTGATGCGTCGCTTATTCCTTGCTCTTGTTGTTGCAAGCCTCCCGCTATCGATTTCGGCCCAGGTCGTCAGCACGTGCGACTGGCGTGCATCGGCCCGTGCCATCGTTGAGCCATGGGAAGAAAACAGCATAACCTTCGCCAACGGAGCGATCCGCGTTGCACTGCTTGAAATCATCGAACCCGCAGCCGGGGCATCGTATCTGTTGATCCTGACGCGCCCTGACGATGAAATGGGTGACCCCCAGTGCTTTGTCATCGGGTTCGGTGACGGGGTAGGTTATGCGGATATGTCTTTCAGCGAACTAGTCTCGGCCTATGACCCGGCGCGCGGGCTGATCCTGACCATTCCCGTGCAAATATTTTCGCCCGAGGAAAGCTTCAGGAATTCTGCCCAGCTGGAAATTACCGTCAACCAAGCCATGGGCATCGTGGCCGCAACGAGCAAGTTAGGCGTCGAATGATCAACCATTGCGCCATGCTGAAACTGCGCGCTGATCATGATGCGGGTGAACTACAACAGATCATGACGGGGCTTGCGGCACTTGTCGGGCAGATCGACGGATTCCTGGGGTTTGAGCATGGCCCCAACATCGACCTTGAAGGCAAGTCGCAAGACTATGCAGCAGGTTTCGTTGCGCGCTTTGAAAGCCGCGCATCGCTTGAGACTTACGCCGCCAATCCAGACCACCGCGCCCTTGGCACGCGACTGGTTGCCCAGTGTCAGGGCGGCGGCGATGGAATCAGCGTCTTTGATGTCGAAAGCGCGCTATGATCCTTGGCATTGGCACCGACCTCGCAAATATCGAACGTATCCAAGGCACGCTTGACCGTTTTGGCGACAGGTTCCGTAACCGCGTGTTCACTGACGTGGAACAACGCAAAGCCGAACGGCGCAAAGACGTAGCAGGCACATATGCCAAACGCTGGGCCGCAAAAGAGGCCTGTTCCAAGGCGCTGGGCACTGGCCTGCGTATGGGCATTTCGTGGAAAGACATGGCGGTGTCCAATTTGCCCACCGGCCAGCCCGTTATGGCCGTCAGCGGTTGGGCAGCGCAACGCCTTGCCGAAATGACGCCCGCGGGCTTTGAGGCGATCATTCACGTAACTTTGACCGATGATCACCCTTGGGCGCAGGCCTTTGTTGTGATCGAAGCACGCCCCATCGCTTGACAGCCAAGGGCGAGGGCCGCATGTAGCAGCCAACCAATGATAGGAAGACGCATGTCCGAGACATCCGGCCTTTGGGCCAGCATTAAGGAAACGATCAAGACGGTAGTCTATGCACTGCTGATCGCGGGCGTGTTTCGGACGTTGTTATTTCAACCGTTCTGGATTCCATCGGCGTCGATGAAAGACACGCTGCTGATCGGCGACTTTCTGTTCGTGAACAAGATGGCTTATGGCTATTCCTATGCGTCTTGCCCCAGCATCATTATTCCGCGTATCGGCCTTGATGTGGACGCCGAGGATTTCTGCGGCGTGTTCAAAAGCGACGATGACGATACCAGCGGCGGAACCCGCCTGTTCGGATCAATGCCAGAACGCGGTGATGTTGTCGTGTTTCGCCACCCCGTCACGGGCCGTGACTTTATCAAGCGCCTGACCGGCCTGCCCGGTGATCGTATCCAGATGCGCGACGCTGTGCTTTATATCAACGACGAAGCAGTGGTTCTGGAAGACGACGGATCATTCGTTGAAACCATGGAGCGCCAAGGCTCGCAAGGAGCGCTGCCGCGTTGCCGCAACGGTGCCGTCGGCATGGGTGCTGATTGCGAAAAGACCCGTCAGATTGAGACGTTTCCGGAAGGAAACAGCCACGGCATCCTGAACATCGGCACAACAGGGTTGGATGACACGGGCGTCTTTACTGTGCCCGAAGGCCATTTCTTTTTCATGGGCGATAACCGCGATAATTCGACTGACAGCCGTGTGCCACAAAATGCGCGTGGTGTAGGGTTTGTGCCATTTGAAAATATCGTTGGTCGTGCAGATCGCATCATGTTCTCGTCCGCTGGACGCTCAATGTTGGCGTTCTGGACATGGCGTAGTGATCGCTATTTCAAGGCGATCGAGTGAAATTGGCAGCCGATCTAAGCGCGTTCGCGCGCCAGCTTGGCCATGAATTTGCTGCGCCGGAATTGCTTGTGCGTGCCGTTACGCATTCGTCGATGGCCACGCCACATCGTGATGATAATCAGCGGCTCGAATTCCTTGGCGACCGCGTGCTGAACCTCGTGATTGCCGATGCGATTTTTGCCGCGGATCCAAGTGCCGCCGAGGGTGAATTGGCCGTGCGCTATAACCACCTTGTGCGCAAGGAAACCTGCGCCGATGTGGCCCGCGAATGGGGCTTGGGCGACGTTCTGAAAATTGGCCGCTCTGAAATGAAAAGCGGTGGACGTCGCAAGACTGCCATCCTTGGTGACGCGCTCGAAGCAGTCATTGCCGCGATCTATCTTGATGCGGGGCTTGAGGCGGCACGGGCTGTGATCCTGCTCACGTGGGGCGAGCGAATTTCGACCGCCGCGTCAGAATCCAAGGATGCCAAAACCACCTTGCAGGAATGGGCGCAGGGTCGGGGCATTCCGCCACCACAATACGTTGAAATTACCCGCGAGGGGCCAGACCACGCGCCTGTTTTCCTGATCGAAGCGCGTTTAGAAACCGGCGAAGCGGCACAAGCCAGCGCCACCCCGAAACGCCAAGCCGAACAAGCCGCAGCAACAGCACTTTTGCAGAAAGTCAGCGCATGAACGATGCGACCACCTCAGCCGGATTTGTTGCCCTGATCGGCGAACCAAATGCCGGAAAATCGACGCTGTTGAACCGCATGGTTGGCGCGAAAGTCAGCATCGTGACCCACAAGGTTCAAACCACCCGCGCGCGTATTCGCGGCGTGGCGATGGATGGCGATGCGCAGATCGTGTTCGTCGACACACCCGGCCTTTTCGCCCCCCGTCGCCGCCTTGATCGCGCGATGGTCGCCGCTGCCTGGAGTGGGGCTGCGGATGCTGATGTGATCGTGCTGATGATCGAAGCCAATCGCGGGATCACGCAGGGAGTCGAGGCGATCTTGGAGAAGCTGGCTCAGGTTGGTCAAGGCCGTACCGTCGCGCTGGCGATCAATAAGATCGACCGCGTGAAATCGGAACAACTGCTTGAGCTGACCCAAAAGATGAACGAGCGTTTCGCCTTTGCCGATACGTTCATGATCTCAGCCGAAAAGGGCCATGGCTGCGACACCTTCCGCACATGGCTGGCCGACAAGATGCCCGAGGGTCCGTGGCTTTATCCCGAAGATCAAATTGCTGATTTGCCGATGCGGATGATTGCCGCCGAAGTGACCCGCGAAAAACTGACCCTGCGCCTACATCAGGAACTGCCTTACCAATTGACGGTCGAGACCGAAAACTGGGAAGAGCGCCCAGACGGGTCGGCCAAGATTGACCAGATCATTTACGTCATGCGTGATGGCCACAAGGGTATCGTGCTGGGTAACAAGGGCGAAACGATCAAATCCGTAGGCAAGGCCGCGCGCGAAGAATTGGTCGAATTTCTGGGTCGCAAGGTGCACCTGTTCTTACAAGTGAAAGTGCGCCCGAACTGGCTCGAGGAAAGCGAACGCTATTCCGAAATGGGCCTTAATTTCAAAGATGGGAATGCATGACGCGGCTTACAGCTGATATTTGGGTTTCGGCCTATTTGACGCGGTTGCGCCTGCAAGAAATTCCAGCGTTTGTCGTCGCCAAAGGCGATGCGACGGCGGGGACCGTCATCGTCAAACTCAACACATTGGATGGGCAGGCCTGTGCCTTTCACCGCTCTTTTGACCTGATGACGGGTGAACGCACTTGGGCGGTTCTGGCCGAAGGGGTCGAGGCCGACGTGGACGCTTCCCTGGGCAAGCAACGCAGTTTTGATCCCGACCTTTGGGTGATCGAGGTCGAGGACCGCGCGGGCCGTCACCTGCTGGATCAACCGGGCCTTGAATAACGGCTCACGTTCGGGCCTGATCACACGATGATTGAATGGCGCGATGAAGGCCCGCTGATTGCGGTGCGTAAACACGGCGAAACCTCGGTGATCATCGAGGTGTTCACGGCTGAACATGGTCGTCACGCTGGCGTCGTGCGTGGTGGGACCAGCCGCAAAATCTCGGCAACGCTTCAGCCGGGAACCCAGATCGAGATCACTTGGAAAGCACGGCTCGAGGAGCACTTGGGCAGTATCACCGTCGAGCCCCAGCGCAGTCGCGCGGCGCAAGTCATGCAGGATCGGATGGCGCTGGCGGGGCTGAATGCGGTCTGTGCGATCCTGTCGTTTTTTCTCCCCGAGCGCGAACCACATGCTGCACTTTATGCGCGGACTGTCGCCTTGATGGACTTGCTGGGGCAGGGCGATGTCTGGCCGCTCGCCTACTTGCAATGGGAAATGGCGCTGTTGGAAGAATCGGGCTTTGGGCTTGATTTGTCTGCCTGTGCGGTCACCGGCACGAACGAGGATTTGTGTTTTGTGTCGCCCCGCACGGGCCGCGCCGTAAGCCGGGAAAACGCGGGGCCGTGGGTGGACAGGTTGCTGCCACTATCGCCCGCGTTAGTCGGGCGTGACAATACGGATGCAAACATCCTGCTAGGACTGCAAACCACGGGCTATTTCTTTGAACATCATCTTGCGCCCTCGCTGGGGAATCGGGCATTGCCAGCATCCCGCGCGCGGCTTCTGGATGTGCTGAACCGTCAGTCCTGATCGGCCTTGAACACCATTTCACGCCCCGCATCGTTGCGCAGGATTAGGGTGTCGCCAAAAACTTCAGACAGGCCCATTTCCCCTAACGCGGTTAAGAATTGCGTTTCAGTATTCAGATCGGGACAGGCCATGCGTGTTGCGCCGATGCCTTCGGCTTTGAACCAAGGATAGGGCACCGTCTGCGTTGCGAAATAGCCATTGCATGGCGCTTGGCCGGTGATCGCGCCTTCCTGGGAAAACTGGATTGTGGCGCGCGCGCTGAACGGCGCGCCGTCCAGTTCGATCAGGCGGAAAACGGTGTCCCGACCGGCGTATCGGGAAATAGTTTCATCCCCCCAACAGCCCGCGAGGGCGGTGACTAAGGCGATTGGCAGTAACCGCATCCCCCTAGCCCAACAAGCGTCGCGCGATAACCTGCGCTTGAATTTCGGCGGCGCCCTCAAAGATGTTCAGGATACGCGCGTCACACAAGATCCGGCTGACCTTGTATTCCAGGGCAAACCCGTTGCCACCGTGGATTTGTAATGCGTTGTCAGCTGCTGCCCAAGCCACGCGCGCGCCGAGCAATTTCGCCATACCAGCCTCAAGATCGCAGCGACGGCCGTTGTCTTTTTCGGCGGCGCTGAAATAGGTCAACTGCCGTGCAACCATGATTTCGACCGCCATCATCGCCAGCTTGCCCGCCACACGGGGAAACGCAATCAGGGATTTGCCAAATTGCTTGCGGTCTTGCGCGTATTGCATGCCGACGTCCAAGGCCGACTGCGCCACACCAATTGCGCGTGCTGCGGTCTGGATGCGGGCAGATTCAAATGTCTGCATCAGTTGCTTAAAGCCTTTGCCTTCTTCCCTGCCCAGCAGGTTTTCACCGGCAACGTGGAAGTTATCAAACGCCAGTTCGTATTCTTTCATGCCGCGATATCCCAGCACCTCGATCTCGCCGCCTGTCATGCCTTGAGTTGGGAAGGGGTTGGCATCGTCACCTGGCGTCTTTTCGGCCAGAAACATCGACAAGCCACGGTGGTCGGTGCTGTCAGGATTGGTGCGCACCAGAAGCGTCATCACATGGGTGCGCGCTGCGTGGGTGATCCATGTTTTGTTGCCTGTGATGCGGTAATCGTTGCCGTCTTTGACCGCGCGGGTGCGCAAGCTTCCAAGGTCGGATCCGGTGTTGGGTTCGGTGAACACGGCCGTGGGCAGCTTTTCAGCTGAGGCCAATGCGGGCAGCCACTTTTGCTTTTGTTCCTCAGTGCCACCGCAGATGATTAATTCCGCCGCAATCTCGCTGCGGGTACCGAGTGATCCAACGCCGATGTAGCCGCGCGAGAGTTCTTCGGACACGACGCACATCGACGCTTTGGACAGGCCAAAGCCGCCGTATTCTTCGGGGATCGTCAGCCCGAACACGCCCATTTCGGCCAGTTCCTCGATGATCGCCATCGGGATAAGCTCATCTTTGAGGTGCCAGTCGTGCGCATATGGTTCGACCTTTTCCACAGCAAAGCGGCGGAATTGTTCGCGGATCATTTCCAATTCGTCATTAAGACCGGTCGCCCCGACGGTGATATTGGCGCTGTGGTCTTGCATCAGTGCGACAAGGCGCATTCGTGCGGCTTGTGTGTTGCCTTGTCGAGTCAGCGTCTGAATTTCATCGCCCAACAGCCCGCGCATTTGGTCTTGTGTCAGGCCGATATCCTGAAGGCGGACGATCTCACCCTGGCTCATCGGGATGCCGCCGGAGATCTGCGCAAGGTATTCGCCAAACGCGATCTGATGGATAAGCTGCTCGACCTCGCCGAATTTCCCGTCGGCTTGTAGCCGCTCTGCCCAGGCTTGCATCTGTCGCAGACTTTCAGCGTAGGTCGCAAGCCACGCAAGGCCATGCGCGGCGGTCTGGTGCTGTTCGATCAAGGCGCCTGATACGCGGTCGCCGTCCGTGACCGTCGCGCGGACAAGATCGGTCGCGCTCGTAAGGATATCCTGAATTGGCTTCACGGCAGCGCCGGTAAGTTTCAGCAAGTTAGCAAGAACCGGTGTCATTGTCATATCCTGTCCGTCGTGTGGCATGCGGGCCTCCATTGTGCAGGTGCAGAGATAATCTGTTTGCAACTGCAGCGCAATAATAAGTCGTAAAACAAACCCGAAAAGACAATTAATGTCGCGAAGGAATTGTCGTGCGCCGCGCCGACACGCAGGATATTACTTTCCCCATGCCGGCTATATTTGAAATATTGGGCGTTGAAACGCTCCTCCTCGCCTTCCTGATCACGCTCTTTGGCGGGCTGATCAAGGGCATGGTCGGATTCGCGATGCCAATGGTAATGATTTCGGGGCTGACGACGATCATGGCGCCGGAACTGGCGCTTGCTGCGCTGATCCTGCCTACGCTGCTCGCGAATAGTGTGCAGGCGCTGCGACAAGGACCAAAGGCGGCGTCGAAATCAGTGCGTCGGTTCGGGGTGTTTCTGGCCGCGGGCCTTTTGGTTCTCATGCTGAGTGCGCAACTCGTGCGCGTCCTGCCTGCGAATGTGATGTTTCTACTGATCGGCGGGCCGGTAGTCGCCTTTACGGCGATGCAATTACTCGGGTGGAAACCGCGCCTTTCCAATCCATCCCGTATGATCGAAGGGGTTGTAGGGGGCTTTGCCGGTTTCATCGGCGGGCTGTCGGGCATATGGGGTCCGCCTACAGTGGCTTACCTCACGGCGATTGATACGCCCAAGCACGACCAGATGCGTATTCAGGGCGTCATCTATGGTCTTGGCGCGTTGGCCCTGACCGTGGCGCATATGAAGTCAGGCGTGTTGCGGATGGAAACCGCGCCGCTGTCGGCGCTAATGATTCTGCCTGCAGGCATAGGCATGTGGATCGGGCTGCGCTTGCATGATCGGATTGATCAAAAAGTATTCCGCAAGGCGACGTTGCTGGTGTTGTTTGTTGCAGGGCTAAACCTGATCCGGCGCGGGCTACTAGGCTAGGATAGCAAGTCCTCGAAACCGCAGGCGTTGGCCAGTTGCGGCATCGCGTCCGGCTCCACCACATCAAACCCCACGCGATAGATGACTTCTCCATCGACGCTGGCTTCCATCTGCCAATGTCCGAGGACCAGTTCATAGTTATAGTCGAACTGATAAAAGGTAAGCGATGTACCTCGCCCACTGATTGCCGTGCCATAGACCTGCACGGTCGTCCCATCAGCGCCCATCGGTGGGTGCGTTACGGTCATCGTCACGCTATCAATGCCAAGCACGCTTTGGGCTTGCGATTTGACACCAAACCCCACGCCCAGCACTGCAGGCACAAACCGTGCAGACGAGATAAAGTCGGGTTCGCCTTTGATGATATTGGTTGACCCGGCAACCGTGCCCGGTGCGTCGTTCAGGCCGACGATTTCTTGCGCACAAATAATGCCCACGTCGATGACCGACAGCTGCGGGCTGACATAGTCGTCGGGATTGGGCGGCAATGTCTCGGCCAACGCAGCGCTGGCAAATACAATGGCAGCGCAGGTGGTGAAGGTGCGGTCGAACATGCCCCTAAGGTGGCGCGGCGCGGCTGCATGTTCAACCGTGATTTTTGTGCACTAACCGATTGCTGCGGCTTTGACGTCATCGTCGATGAACGGGGCGTATTGGCCAAAGTTGTCCGCAAACATCTGCACCAGCTTGGCAGCTTGCGCATCATAGGCGTTGCCGTCAGACCATGTGTCACGCGGGTTCAACAATTTGTTGTCCACGCCTTGCACTGCCGCTGGAACGTCAAAGCCAAAGTTAGAGTCTTTGCGGAATTCCGATTCCACAAGTGATCCGTCCAAAGCGGCTGTCAAAAGCGCACGCGTTGCCTTGATTGGCATCCGCGAGCCGATGCCATAGGCTCCACCCGTCCAGCCGGTGTTCACCAACCAGCAAGTCGCGCCGTGATTGGCGATCTTTTCTTGCAACAGCTTGCCATAGACTTCGGGACGTCGCGGCATGAACGGCGCGCCAAAACATGTGCTGAATGTGGGTTCGGGTTCGGTGACGCCGGTTTCCGTGCCAGCAACCTTGGAGGTGAAACCTGACAGGAAGTGATACATCGCCTGCGCTGGTGTCAGCCGCGAAATCGGAGGCAATACACCAAACGCATCACAGGTCAGCATAATGATGTTCTTGGGGTGCCCACCAAGCGAGTTTTCGGATGCATTGCTGATATAGTGCAGCGGGTAGGCGCAACGCATGTTGGCGGTCAGGCTGTCATCAAAGAAATCCAGTTCTTTGGTGTCGGGATGATAGACCATGTTTTCGATGACGGTATTTGGCATCTTAGTGGTGGCGTGAATCTCGGGCTCGGCCTTGGCGTCAAGACCGATTGTCTTGGCGTAACAACCACCTTCAAAGTTAAAGATGCCACGATCCGACCAGCCGTGTTCATCGTCACCGATCAGCACGCGGGACGGGTCAGCCGAAAGCGTCGTCTTACCAGTGCCCGAAAGACCAAAGAACACGGCAGCATCGACAGGGTTATCTTTGGCGTGGTTGGCGCTGCAGTGCATTGGCATAATGCCCTGTTCAGGCAGCAGGTAGTTCAGCAGGGTGAACACCGACTTCTTGTTCTCGCCTGCGTATTCGGTGCCGCCAATCAAGATCAACTTTTGTTCGAAATTCAGCGCAATCACTGTTTCACTACGGCAACCGTGGCGGGCCGGATCGGCCTTGAAGGTTGGGCAGTTGATGATTGTGTAATCGGGCGCGAATGTCGCAAGTTCTGACACCGCGGGGCGACGCAGCATCGTGCGAATAAACAGCCCGTGCCAGACAAGCTCGGTCACGACGCGGACATCCAGGCGGTGCGCCGGGTCGGCACCTCCAAACAAGTCCTGAACGGTGTAGGTGCCACCTTTCATATGTTCGAGCATATCGCCGTGCAGACGTTCAAACGCATCAACATCCATTGGCGGGTTGTTTTCCCACCAGATCGTGTCTTGCACCGACGGGCTGGACACAACGAATTTGTCCTTGGGCGAGCGGCCTGTATGTTTGCCGGTTGTAACCAGCAGCGTGCCGCCTTGGCCTTCGACACCTTCACCAGCGGCAAGGGCGGCGGCCATCAATTCATCTTCGGAGTAGTTGTAATAGACCTGGTCGAGCCCTGTGATGCCCTGATTTTCAAGCTTCATCGTCGGGTTGACCGTTCCGTGGTCCATGTCTCTTACTCCTGATTTGCGGCCCGTTTGAGCCCAAGACAATCGACGCTTAACATGGCTTGTTCGGCGGTGAATAGGCGGCTTTGTCACAGTTAGCGCAATCAAATGCGCCGTTAGCGCAATCAGGGCGAGGGCTTGCCGACAAGTGAGACATATTAGCCGACATTCCCCAAGTGGCTTGCCGTTTGACCTCAAGATTGCCCAACGAGGCC
>CALAGN010000005.1 GCA_937891785.1 uncultured Octadecabacter sp.
AACCTCGAACGGAAACCACATCCGTTGGCCAACCAACGAATCTCTGCTTAGGTGTTCCATCCGGGACGTTTGCATTGGGTACCCAAACAGTCGGAGGCCGGCATGCGTCATGATCCTGCCAGTGGTGCAATCATCATCATGCTTCGCAGCCTGAAGATGTATGGCTTGGCTCAGGCGGTTACCGAGCTGATGGAACAGGGGGCGCCGGCCTTTGAGGCCGCTGTGCCGATCCTGTCCCAATTGCTCAAAGCTGAACTGGCTGAGCGCGAGGTGCGATCCATCGCCTATCATATGAAGGCTGCACGCTTCCCGGCATATAAAGACCTCTCAGGCTTTGACTTTGCTGCTAGCGAGATCAACGAGGCAACCTTGCGCCAACTGAACAAATGCGAGTTCATGGATGGGGCACAAAACGTTGTTCTGATTGGGGGTCCTGGCACGGGCAAAACCCATGCCGCCACAGCCCTTGGGGTCCAGGCCGTCGAACATAATCGTCGAAAGGTGCGCTTCTTCTCGACCATCAAATTGGTCAATGCGCTTGAGCAAGAAAAGGCCAAAGGAAAGACCGGACAGATTGCCGAAGGCCTTACCAAGCTCGATCTCGTGATCCTTGATGAGCTCGGGTATTTGCCGTTCAGTGCCTCAGGTGGCGCATTGCTCTTCCATCTGTTGAGCAAACTCTACGAGCGCACCAGCGTCGTGATCACCACAAACCTAAGCTTCAGCGAATGGGCCACAGTCTTCGGTGATGCCAAAATGACCACCGCACTGCTCGACCGCCTGACCCACCGCTGCCACATCTTGGAAACGGGAAACGACAGCTTCCGCTTCAAGGCAAGCTCAGCAGCCGCAGCCCGAAAAAGGAAGGAGCCCAGCAATGTCTTGACCCCGGCATAACCCGCAGAACATACCTTAAAGGTGGCTCACTTCTCGATGGAAAGTCCGGCTCACTTTTGCGTGGAAATTAACAGTCTCTGGGCTGGATGGGGATCTGGATGGAAAAGCGGATACAGTTCAGCCTTGCGGTGGCTGCCGCCGTCTTGTCCCTTGTCGGATCGTGGTCTGCCGCTGCGCGCGACACCCAGCGACATTTGCTCAACCCTGATGAAGCCCAACGCTGGCGCGCTGTGGGCTCGCTGCGGGTTGCGGGCCAGCCGAGCTGCACGGCGGCGCTGATTTCGGATGTTGAGGCGATCACGGCCGCCCATTGCGTGGTGGACCGGGCGTCCGGCCTGCGCGTTGATCCAGAGTATTTAGCTCTGGTTCTGGGACAACGGACCGACGGCTTTGCCGCAGTGCGTAAGGTCGTCGCCGTGGCCTTTTTGCCCGGATTTCTGTCTGCCGAACCGGTCACCGGCCTAGCTGAACTATCGTCAGACCTTGCCTTACTCCGCCTCAGCGGCTCGGTCAGCGCGCAAGAGGCCACACCTTTCGAGGTCGCCGACTGGCCCGACCCGATAGACGCTGTTGTTGATATTGTCGGCTATGAACGCGGCGGCTCCAAGACCGCCACAATCCGGCAGGGCTGCCTGTCGATTGATACGTGGGACGGGGTGACGACGGTGACCTGCGACCTGATCACCGGCCTGTCAGGATCGCCCGTCGTGCTCAGCCAATCGCCGGACAGCCCCTTGCGTCTGGTAGCCAGCGTCTCGGCCCGCGGCATCGGGGTTGGCTATGTCGTGACCATTGCTCCGCATCTGGCGGAACTGCGAGCGCTAATCGCCAAACCATATGGGGCGCATGGAGGCGCCCCGCGACAAGACCACGTTTATCAGCAGGAATAGCACATCTAATCGGCGTTGTTGCACAACTCTCTTCAGATAGCGTTCAACTACGGGTTCATAATTGATCACCGTGCGTTCATTGCGTGATCCGGCCCGCACACGCACCGGGGTTCCAATACGTTAATTGGTTGGCTTAGGTCTGGCTTGCCCATCTTGGGCGCGCAGAAATGGCACAAGAACTCCAAAATAAGCGGCGGGATCTTCATAAAAGGGCATATGGGAGCAATTGCTCAGCACATGAAGGCGTGCGCCCGGGATCAAGTCGCGCGCGGTTGCTGCGAGGTCTGGGATAAGGTAATCGTGCTCGCCTTGGATCAAAAGCGTGGGGATATCGAAGTCTTTCAAGCGATCAAGCCGGTAGTGATCGCGCAGCGTACCGGTGCAGTTAAAGAAGTACGGCCCAAACATTTCGGTGAAGACAGATTGACCAATGCCCGCCATCGATTTTTTCAACCCATCTGGCCAGTCCGGCACGCGGCACATATGGCGATACATTAAAATCGTGACAGCTGCCTGATATTCGGGATGGTCCGTGCTGCCCATGGCTTCGTGACGCCCCATCATCACGCAGGTCTCTTCGCCCAAGGCTTGTTTCTTGCGCTCAAATCCACGTTGCATGCGGGGCAGGTCAAAGGCGGTATTGGCCCCGATGAAGCTGCGAACGCGCTCTGGGTAGGCCAAAGCAAAATCGAGGCCCAAGATGCCCCCCCAAGATTGCCCCAAGACATGAACGCGCGCCAAACCCAAGGCATCGCAGACCACCCGCGTCTCCTCGACAAAGCGCGCCACGGTCCACAAAGATTTATCGTCAGGCAGATCAGAGGCGCCGCACCCCAAATTGGTCCCATGTCACCACCCGAAAGCCCTGCGCGACCAAGGGCGCGTGGCTCTCGCGTAAGTAATCCGAAGGGCACCCCGGACCGCCGTGGATCAAAAGAACCACCTCGTCGCCCGAGCCATCACTAAAGGTCGTCACCTGATGACCGCCGACGTCCACGCGCATTTGCTTCATGTCACGATACCCTCGTTGCCCGCTGTGTTTGCACATTGACGATGTGTTGATCCAACGTCCTAATCCAACTGTGCCTGCTGCTAGGCTTTGGAACAAGCCTCGTCTCCTGAAGTTGTTGCAAAAGGGCTGGATCGAACGCCCGTCACTAACCGCCAAGTTCAACACTCGCGCTGTCTACGTGGCGGCGTTGTTGCAGAACTCACTCTTGAGCTCTGGCGATCCCTGAAGCAGGAGGCAGTCTATTTGCATGAAATCAATGACGGCTTCCAAGCCAAGCGGATCATCGATGACTGGATCGGGTTCTACAACAGCGAGCGGC
>CALAGN010000006.1 GCA_937891785.1 uncultured Octadecabacter sp.
TGCGTCTTGTTGATCACATAGACGCGGCCCTTACGGCGCACGACGCGGCAATCGCGATGACGCTGCTTGAGCGAGCGGAGTGAGTTGCGAACCTTCATTGGTCGTCTCCTCTTTCGCGGCGCGGTCGGGGCGCCTTGGTTACATTATGGCCCCTTGCGGGGCCGCTAGAATTCATGGTGGGCACTACAAGGTTCGAACTTGTGACCCCTTCGATGTCAACGAAGTGCTCTACCGCTGAGCTAAGCGCCCATGAACCATAAACAATTCGCCCTGTCCATAACGAAACAGGACGCGGGCAAACCGCGTCAGGTGTGCTGCCTATAAAAGGAGTCGGACAAGTGATCAAGGGCTTTTGGAAACCTATTTTTATGCGCTATCCTCTGTTGCAGAGGAGAGCAGATGTCAAAGCCACCGTTCACCCTTGTTTCACCAGTGCAACGCACCACTAGCGTTGTTTTTGCCTCGCCGCATTCGGGGCGCGATTACCCTACGGAATTTTTGCAGAGTGCGATTCTGGATGCGTTGGAAATCCGATCATCCGAAGATGCTTTCGTTGATCAGCTTTTTGACGCAGGACCTTCCCACGGCGCGCCTTTGCTCTTGGCCAATGCACCGCGTGCATTCGTAGATTTGAACCGCGCCCCCGAGGAACTCGACCCAGCCTTGATCGAAGGTATCCGCCGCCCCTCTCACAACCCGCGCATTGCTAGCGGTTTGGGCGTGATCCCGCGTGTCGTTTCGAACGGGCGGGCGATCAGGAACGGCAAGATGTCACTTGGCGAAGCACACTCGCGTGTCACGCAATTTTGGCGCCCCTATCATGACCAACTGCAAACTTTGCTGGATCAGGCACAAAACACCTTTGGTGAGGCGATTCTGATCGATTGCCACTCTATGCCCCACGAGTCGATTGAAAGCGTGAGCGCCAACGGTGGCCCACGTCCTGATATTGTCTTGGGCGATCGGTTTGGTGCTGCCGCTGCTGGGTCTGTGATGGAACGGATCGAGGCCGCATTTGCCAGTGCGGGTTTCAATGTGGCCCGCAACATGCCCTTTGCTGGGGCCTATATCGCGCAGCACTATGGCCGCCCGTCCCGCCACCAGCATGCCGTGCAGGTTGAAATAGACCGTGCGCTGTATATGGATGAGCGAACAGTGCGCCCGAATGCCAACTTCGAAACGTTCAAAGCGGCGCTAGACGGGGTTGTTGCAGAACTGGCTGCGATTGGTGCGGTTGGCGATCTGCGGGTGGCGGCGGAGTAACGCGGGTCTTGCCCCACCTTACCGCAGCGCCCGCCCTTTCAGAATCGCATCCTTGCCGAATTTCTTGCGGATGCTGTCGGCTGCTTCTTCGGCCTTGGCGCGCTTTCCGGCGCCTGGATCCAGTAAATCGCCCTCGCGGTCGGCATCCCTTGCCGCAACCAAATCGCTGATCCCAACGCCTAACAGACGATAAGCCCCCTGATCACCGACCTGATCAAACAATCCGCGCGCGGTGCGATAGATCGTGTCGGCCAGTTGGGTGGGTTGGTGCAGGCTAAGGCGGCGGGTCAGGCCGGTGTGGTTGGCACGTTTCAGTTTCAGCGTCACAACGCGCCCCGCCTTATCTTGGGCCTTGGCGCGCGCGCTGACCTTTTCGGACAGTCGCCAGATGTGACCATCAAGAATATCGGGGTCGCTTGTGTCGTCGAAAAACGTGGTCTCGTTCGACAAGCCTTTGACGGGGGTGTGGCTGCTGACGCGGCGGGCATCCTCGCCCCGTGCAAGATGCCAAAGCCGTTCGCCCATGCCACCAAAACGGTCCGACAGATCGCGCCGATCCCAGCGCATCAGATCGTTGAACGTGCGGATACCTGCAGCATCAAGCGATGCTTGCGCGGCAGGGCCGATCCCCCAGATCAGGCGCACGGGCTTGTGGCGCAGGAATTCGGTGGTTTCAGCCGCGCCGATCACCGAAAATCCACGTGGTTTATCCAGATCACTGGCGACTTTGGCGAGGAATTTGTTGTGCGACAGCCCAATTGATCCGGTGATCCCGACTTCGTCTTTCATCCGTTTGGTCAGCCGTGCCAGCATCACGGCAGGCGGCGCACCATGCAGACGCTGGGTACCCGAGAAGTCCATAAACGCCTCGTCCAAAGACAGCGGTTCTACGATGGGTGTTAATTCATCCATCAATGCGCGGACTTGTTTGCTGATTTCGACGTAACGATCCATCCGGCCACGCACGACCACGGCTTCGGGGCAGAGTTTCAGTGCCTGAAACATCGGCATTGCAGATTTCACGCCTTTGATCCGCGCGACATAGCAGGCAGTGCTGACGACACCGCGCCGTCCGCCGCCGATGATGACGGGTTTGCCTTCCAATTCCGGATTGTCGCGCTTTTCCACGCTCGCGTAGAAGGCGTCGCAGTCCATATGCGCAATGGTAAGATCAAACAGTTCGGGATGCGCAGTGATGCGGGGGCTGCGGCATCGGGGGCAGCGGGCGCCAGCGTCGAACGTGGCCAAACAGTCGCGACAAAGGGCAGGCATAGTCTTTCCTACGCCCGCGTGGCCCGCACCGCAATTGCCCAAACGCAGAGTCCTGTGTGCAACACCCGTTCCTGCTTGGCTGAATTTCTTGCGTTTCTCACTTCAATTTGTCTGCTTCGCACCCTATTTGAATAAGTGCAATATAGGGAGCGACCAATGGGTATTGAGCAGTTTTTGACGCAGTTTGGCGGCGGGAATATCCTGCTGCTGCTGCTTGCCGCATTTATTATTATCTGCATTCTTGCGGGTGTCCGGATCGTTCCGCAGTCTGAAAAGTTTGTTGTTGAACGATTTGGCCGTCTGCGTGCGGTCCTTGGGCCTGGCATCAACTTTATCGTGCCATTTCTTGATCGTGTCGCGCATAAGATTTCCGTGCTTGAACGCCAGCTGCCGGCGATGAGCCAAGACGCGATTACATCCGATAACGTGCTGGTGCAGGTCGAAACGTCGGTGTTTTATCGCATCACGGAACCTGAAAAGACGGTTTACCGTATCCGTGACGTTGATGGTGCGATCAGCACGACCGTTGCTGGTATTGTGCGGTCAGAAATTGGCCGGATGGAACTTGATCAGGTGCAAGCCAACCGCACAGGGCTGATTTTGGCGATTCAGGAACAGCTCGCGGCGCAGGTTGATGAATGGGGTATCGAAGTGACACGCGCCGAAATTCTAGACGTGAACCTTGATGCGGCAACGCGTGCCGCGATGTTGCAGCAGTTGAACGCTGAACGTGCCCGTCGTGCGCAGGTGACCGAGGCCGAAGGTAAGAAGCGCGCCGTAGAACTGTCTGCAGACGCCGAGCTTTACGCAGCCGAGCAAATTGCCAAGGCCCGCCGCATTTCGGCCGACGCCGAAGCCTATGCAACGGGCGTTGTGGCCAAAGCGATTGCCGCCAACGGACTTGAGGCGGCGCAGTATCAGGTTGCGCTGAAACAGGTCGAGGCGCTGAGCAAGCTTGGCGAAAGCGCGGGCAGCAACACGATCCTTGTGCCTGCAAATGCGCTTGAGGCGTTTGGCGATGCCTTCAAGATGCTGAAGGGGCGCTGATCATGGACCTTTGGTCATTCTGGTGGGTCTGGATGTCTGTCGCTGTGGTTCTTGCCATCGTAGAAGTCATCGTGCCCGGCTACATCTTTCTTGGCTTTGCAGCAGGGGCGGCCTTTGTTGGCGCGATCTTGTTGCTCGGCCTTGGTGGGTTGACTCTGCCTTGGGCGCTGTTGATTTTTGCGTTCTTCTCGCTGATTGCGTTTGTGCTGCTGCGCAAGGTGTTCGGCATCCGCCATGGACAGGTGAAAATCTGGGACCGCGACATTAACGACTAACGATACCGGCGCGTGCCTTAGGTGTTAGGGCGCGCTGCCTGAGGTGATCGCAGTTCTGCTGCGATTGCCTGCGCCGCAGCGCGTGGATCGGCCGCCTGCCAGATGGGACGCCCGACAACCACATGATCAGCACCGTTTGCGATCGCGAGTGCCGGTGTGGTCACGCGCTTTTGGTCGCCAAGGTCGGCCCCCGCAGGGCGCACACCCGGTGTTACGATCAGTTTTCCGGTGGCTTCGGGCAGGGCACGAATAAGTGCTGCCTCTTGTGGGCTCGCGATGACACCGTCCGCGCCATGCATGAACGCGATCCCTGCACGTTCTTGCACAAGATCCTTAATGTCACCCGCTTTGATAAGGGACGCATCCAGATCGGCGCGGTCCAATGATGTCAGGATCGTCACGGCGAGAATCTTCATATCTGAGCCTGATTTACCCTCGGCAGCGGCGCGGACCACATGCGGGTCGCCGTGCACCGTCAGGAAGTCATGGTTAAATTGCGCCAACCCGCGCACCGCTGCTTCGACGGTTGCGCCGATATCGAATAGCTTCATATCAAGGAAAATACGCTTGCCGTGCTCGTCCTTCAGCTCGTTGGCAAGGGCAAGCCCGCCACCAGTCAACATTCCCAAGCCGATCTTATAGAACGAAACCGCATCACCGATCTTTTCGGCCAGTTTCAGCCCAGCAATCGCGTTCGGGACATCGAGGGCGACGATCAGGCGGTCATCGGCGGGCTGTGTCATCGGTTGATCCTTTTGTGGGTGGGGTTGCGATGTCTTGGTTGCCGAGGCGCGGGCTGTCAAGTCAAGCCGCGCGTTCCCAAAGTGCCGCAGGGCGCTTGAACAACACCCAGCTGACCCCCATCTTTCGAGCAAGGCCCAAGCTAGGGTGCGCTGCGATTGCGGGCATCCACCAAACAGGGCGCTTTATAAGGAGAAAGACATGAACCTAGAAAAGTTCACCGAACGGTCGCGCGGTTTTGTGCAAGCTGCCCAAACAATTGCAATGCGCGAAAGCCACCAGCGGCTTGCGCCAGAACACCTGCTGAAAGCTCTGTTGGACGATGAACAGGGACTTGCTGCCAACCTGATCAACGCCGCTGGCGGAGAAGCCAAGCGTGTCACCGAACAGGTCGATATCGCCGTCGAGAAAATGACTAAGGTTTCCGGTGATGCGGGGCAGGTCTATATGGATAGCGCCACAGGCAAAGTGCTGGACGAAGCGGAAAAAGTTGCCACCAAGGCCGGCGATAGCTTTGTGCCGGTTGAACGTATCCTGATGGCGCTGGCGATGGTGAAATCCAAGGCCAAGGATGCGCTGGATGCGGGCGGGGTGAATGCCCAAGCGTTGAACGCAGCGATCAATGACATTCGCAAGGGACGGACTGCCGATAGTGCGAGCGCCGAGGACAGCTATGATGCCCTCAAGAAATATGCGCGCGATCTGACCGAAGCTGCCGAGCAAGGCAAGATTGATCCAATTATTGGCCGCGACGAGGAAATTCGCCGCGCCATGCAGATTCTGTCGCGCCGCACCAAGAACAACCCTGTTCTGATCGGTGAACCCGGTGTTGGTAAAACCGCAATTGCCGAAGGGCTGGCGCTGCGGATTATCAACGGTGATGTGCCCGAATCCCTGCGCAACAAAAAGCTGATGTCGCTGGATATGGGCGCGCTGATTGCGGGCGCAAAGTACCGTGGTGAGTTTGAAGAGCGCCTGAAGGCGGTTTTGAATGAAGTTACCCAAGCAGCTGGTGAAATCATCTTGTTCATCGACGAAATGCACACCCTTGTGGGGGCGGGAAAATCTGAAGGTGCGATGGATGCCGCCAACTTGATCAAACCGGCGCTGGCGCGCGGCGAGTTGCACTGTATCGGTGCGACGACCTTGGACGAATACCGCAAATACGTTGAAAAAGACGCGGCCCTTGCGCGGCGTTTCCAACCGCTTGTCGTTGAAGAACCCACCGTCGAAGACACCATTTCTATCCTGCGTGGCATCAAGGAGAAATACGAACTGCACCACGGTGTGCGGATCAGTGACTCTGCGCTGGTCGCTGCCGCGACGTTGTCGCACCGCTATATCACCGACCGTTTTCTACCCGACAAGGCGATTGACCTGATGGACGAGGCCGCCAGCCGTTTGCGGATGGAAGTGGATAGCAAGCCCGAAGAATTGGACGCGCTAGACCGCCAAATCCTGCAATTGCAGATCGAGGCCGAGGCGTTGAAGAAAGAAGACGATGCTGCATCAAAGGACCGCCTTGAGACGCTTGAAAAAGAGCTGGGTAATCTTGTTGACCGGTCCGATGAAATGACGGCCAAGTGGCAGGCTGAACGTGACAAACTGGAAGGCGCGCGTGGCTTGAAAGAGCAGCTTGATCGTGCGCGGGCCGAGTTGGACATTGCCAAGCGTGAAGGCAATTTGGCGAAGGCCGGAGAGCTGTCTTATGGTGTGATCCCGCAGCTTGAAAAGGATATCGGTGAGGCGGAAGGTGCCGAAACCGATCTCATGGTCGAGGAAGCCGTGCGTCCCGAGCAAATTGCGAGCGTGGTCGAGCGATGGACTGGCGTGCCCGTGTCCAAAATGCTGGAAGGCGAGCGCGAAAAACTGCTGCGCATGGAAGATGGGCTGCACAAGCGCGTCATCGGTCAGAACGCAGCCGTTAAGGCGGTGGCGAATGCCGTGCGCCGTGCGCGGGCTGGTCTGAACGATGAAGGGCGCCCACTTGGGTCGTTCTTGTTCCTTGGGCCAACTGGTGTCGGCAAGACCGAGCTGACCAAAGCCGTGGCCGAGTTCTTGTTTGACGATGACAACGCCATGGTGCGGATCGATATGTCCGAATTTATGGAAAAGCACGCCGTGTCGCGCTTGATTGGCGCGCCTCCCGGTTATGTTGGCTATGACGAAGGTGGTGTCTTGACCGAAGCCGTACGCCGCCGTCCATATCAGGTGGTGCTGTTTGACGAGGTCGAAAAGGCGCATCCTGATGTGTTCAACGTGTTGTTGCAGGTGCTTGATGATGGTGTGCTGACTGATGGTCAGGGACGCACCGTTGATTTCAAGCAAACGCTGATTGTGCTGACGTCAAACCTCGGGGCGCAGGCCCTGTCGCAACTGCCCGAAGGTGGCGACATGGACGAAGCCAAGCGCGATGTGATGGAAGCGGTGCGTGCGCATTTCCGGCCTGAATTCCTGAACCGCCTGGACGAGACGATCATCTTTGATCGGCTGGCCCGCGCGGATATGAGCGGGATCGTCGATATTCAGCTTGGCCTTTTGGATAAACGTTTGGCGGGTCGCAAGATCACGCTTGATCTGGATGACGGCGCGCGCAAATGGCTGGCTGACGAAGGTTATGATCCGGTGTTTGGTGCACGTCCGCTCAAGCGGGTCATCCAGCGGGCCTTGCAGGACCACCTGGCCGAGATGATCTTGGCGGGTGATGTGCTGGACGGCGACACTGTATCCGTCAGCGCAGGTGCTGATGGGCTGATTGTCGGTGATCGTGTGGCAAGGTCGAACCGCCCAAAGCCTGACGATACGGTTGTGCACTAACGCCAGCAACACTGACACAAAAGAAAGGCCCCGCCAGCGATGGCGGGGCCTTAGTCGTCATCTGTACCAGCTTACATTGGCGGCAGGATTACCTTGTCGATGACGTGGATCACGCCATTGCCTGTTTCGATATCTGCGGTCACGACGTTGGCATCATTCACCATCACACCACCGGTCGTCATGATTGTGATTTCGCCACCGTTTACAGTTGCGGCCATCATGCCGTCAGACAGATCGCTCGACATTACTTTGCCAGCGACGACATGGTAGGTCAGGATCGCAGCAAGCGCTTCTGGATCGGCAAGAAGACCTTCGACCATGCCTTCGGGCAGGGCCGCAAAGGCCTCATCCGTGGGTGCGAAAACGGTGAACGGGCCTTCGCCGCGCAGCGTTTCTTCAAGGCCAGCGGCCTGAACGGCTGCGATCAGTGTGGTAAAGGAACCCGCTTCGATTGCGGTGTCTACGATGTCTTTGGAGTGGCCCGCTGCAAAAGCGGCGGCGCCGATTGCGGTTGCGGCTGTCACGGCGATGAAAGTTCTGCGAAGCATGTGTTTGTCTCCCAAAAATGTTGTTCTTGCCGATGTGGCAATGTGAGAGATACGTGGCAGGATCGTTGTAGATCACTGGGAAATTCTGCCGATCGTGCTTGACGTAAATGCGCCCGGGACTAAGCAACCGCGACCGGTCATTTCCAATCACAAATGGTTTATAGTTTGTGCCCATTGCGTGAACAGAAACGCTGAATTGCACGACTTTGCGGTGCGTTGTTGACGATCAACACTCAAACCCTTCTTGCTGGCAGCAACTGCCGTATGATGCGGACCTACAAGGGGCAGCACATGCTCTCGGAATTCACGATCAACGTCATGCAGACGCTCGCCTTCCTTCTTACTGGGGTGGTTTGTACGGCAATTCTTATTGCAGCGATGTTATTCGTTATTGATCGCTCGCAGCGTGCTGACGCGATCCGGCGTAACTATCCGGTCATCGGGCGGTTCCGGCATCTGTTTTCGCTGCCGGGCGAGTTTTGAGGAAGTACTTCTTTGCCATAGACCGCGAGGAATTGCCGTTTAACCGCGCACAACGTGAATGGGTGGCTTGGGCGCTTTGTGCGCGCGCGGATTTTGTGGTGTCGGCGTGGGGGGGCATGTTCAGCCTTGGCTGCATTCAGGCCCTCAAGTGCAACAAGAATACCTGCCCCACGGGGATCACCACCCACGCCCCGCGGTTTCAACGCGGCCTTGATATCGAGGAAAAGTAAGCGCGCGTGGCCCGTTATGCCAAGGTGATTATTGAAGACGTTGAATCGATCACCCATTCTGTAGGTGTGTCCGAGCCGCGCAAAATGCGACGGTCCCATGTGCGGATTGTGCAGCCGAATAGACCGACTTTTTGCACAAGACTAGCGCCAGATAATTACGCTTAACGTTACAATTCCAAACGCTATCGTGAAAACAGTTCGGGTGCGTTTTGCGCGAAGTCACATAAGTAGTGTTCAACGCAACTAGGAGACCGACATGGCCCATCGCTGGAAATCTGATTTGACTGCGGCAAACGTAACACCGCAAAGCATGTTCCTGAGCCGCCGCCAGATCATGGCGGGCGCGTTGGGCCTTGGGGCGCTGGGCGCTGTTGGGGCTGCACGCGCGCAGGACGCGTTGCAGCCGAACACGTGGGAAGAGATCACCAGCTACAATAACTACTCCGAATTTGGCGCGGGCAAAGATGACCCTGCCAAGAACGCGGGCGCGCTTGACCTCACCGATTGGGTCATCGAGGTTGACGGGCTGGTCGATAACCCCGGCACCTATACAATTGCCGACCTGACTGCGGGTCTGACCGAAGAAGAACGCATCTATCGTTTCCGCTGTGTCGAGGCGTGGGCAATGGTCATCCCGTGGAACGGTTTTGAGCTGGCCGATATTCTGAACGCCGTTGGCGTGCAGGCGGGTGCGACGCATGTTGCATTTGAAACTGCGGTGCAGCCTGACAACATGATCGGTGTGCGCCGTGGCGCGTTGGATTTCCCTTACCGCGAAGGATTGCGTCTGGACGAGGCGATGCATCCTCTGACGATGATGGCTACGGGTATTTACGGCGAACCAATGCCAAAACAGAACGGCGCCCCGATCCGGCTGGTCGTGCCGTGGAAATACGGGTTCAAGTCGATCAAATCCATCGTGCGGATCACCCTGACCGACGAACAGCCATATGCCACATGGAATGCAATCAATGCGCGCGAATATGGCTTCTATAGTAATGTGAATCCGCAGGTGGACCACCCGCGCTGGTCGCAAGGGACCGAACGGCTGATCGGCGGGGGCTTGTTCGCGTCGCGCCAAGACACACTGATGTTCAATGGTTATGACGAGGTGGCTGGTCTGTACGAAGGTATGGATTTGGTGGCGAATTACTGATGGCACGCTTGGGCCGCCTGATGACGATCTTTGGCGGTGCGGGCAGTGCCGTTGGTCTGCTGTGCTGTTTCACGCCGATCTTGCCCATCGTGTTGGGCGGGGCGGGCATGACGGGGGCGCTGTCATTCCTTTATCGCGATTCAATCCTGTTGCCGTTCGCTGGCCTATCCCTGCTGATCTTGGCGCTGGGCCTTTGGAAAATGCGGAGGGGGCAATGAGCATCACACTGCAATCAACGCTGACATGCCCCAAGTGCGACAGCGTCGCGAACGAAACGATGCCGCAAGACGCCTGTCAGTGGTTTTATGAATGTAGAGCCTGCGGCGTGGTGCTGAAACCACTGCCCGGCGATTGTTGTGTTTTTTGTTCTTACGGCTATGTGCCATGCCCGCCAATCCAAGAAGGGAAGTCCTGTTGCTGACGCCAATTATTGATCGGCTGAACCAATTGCTCCGCCGCGTCCCTGCGTGGACGTTATATATAGTGTTCGCGATTTATGTGGGCTGGCAATTTTGGCTCGCACTTAATCAGTCGGGGCGCTATCTGGTCGAACCGATCAATGCGCTTGAGCGCGAGTACGGCGAGACGGCGCTAAAGCTGATCGTTGCGGGGCTGATGATTACACCGCTACGTCGGTTTACGGGGGTGAACCTGCTCAAGTTCCGGCGCGCGATAGGAGTCGCTGCGTTCTTTATGGTCCTTGCGCATTTTCTCGTCTTTGCGGTGCTGGATGTGCAAAGCATTTCGCGGGTTTGGACCGAAGTGGTCAAGCGTCCCTATGTGACCGTTGGTGCGGCAGGTTTCCTGATGATGATTCCGCTGGCCGTGACATCCAACAATCTGTCTTTGCGAAAATTGGGCGGGGCAACGTGGCGCAAGCTGCACAAGCTAGCTTATCCAATAGCCGTGCTGGGCAGTGTTCACTATCTATGGCTGGTTAAGGGGTTCCAGATCGAACCACTGATCTACTTGGCTGTTATATTCGGACTGCTCGCGTTGCGGGTGAAATTCGCAGCCCGACGCGTTCCCGCCTGACGATTGCGTCTTTATATATAGAGAGCCGCTGCTAGGGTCGCGATATGACCCAAACTTCACCCTCCCGCGTTACATTTCTTTCGTTTGCGTTGTTTGCCGTGCAGCCTTTGGCGTTTGGTGCGTGGCTGGCGCAGATCCCCACCGTCAAGGCAGCGCTAGGCTTAGACAAGGCGGAACTGGCGCTATCGCTTTTGGGGCTACCAGTTGCGACGATCTTTGCATTGCAGCTTGCCAGCCGTTTGATCAGCCACTTCGGCCCGCGTCGCGTTTTGGCGGCGATGTTTCCACTTTATAGTGCAGCGGCTTGTTTGCCCTTGCTTGCTGTCGGGCAATGGAGCCTGTTTGCAGCGCTTATGGCCTTTGGTTTTTCAATGTCGTTCCTGCAAGTCGGGCTAAACGTCTATGCTGGACGTGTTGAACGCGCGACCGGGCTTATCATTATGAACCGCTGTCACGGGTTTTGGGCCTTGGGGCTAATGGCGGGATCGTTCTGTGCATCTTTGATCGCGGGACTGGGGCCGCTGTTTGCTGTGATGGTGATTGCCTTGCCATCCGCCACTGCGGGCATCGCGATTTCCTTGGCCCTGCCGCACTACGGTGCTTTGCCGGGGCAGGGGGTGCCACGGCGGCGCGCGCTTCGAGAATTACCACGTGCTTTGCTGATGATTTCGATTGTTGTCTTTGCGGTTGCCACGACCGAAGGCGCGATGGCCGACTGGGCCGCTGTCTATCTGACCGAAGTCACAGGGGCCGAGGCCGCGCGCGCAGGGATTGGCGTGTCGGTCTTTGCCGCATGCCTGGCGACTGGGCGATTCTTGGGGGACGCGCTGCGCTCGAGACTCGGCATTGTCGGTTTGGCGCGCACTGCGCTGACATTGGCCTTGGCTGGACTTGCGCTACTGACAGTCGCGGACGGCTTTGCGACCGCCATCACAGGATTCGGATTGGTGGGTTTGGGTGTTTCGGTCGGTTACCCACTGGGCGTGTCGGCAGTCGCCGCACTGGACGACGTCTACGAGGGGCCAAACATTGCCCTGATGTCACTTATTTCCTTTGCAGGATTCTTGATTGGGCCGCCAACGATCGGATTCTTGGCCGAAGCGATCAATCTGCGAGTGGGTTTGGCGGTTTTGATTCCCCTTTTGGTCACTGGATGGGCGCTTTCCGGGTGGTTGGCAGATGCAATCACTGCTGATTCAGACGAATCCGAGTTGCCAAAAGTGTGAATCGGGGTGAATCGGAAGGATTCACCCGGCGATTCACGTCAGACTCGCGGCAGAATCCAGACGTGGGTTGTGCCTTGGCTCGTGGATAACGCTAAATCTGGGATTGGTTTGTAGCTTGGGTGCTAACAAAGTTGCGAGTTGACCCACGGCCGGCGAACAAAAACACCCCCAACTCCCCATAAACATAGGCAAAATCGTAGAACGAGCAAAAAATGTGCTTTTAGCGAAAAAAGCACTTGCGG
>CALAGN010000007.1 GCA_937891785.1 uncultured Octadecabacter sp.
TGCTTTTTGGGTCGATCCGCTGGGCAGATTGGACCGAGACTGTGTTGCTTGACACCGCTGCAGGCCCTCTAGTCACATATGACGAAGACGTTTACACCTATTCGATTGGTGTTGGACGCCGTTTCTCGGATGCGCTCTCGGGTGCTGTAACCGTTGGTTACGAAGCGGCTCAGGGTGGCGAATCAAGCAACCTGTCCCCCTCTGACGGCAATGTAAGCCTGTCGCTTGGCGGCACTTATACCATGAGCAATGGTCTGGAACTGAGTGGTGGCGTTCGCTACGTCTGGCTGGGCGATGCGGAAACGGCTGTTGGACCTTTGACCGGCGAATTCACCGATAACACAGCAACCGCAGTTGGCCTCAAGATCGCGTACAACTTCTAAGCCGATCACAAAACCACACAACATCAGCCCCGCCCTCACCGGCGGGGCTTTTTCGTTGCAGGGCTGCGGTGCGCGCGTTACCTAAACGTCATGATTTACAAAACCGCATCAGATTGGTTGGCCGCCCCGCAAAAACGCGTGCTGTTTTTCGGCATGTCCGGCCTTGGCAAAACCCATGTGTCCAACATGCTTCGGGCCAGCGGTGGCTGGTTTCATTACTCGGTCGATTACCGGATCGGCACGCGGTATATGGGCGAGCTGATCGCCGATAACGCGAAACGCGAGGCGATGCAGGTGCCGTTCCTGCGCGATTTGTTATTAAGTGACAGCATTTATATCGGATCCAATATCACCTTTGATAACCTATCGCCTGTCTCCAGCTATCTGGGAAAACCCGGCAATCCCACGCTTGGTGGCTTGCCGATGGCCGAATTCACCCGCCGTCAGGGACAGTTTCAGGCCGCCGAAATGGCCGCGTTGAACGACACGCCGCATTTTATCGACCGCGCGCAGGCACTTTACGATTATCCGCATTTCATCTGCGATACTGGCGGGTCGATCTGTGAATGGGTGGACGGCAGCGATACCGATCCGCTGATGCAAATGCTGTCGCAAAACTGTCTGATGGTCTGGATCAAAGGATCAAAGGAGCACACCGCCGAATTGGTGCGCCGATTTGACAAAGCACCCAAACCGATGGCCTATCGCCCTGATTTTCTAGCGGACTGCTGGGCAAGATATCTAAACGAAAACAACATGTCAGATGGTGATGTTAATCCTGATGATTTCATCCGCTGGACCTATGCGAGTGCCTTGGCCCACCGCCAGCCTTTATACGAGCGAATGTCGCGCTGGGGCGTCACCGTGACCGCGCAGGATATAGCCAGAGTGGCCAATCCTGCCGATTTCGACGCCCTGATTGCCGACTCCATTTCGCAACAGGCCTAACAGCCAAACTCACCGAAAGCCGCACATGCCCATCAAGATTCCCGCCGATCTCCCCGCCTTTGATGTCCTCACCCGCGAGGGCGTGAACGTCATGTCCGAAGATCAGGCCGCCCGTCAGGATATCCGCCCGCTGCGTATCGCCTTGCTGAACCTGATGCCCAAGAAAATCCAGACCGAGACCCAGTTTGCTCGCCTGATCGGCGCGACCTCGTTGCAGATCGAACTTTCCCTGATCCGGATGAGCGAGCACGAGACCAAGAACACCGCCGCCGAACATATGGAAGAATTCTATCGCCCGTTTTCCGAAGTGAAGGATGAACGTTTTGACGGGCTGATAATCACCGGCGCACCAATTGAGCACTTGCCGTTCGCCGACGTCACCTATTGGAACGAGTTGTGCGAAGTGTTTGCCTGGACCCAGACCAATGTGCACTCCACCTTTGGCGTATGCTGGGGCGGCATGGCGATGATAAACTATTTTCACGGCGTCAAAAAACACATGCTGGACCACAAGGCTTTTGGCTGTTTCCGCCATCATGTGACTGACCCGTCTTCGCCGTATTTACGGGGGTTTTCAGATGATTTCGTAATTCCCGTCAGTCGTTGGACCGAAATGCGCCAAACCGAAATTGACGCAGCCAGGGGCTTGCGCACTTTGATCACCAGCCCTGACGCGGGGCCCTGTCTGGTCGAAGACCCGGCGCATCGTGCGCTCTATATCTTTAACCACTTTGAATATGACAGCGGCACGCTCAAGGAAGAATATGATCGCGACGTGGCGACGGGTACGCCGATCAACGTGCCGCAAAACTATTACCCCGGCGATGACCCGACGAAACAACCGTTAAACCGTTGGCGAAGTCACGCACATCTCTTATATGGGAATTGGCTGACGCAGGTTTATCAGTCCACACCTTATGATTTGAAAGAAATTGGCAGTTAAATTTACTCTTGCAGCTATCGCGCTGTTGACCGCAGGCAAAGCATTCGTCGACCGGCGCGCCAAAGACCACGAGGCGCAGGCCGAGACCGATTACCCGCCCGAGGGTGAATTCATCACCGTGGATGGGCGCCAAGTTCACTATGTGATGAAAGGGTCCGGCCCCGATCTGGTGTTGATCCACGGGGCCAGTGGCAACACCCGCGAATTTACTTTTACGATGGTTGATCGGCTTAAGGACAATTACCGCGTCATCGTCTTTGATCGCCCCGGTCTGGGCTATACCGACCGCCTGCATCCGGACTTGGACGGGGTGTTCAACACCGCCGCCGAAAGCCCGGCAGATCAGGCGATCCTGCTACAGGCCGCCGCCGCGCAACTGGGCGCGCCCAAACCCATCGTGCTGGGCCATTCATTTGGCGGGACGGTCGGCTTGGCTTGGGCGCTTGAACGGCCCGACAACATCGCCGCATTGATCAATGTGTCCGGCCCGTCCAACCCCTGGCCCGGCAAGCTAAGCGCGCTTTACCGGATAAATGGCACGGCGATTGGCGGCGCGATCCTGCCGCCTCTGATCGCGGCGTTTACCAGCCAGAAACACATCGAAGACAACATCGCTAGTATCTTCACGCCGCAGGCCGCCCCCGAAGGTTATGCGCATTATATCGGGCCAACCCTGACCACGCGGCGCGCGCCATTTCGCGCAAACGGACGGCAAGTGAACTCTATGCGCCCACACGTCGTTGAAATGTCCAAACGCTATGGCGAAATCATGATCCCTGTTGAAATCATTCATGGGGATGCCGACCCGATTGTCCCGCTCGATATCCATTCGATCCCGCTGTCACGCCAAATCCCGCATGCGCGCCTGACGGTGCTGAAGGGCATCGGCCATATGCCCCATCACGTAGCACCCGATGCCATTCTTGCAGCAATCGACCGTTCGGCGGTGGCCTCCGGATTGCGCTAGGACGCGCGCGCCCTCATAGTAACCCCAACCCGAGCAGGAGATTGATATGGAACTGCCCTTTGACGGCGCGATAAGCCAGTACTTTGCTGATGGCGCCCCGCAATCCGTGCGCGACGAAATCGCGGGTGCGAAAAAGGGCAAAATTCTAAGCACGGACTACCCCTATGAAAAACGGTGGAAAAGTGCCGATTACGAGGCCGCACTGGCCGCCGTGCAGATCGAACTGGTCAAAATGAAAGCATGGGCGCGCGAAAGTGGTGCGCGCATTGCCATCGTCTTTGAGGGCCGTGACGCGGCTGGCAAAGGTGGCACGATCAAGCGGTTTCGTGAACATCTGAACCCGCGCGGCGCGCGCGTGGTCGCCCTATCCAAACCGACCGAGGAAGAAGCCGGCCAATGGTATTTCCAACGCTATATCGAACACCTTCCAAGTGCGGGTGAAATCGTGTTCTTTGACCGCTCGTGGTATAACCGCGGCGTAGTCGAAGATGTGTTTGGCTTTTGCACCGACGAACAACGCGCCCACTGGTTCACCCAAGTCGTGCCCTTTGAGCAGATGCTGGTCGACGAGGGTATATTGGTCTTTAAAATCTGGCTGAACGTTGATCGTGCAGCGCAGTTGAAACGCTTTATGGATCGCGAGAAAGACCCGCTCAAACAATGGAAGCTGTCGTGGATTGACGTCGAGGGCCTGAAGAAATGGGATGACTACAGTGCTGCCATTGCAGAAACGCTGGAGCGCACCCACACCGACACCACCCCTTGGATTATCGTGCGCAGTGACGACAAGCGCCGTGCGCGCGTGAATGCGATCCGCGCCGTGTTGTCCCAGATTGATTATGCCCGCAAAGACGCATCGGCCTTGGGCGCGGTTGATCCACTGGTCGCTGGTGGCCCAGAACTTTGGTCTGCCAAGTGAGCAAAAAGGGCTATCATCACGGCAACCTGCGCGAGGCTTTGATCACGGCCGCCCTGCGGCTGATCGAAACCAAGGGCCCTACGGGATTTACCCTGTCGGAGGCCGCGCGCGAGGCGGGCGTGACGCCTGCCGCCGTTTATCGCCACTTTGAGGGCCGCGAAGACCTGATCGCCGAAGCCGCGCGACAGGGCTATGAAATTTTCGCCGACCTGCTGGACCATGCCTATGACAAGGGCCAGCCCTCGGCGCTGGCGGCGTTCGAAAGCACAGGGCGCGCCTATTTGGCATTCGCGCGCCGCTTTCCGGGGCATTACGTGGCGATGTTTGAATCCGGCATCAGCATCCAGCGCTCCCCAGCCCTGAACGCCGCCGCAACCCGTGCTTTGGGCGTGCTGGAAAAGGCCGCCGAAGACCTGAGCCAGCACATCCCTGCCGACAAACGCCCGCCACCGCAGATGTTTTCAGCCCATATCTGGGCGCTATCGCATGGCGTGGTGGAATTGTTCGCACGCGGCAGCCCCGGCACCAAAAGCCCCTTCCCGCCCGAAGATTTGCTGGAAAGCGGGATCGGGATCTACCTGCGGGGATTGGGGCTGATCAAGCCGGACGAATAGGC
>CALAGN010000008.1 GCA_937891785.1 uncultured Octadecabacter sp.
GTCTGTGGGAACACGGGCCGCCCTTTTCTATGGGCGCTCCATCTTGAAATCTTGCAACGCAGTGCCCGCCGGTCGAGTATTCCCACAAAAAAGGGTGGCCCAAATCAATGGCCCGTCCCCCTACTCCAAAACCCATGTTTACTTTGGGTTATCGAACAACCGCGCGAGGGTGTCGGCGGTATAAATCCGCTCATCGTCAGTGGATTCGCCATGCACGACCATAAAGCCGTTGATGATGCCCCCGCTCACGACCGGGCACATGATTGTCACGTCCTGATCGCCCGGCTGAAGATCCCAGCCATAAACAACCCAAGTCGTCGGATCGACGTTACCGCCGCCGTTCACATCCACATAGCGACGCATTGCGCTTTCACCAGCGGACATACACGCCTCGCGCGAGGTGCTCGTGCCAAGGTCTTGCACTGTATATCCTTCGGCCGTGGCCGATGTTACACTTAGGGCGACAAGAAGGCCCGCAGTCAATGTCATCTTCTTCATCAATAAGTCCTCGCTTAAGTTAACAATTACGCAGTTGCAACGGCGTCTACATCCTGCCCATTGGCAGCCATGTTCGCCTTTACAATGTTGTGGTAGCCGGCGCAGCGGCACAGAGTGCTTTCAAGATAAGTGCGCACATCTGCATGGCTTGGCCCGGGGTTCGTTTGCAGCAGCACCGCCGCTGACATCACCTTATTCGGAGTGCTGAACCCGCATTGCAACCCGTGGTGATCTTGAGACGTCTGCTGACGTGCAGACAATATTCTGTCGGCCTCAATCGCAGTCAAGGTGCGCGCCGTCAGAGCAAGATCGTTCTCTGTCAAAGTAATTTGCGTCACGATCCCCCCTTGCCCCCCTTGGTCCTTACGAGGCCGTTTGTGATAGTAAATCACGCCAAACCCGCTATGAGAATAGGAAATTTTTCTTGACAGCCGCCTGTCTTGACCTAACGGCGCAGGGTCTGGGTCACCTGTGCCATCACACTCAGGGCAATTTCCGCAGGACTGCGTGATCCGATATCAAGCCCGACAGGTGCATGGATTCGCGCGATTTGATCTGCCGTAAGACCCTGCTGCTCCAGCCGTGCCACCCGTTTTGCATGGGTGCGCGTCGAGCCCAGCGCCCCCAGATAAAACACATCCGAGCGCAGTGCGGCGATAATCGCCGGATCATCCAGTTTCGCATCATGGGTCAGTGTCACGACAGCAGTGCGCGCATCAAGTCCAACTGCGTTGAAGGCTTCGTCGGGCCAGTCATCCAGAATTGTGACGTTTGGAAAGCGCGCAATTGACGCAAACGCGGGGCGCGGATCAACCACCGTCACGTCATAGCCGCAGGTATGGGCCATCCCGACAAGGGCCTGCGCGATATGCACCGCGCCAACGATGACCATGCGCAGTGGTGCGTTGTGAATGGCGACGAATGTATACCCGTCCTCTTGCACGCCCGATCTGTCAGCCCGAAACCTGTCGACATGGCCTGTGGTATCAATTCGGCGGGTTGGCCCGTTCAGATCAGCAACATAGGCGACGGCGCGGCGCGCGGCGCGCAGGGCGACCAATTGCGCAAGCAGGTCTGGGTCAATCACGGTGCCGACAGGCTCCACAAGCACCCGAATACGTCCACCACAGGCAAGCCCGACCGCAAAGGCATCATCATCGCTGACCCCATACTCAAGCAGGCGGGCCTGACCATCTGCCAAGGCAGCTTGTGCCTCAAGCACGACGGCCCCTTCCACGCAGCCCCCTGAAACAGAGCCCTGCATCGCGCCTGTGCGATCAATCACCAACTGGCTACCTGCGGGGCGTGGCGCTGACCCCCAGGTATCCACCACCGTGGCCAGAACCGCCCCGCGCCCTGCCCTGTGCCATCCAAGTGCGCAGGCGGGCATATCATCGCTGTTTGTCATTGCGTGACGGGATCGTCGGGGATCACAAAGACCTGACCGGGATAGATCAGATCGGGATCGCGGATGCGGTCCCGGTTTGCCTCAAAGAGGTGCACATACATCACACCGCTGCCATAGCGTTCTTGGGCAATCGCCCAAAGGGTCGTGCCAGGCTGCACAGTTTTGACGGCCACACTAAACCCTTCGGTTGCGGTTTCCTCGGCCATTGCGGCGGCAACGACAGCAGGTTCTTCGCGCTGAAACGGAGTTTCGATGCGTGACACGACTGTGCCCTCGGTGTCGACTTCATCAACGCGCAGGGTATAAATGCCAGTGTCGACCTGCGGCAGGTCCGTGCGCCAATCGCCGTTCAAGCTGATCCGCGACGTAGTGATGGGTCGGTTGTCCAGATAGACCCGCACAAAGCCTTCCCCGGCAGCGCGCCCGCCTAAGAGGACATCACCATCAGGGTCATATGTGATCGTGTCCAGGGCAACCGTTGTCGTGACCTCTGGCGGGGTATCGGAAAGGGCGGCGGGCTGCAGAACGCGCACGCCTTCGGCATCAGCGGAAAGGATCGCAGGGGCGGTTGGTCCTGTGACCGCCGGTTCGATAGCCGCGAGCTGCGTCACCACAGGCTCGGCAGGTGCGACCTGTGCCAATACGGGCGCGCTGATCGGTCCGATGATACGGCTTTCGGCCGCCGCGCGCGCTGTCCCATCAGGATCGGCGAGCAGATCAAGGACGCGCGGTTGCGCCGATGGCGACAGTGCCAGAAAAGCCACAAAGGCCCCCTGCGCGTCGGCCTGCACGCGGTCAATCTCTTGACCGTCCAACAAAAGCGCTACCATTTCACCGGCCAGCGCACGCCCTGCGACGGTGCCCGTTCCATCGGGGTAGATAAACGTCACATCAAAGGTTGGAGGCGGTATGATGGGGACCACGGCTTCAGGCACCACTGTCGATGCAGCCTCGGGGGCCGCAATTACGATCTCGGGTTCAACAGGATCGGGCATGAAGCGCGGAACGACCAAGGCCCCGGCAATCACCGCCACAGCTACCGCCGCGCCAGCCGCGGCTACAGTGCCCCCGCTACTGGCGAAGATGCCTACTTTCTCGCTCACGCTTTACCCTTCCGTTTCATCTGGTTTGCGTCCACTTGGCCGCAATCAGTTGAGCGACCTTAGCAAGCGGGCTATGAGCGGTCAAAGCCGCGTTTACATCAAAGGGATATTCAATGGAATTTACCAAATCAGTCTGTGTCTATTGTGGATCACGCACCGGCGCGCGGCCTGCCTATGCCCAAGCCGCACGTGATACCGGCACAATGCTAGCCCGTAACAGCTGGCGGTTGGTTTACGGTGCGGGCGACGTGGGGTTAATGGGGCTTGTTGCCAACGCCACGCAACGACAGGGCGGCAAGACCTTTGGCGTGATCCCTGTGCATCTCCTAGACTGGGAGGTCGGCAAGCGCGACCTTGACCAGTTCGTCATCACCGAGAACATGCACGAGCGTAAAAAGGTCATGTATATGAACGCCGACGCAGTGGTGGTGTTGCCCGGCGGCGCGGGGTCAATGGACGAGTTTTTCGAGGTGCTGACATGGCGCCAGTTGGGCCTGCACGACAAGCCGATCGTGTTGGTCAATGTGGCCGGATATTGGGATCCGCTTTTGACGATGCTGGACAGGATGATTTCCGAAGGCTTTGCCGAAAAATCGCTGCTGGGTTACATCTCTATCGTGCCCGATGTGGCCGCATTAGAGACCACCCTGCGCGACGCCCTATCCTGACGCAAGGCCGCGACCGAATAGATCGCCAGCGCGGCCCAAATCAGCGGGAATGCAATCGCGTGCCAGGGCGTAAACGGTTCGGCGAACACGAACACCGCGATGAAGAATTGCAGCGTCGGGTTCAGGTATTGCGTCAGCCCGATTGTCGACAGGCGCACCCGCCGAGCCGCATAGCTAAACAAAATCAACGGGATCGCGGTAAACGGGCCCGACAGCGCCAGCAATAGATGCGTGTGCATATCCAACGGCTGCCCCGCAAAGGCGATATAGGCAATCGCAAAGGGCGCAAGCAGCAGTACTTCTGCTGTGACAGACACCACCGGCCCCAGATCGAGCGATTTCTTGATCAGCCCGTAAAGCCCGAACGTCACCCCAAGGATCAGCGATATCCACGGCGGCACGCCCAGCCCGATGGTCAGTGTCAGAACGGCACAAGCCGCCAAGCCAACAGCGACCCACTGACTGCGCGCCAGTGCCTCGCCAAAGGCGACACGTCCTAGCAGCACCGCCACCAGCGGAAAGATGTAGTAACCAAGCGAGGCTTCGACGCCGCGCCCGTTGTGAATTGCACTAATGAACGTCAGCCAGTTGGACGCGATCATCACACCCGCTGCAAGGATAATCAGGAAGGATCGCGGGTTGCGCACGGCGCCCAGCAGCAAGCCCAAACGGCCCTGCGCCGCTAGAACGGCAGCAAAGAACATCAATGACCACAAGGTGCGGTAGCCAATGACCAAGGTCGAAGGAACATGGCTAAGCAATGCCCAAAACAGCGGCGACAAGCCCCAGATGGTGCAAGCGACCACCATCGCCAGAACGCCTTTGATCGGATCGCGCATTGCCGTTCTCCTTTGCCATGCAAAGGGTCATGAGCGCAGCAGATTGGCAAGGGGCTGCGCGTCGGTTGTCGCTATCCGAGCATGAAAACATCATAGCGCGTTGATTTTCCCAAGATCTGGTGCGAGCAGGCCCGTATCCCCACAATCGGATCAGCCTTGGCGGGCCACTTCAAGACCACCCGACTGCGCGCATGTTTTAGCGCCACGCGCACGAGTTCAGCGGCATCGTCATCGGATCCAACTATTTCGCGAACCTGACGCAACTCGCGCTTGACCAGTGCCGAGTTCTTGCGTGGCGGATGCATCGGATCGATCAGGATCGCCTCGCCAGACAATTCTGGCAGCAAATCCTTGGCGTCGCCCTGCAAAAGCGTCATGCGGCCGATGATATCGCTAAATTCGCCGCCTTCGTCCTTGGCCCGCTGCATCCCCTGCACCAGCAAGGCATGCATCTGCGGCGAACGTTCAATCAATGTGACCTGTGCACCCAGCGAGGCCAAAAGAAACGCATCGCGCCCCAAGCCTGCTGTTGCATCGACAATCATCGGCGTTTTACCGGCGCGTAGGCCCATCGCCTTGGCCAGTGCCTGCCCGCGCCCACCACCGAACTTGAGGCGGTGCGCGACCGCCCCGCTGACAAAATCAACCCGCAATTCCCCAGTCTGCGTCATGCTTTATCCATTGCCCCGCCCATGCTCAATTATGACGGATAGCTTTCCGTGGACCATTGTAAAAGTCCTATCTTGGTCCCGGAGTTGGCGCCGGTCATCTGTGCCCCAGCGGGGTACCTATCCCGATTAACCCTTTGTGCACGAATGCGCGCTTGACCAGATGCCAAAGGTAGCTGACCAGCAAACAGATCGACATCGAGTCCCCGACGAAGCATTGAAAACCGAAGTTGCCGCAAGTGATGTGGCAACTGGGCCAGTCAACACATCGTGGAATTTGCGCAAAAGCTGTTTTATGCGCACGCCGTAGACAAACTGGCGAAGGCCTTAGCGGACCGGCTGTGTCAGCCAATCACGACCGAAAAGACCTAACGCGCGGCCCTAAGACCAAAAAAAGGGCGCCCCACAAGAGACGCCCTTTCCGTATCACAATCAATGCAACTACATGCGCGATGCGACGTTTTCCCAGTTGACCAAGTTATCAAGGAAGTTGGTCAGATATACGGGGCGTTTGTTGCGGAAATCGATGTAATAGGAATGTTCCCACACATCGCAGCCCAGCAGGGCCGTCTGGCCAAAGCACAGCGGGTTCACGCCGTTTTCGGTTTTCGTCACCGCAAGCGACCCGTCGGCGTTTTTCACCAACCAGCACCAACCGGATCCGAATTGGCCCGCACCTGCGGCTGAAAACTGGGTTTTGAAGTCAGCGACGGAACCAAAGTTCTCGACCAATGCGGCCTCAAGCGCGCCCGGCATGGCGGAGGCATCTGGTGTCATCATTTCCCAGAACTGATTGTGGTTCCACAGTTGCGAGATGTTGTTGAAAATACCGTTCTGCGCCACTGTCTTGGGATCATATGTGCCGGTGATGATCTCTTCGAGGGACTTGCCCTCCCAGTCGGTGCCCTTGATGGCAGCATTGCCGTTGGTCACATAAGCGTTGTGGTGCAGGTCGTGGTGAAACTCGAGCGTTTCGGCAGACATGCCCTTACCGGCAAGCGAGTCATGGGCATATGGAAGGTCTGGAAGGCTAAAAGACATGGGAAATCCCCTTGTTAGAGTTCAATGTTCGCTACCCTTTAACAAAGCGTTCGGACAGGCGACGTCAAGGTCTAAAGGGCGAACAAATCAAACGGATAATTACGGACGCGCGCCGCGCGCTGGTGGACTTTACCACATGTATTGTTATTATAGCGGAAACAATCCGGGAAAACCGGCAGCGCCTTACGCCACCTTAACACCAA
>CALAGN010000009.1 GCA_937891785.1 uncultured Octadecabacter sp.
CTTAGCCATTAATCATCACGCTTAATCCGCCTTCTTGGATACTAATGCACCCGCCGCAAGTTCCACCACCCCCCTCAAAACCCCCCATGTTCCGCCACATGGGCCAGCTCTGCCGCCGTGCTTTCCCGCCCCAGAACCGCATTCCGATGCGGATACCGTCCGAATTCATCAATGATCGCTTTGTGCTTCAGCTCGAACTCAAGAAACATGTCGTTGCCCAGTCCGGTAAACAGCATCACCGCACGCTCGTGGTCGGCTGCGTTTTCCGAGTGCATGAACGGCATGTAAAGAAATGCGCGCCGGCTTTCGGCAATTTCCTGATCCAACCCCTGATCGGCGGCATAAGATGCCAAGGCAATCGCGCGGCGATCCTCGACAAAGGCCTGCGGATCATCGCGAAACATATTGCGCGAAAACTGGTCCAGCACGATGATCGCCGCAAGAATACTGCTAGCCGACGACATATAGCGTTGATGTCCGCCCGTCTGAATGTCCTCGTAGACCCAATAGAAACGCAGATGGATTTCCGCATCAAATGCAGGATCCTTCGCAAAGCGTTTCTCGGGCGGGGTCTCAAGGAACCAAAAGTCGAAGCCCTCTTTGGTGATCTCATCAATATCGCTCATCTCGTGTTCCTCACGGTGTCATGTTTCGGATTTAGGTCACACTAACAGCATCGGCGCGCCCGTCGATTGCACAAAATCGCAGACTCGCTGTTCAAGCACCCTAAACCGCCTTCAGCGCGCCCTGCACCGCGCCGAAATACGCG
The DNA here is from genome assembly GCA_937891785.1 of uncultured Octadecabacter sp. Classification (GTDB taxonomy): domain Bacteria; phylum Pseudomonadota; class Alphaproteobacteria; order Rhodobacterales; family Rhodobacteraceae; genus SW4. Next base: position 770 of record CALAGN010000009.1, read on the forward strand.
CCGACCTGCGCACCATCGACCAGCGCGTGATGCACCTCCAAGGTCATCGCCATATCCCAGCCTTCTCCGCGCGGCACGATCTTGCCACACGACACGCGTGGAATACAGTCATCAGGCCCCGGCATTGCGCTGTTGATCGCCGTGTAGTCCAGCCAAGGCATGCATGACAGATAGGCCACATCGTCGCGCTCTCCGCTATTAGCGCCAAGGGTCCCTGTCTTGGCAGCTGCAGCAATCAATGTGCGACATTGAGCATCAAACGCCGCAAATTCATGCAGATACGGCACATAGGCATAGTTGAACGCACCCGCCGCCGTCGGGACCGTCATCGACAAGGCAACCCCGTCATGACAAACAACATGGTCGCCACGAAACCGCATGCACAATTCCGGCACGCCATGCAGCCCCGCGCCAATCGCATAAAGGCAAGCGCGGTAGACGTTCACGCCCTGCCCTTTGCGCACCTGCATCAATCGCGTGACATCAATGCGCACAGTCGTCGCGTAGTGCGGGCGATCGTAGGTGCGGAAAAACCGGAACTGCGCCGCGCGCGGCCATGTGTCCAGATCAACGATATGTTCGGCCATGGCATCCCCTGTCTCACTTAATCCTAAGCGGGCGCCTTAGCGAACGGAACCCCTACCGCCGACCGCCTGCCTGTGGCATCAATTGGCATGGGTGAACTTTATCTTGTCAGACACGGTCAGGCCAACACCGGCGCCACAAACGAAGCGGATTATGACCGCCTGTCCGATCTTGGCCATCGTCAAGCAAGGCTGCTTGGCGATTGGTTGCATGCCAACGAAGACGGGTTCGACCTCACGCTTTCGGGCGCCATGCGCAGGCACCGTGAAACGGCCGCTGGAATGGGGTTTCCCCCCGATTACGAAGACCAGCGTCTGAACGAAATGGACTACTTTGCGCTTGCCCGCGATATCGAGATCACCCACGGCGTTGCTCCGCCCAACTCTCAAGACGATTTCGCCGATCATATCCCGCAAACGCTTGCGGCTTGGCACGGCGCTACGATCAACGGCGCCGAACCTTTTGCCACATTCGAAACCCGCATTTTCGACGCGCTGGCGCAAGCCGCCAAGCCCGGAAAACGCGTACTTTGCATCACATCGGGCGGCGTGATCGCGATGGTTATGCGCCAAGCCCTTGGGCTGGGGCCGTCACAAATGGCCCATGTTCTGCTGCCGATTTGGAATTCATCGCTGCACCGCTTTCGCATCCGCGACGATGGCACCTACCTCGTGTCATTCAATACCATCCCGCATCTGGATGCCCCTTATCTTGTAGCGGCAAGAACGCATATCTAGGCGCGGGCTGCCGCGACTGCGGCAACGGCAGCGGCAATTGCCGCGTCAATCGACAAATCGGACGTATCAATCAATACCGCATCATCCGCCGCAACAAGTGGGGCGGTCGCGCGGCTACTGTCACGTTCGTCGCGCGCCTTTACATCGGCAAGGACAGTTTCAAAATCAGTTACTGCACCCTTGTCCGACAGCTCTTCAAAACGGCGTTGTGCACGCACCTCGGCCCTGGCCGTGACGAACAGCTTTACGGCCGCGTCAGGACAAATAACCGTGCCGATATCACGCCCGTCCAGCACGGCCCCACCCTGACGGGTCGCGAATGCGCGTTGAAAATCGACAAGTGCGGCACGAACTTCAGGGATCGCAGCGGCACGGCTCGCGGCCTGGGCAATATCAGCGGTGCGCAGGGCATCACCGTCAAGGTCTTCGGCACGCAGGTCACGCGCGGCATCAATTGCGTCCACACCGACCAGAACACGCGCGCCCACCGCCCGATAAAGCAGCCCCGTATCCAAATGCGCGAGGTCAAAATGCGCCGCAACGGCCTTGGAAATCGTGCCTTTACCCGCCGCCGCGGGCCCATCAATTGCAACTGTAAACGTCATAGTGCCCCCTTAGAACGGTTGCTGTCCGCTGCCAACCCACATCTCAAAGGCCCGCACAGCTGCCACCACAACCAGAATAGCAATCACGATCCTTGCGCGCCAGTTCGGCTTGGCAGGCTCCTCGGCCATTCTAGTGGTTGGCACGCACGATCTGCGCCCCAAGGCTGGCCATCAGCGGCTCGAAAATCGGGAAGGACGTAGCAATCGGGCTGCCATCATCCACAGACACGGGTTTGTTCGTGGCCATGCCCAACACCATAAACGACATCGCAATACGGTGGTCCAACACGCTCGCCGCTGTGATCCCGCCGGTTACATTCCCATGACCAAGGCCCGTGACGGTCCACCAATCATCGCCCTCGTCCACAGTCACGCCAGCCGCGCGCAGACCCTTGGCCATAGCATCAATCCGGTCACTTTCCTTGACGCGCAATTCACGCACGCCTTTCATCACCGTCTGCCCACTGGCAAATGCCGCTACCACGGACAACACCGGATATTCATCAATCATGCTGGCGGCGCGGGCGGGGGGCACGTCGATACCCTTCATATCGGGCGAAAACCGCGCGCGCAGATCAGCAACAGGCTCGCCGCCCTCGATCCGTTCGTTCTCATAGGTCAGGTCCGCACCCATTTCACGCAGGGTAGCAAACAACCCCGCGCGGGTCGGGTTCAGCCCGATATTGGGCACCAACACATCCGATCCTTCAATTATCAGCGCCGCACAGACCGGAAACGCAGCCGAGGACGGATCACGCGGTACGACAATATTTTGCGGTTTGAGTTCAGGCTGTCCCGTCAGGGTAATCACGCGGCCCTCGTCTGTGTCTTCAACCGTAATCTGCGCTCCGAACCCCGCCAACATCCGCTCGGTGTGATCGCGGGTTGCTTCTTTCTCGATTACCACCGTCTGCCCAGGTGCGTTCAGCCCAGCCAGCAACACCGCCGATTTCACCTGTGCTGATGGAACCGGCACCACATAACGCACAGGCACCGGATCAGCAGCCCCGACAATCGTCATCGGCAAGCGCCCTCCGGTCCGCCCAAAAGCCTGCGTACCAAACAGCGCCAGAGGGTCAGTCACCCGCCCCATCGGTCGCCCGTTCAACGACGCATCCCCCGTAAAGGTCGCCGTGATCCGACAGGTCGCCATCGACCCCATGATCAACCGCACACCCGTACCGGAATTGCCGCAATCAATCACTTGTTCAGGTTCCGCGAACCCGCCAACACCGACCCCATGCACCGACCAATTGCCATCGCCACGATCGATCACTTCGGCTCCGAACGCGCGCATCGCCTTCGCCGTATCAAGTACATCTTCGCCCATCAGTAATCCGGAAATCCGCGTCTCGCCCACAGCCATCGCGCCAAGGATCAACGACCGATGCGAGATCGACTTATCGCCGGGCACATCCGCCACGCCCCTAAGGGGTCCGCACTTGCGCGATATCATCGGGATCGGGGTACCATGGCCGGACATATTGTTCTCTTTCATTGTGTCGGCCAAGGTTTAGACCAGCCTATCAGATTGGTCCATCACCCCCGCTTTTTCTTCCAAAATAACTTTCCCCGAAGGGTCCGGTTTAACGCTTGCGAAACGTCAAATAGTGCTGCGGGCGGCCTTCGCGAATGGCTTTTTGCTCATACCGTGTCGAAACCCAATCCGACCACGGCGTGCGCCAGTCATCCGGCCCTTCCGCCAACCGCTCAAACCCGAACTGCGGCACCTGCTCCAGCGTTTGACAGACATAATCGGCAATATCCGTCGCGACGCGAAATTCCGCGCCCGGCTTCAGGACCCGTGCAAGTGGTTCCAAATGTTCGGGCGTTACAAACCGGCGGCGGTGGTGGCGCGTTTTCGGCCACGGATCGGGATACAAAAGAAACGCTTTAGAAATGGACGCATCTGGCAGCACGTCAAACATATCGCGCACATCACCGGGGTGGACCAGCAGGTTGCCGACACCAGCCTCGCGGATTTTGCCAAGCAGCATCGCCACGCCGTTGATGTAAGGCTCGCAGCCGACGATACCGATATCGGGATGGGTCGCGGCCTGATGCACGAGATGCTCACCCCCGCCAAAGCCGATCTCAAGCCAGACATCTTTACCATCAAACAGCGCATCTGGATCGATCGGTGTACGATCCGGGTTTACGTCTCTGCCAATCGGGCCGGGCGACAGCGCATCAAGGTCTTCTTGCAGATAGACTTCTTGATTGGGCCGCAGGGATTTCCCTTTGAAGCGGCCATAAAAATTGCGCCACGGGGCGCCGGAGGGATGTTTAACAGTCATGGCGCAGCCCTTAGCGCGAGAGGGCGGCGCACTACAAGCCCGCGCGCTTCACCTCGTTGCGCATCCCCAGCCACAAAAACAGTCGGGTCATCAAGGTAAGGACGACCAATACCACAAGCACAACCACCGCTACGCCCAGTGGGTCTTGTGCCATACGCGCAAAGCTACCGCGCCCGTTCAACGTGCCGAACGCGACAAGGTTCATCACGAACGTCACCCCAACTGTCAGCGTAACGATAACAACGGTGCCCAACGCGGCAAGCGTCCAAGCTTCTTTGCGCGTAAATGCTCGCTCTTCGGTGCGATAGAATTTTCCCGCCAATATCATTGGTGCAACCAGCAACATCGCCACGCTCACGCCAATGCTGGCAGACCCGCCAAAGATGAAAAAAGCGGCCCGTGGCGCAAAGTGCGACAGCATGGCGACGACTGCAATCACGGTAAACAGCGTCACCAAATAATAGAGCGCAAAGCGCCATACATAGTATTTGATAGGTTTCTTCATTCGTTCATGCCCAATAATCCAACACGCACTTTCCACTCGCGGGCAGATCCTTGAATGCGCCCAAACCGACAAAATTACGGATCGGTATCGCGCCAACTGTATCGGGTTCAGCCAACCGCAGGTTTACGGCAATCCGGTGGCGGCCCTGCGCATCAGGTGCGATGCCACGCCAGAATGCGACACAGCCACAGGCAGGGCAAAAGTGAAATTCGATCTTGCGATCACCCCGCACATAGGCGCGCGTGTCGCCCCAGTGGCGAATGCCTTCGCCGTCATAATCATAGGCCCGCAACACGCCATATCGGCGACAGACCGTGCAGTTGCACGCGGTCGCGCTATCAGGTTTCCCGTCGAACTGCCAAGTAACGGCCCCGCAGTGACATGATCCCTCAATCATTCGTGCCTCCCAAGGAAAACGCCCCAAGCCTAGTCTGGCGCGGGGCGTTTGGTAAATCAAATTCGCAAACTTCGCAGAACTAGACCGCCTTCTTCAGCGCCTCGACCAGATCAGTACGTTCCCAGCTAAATCCGCCATCTTCATCAGGGGCGCGGCCAAAATGACCATAGGCCGCCGTGCGTTCATAAATGGGACGGTTCAGTTTCAGGTGCTCGCGAATGCCGCGCGGGGTCAGGTCCATGATCTGTGGGATCGCGGCTTCGATTGCTGCGGCGTCAACATCGTTCGTGCCATGCGTGTCGGCATAGATCGACAACGGGTGCGATACACCAATCGCATAGGACAGTTGGATCGTGCAGCGTTCGGCCATGCCAGCCGCGACGATATTCTTGGCCAAATAGCGCGCGGCGTAAGCCGCCGAGCGGTCAACCTTGGTCGGGTCTTTGCCGGAAAACGCGCCGCCACCGTGCGGGGCAGCGCCGCCGTAGGTATCCACGATGATTTTGCGCCCTGTCAGACCCGCGTCACCATCGGGACCGCCGATGACGAATTTGCCTGTGGGGTTCACATGCCAAACGGTTTCTGGCGTGACCCAACCTTCGGGCAGCACATCAAGAATATACGGCTCGACCACGGCGCGCACATCGGCGCTGGTCATGTTTTCGTCCAGGTGCTGTGTGGACAGTACAATTGAACTGACACCGACCGGCTTGCTATCGCGGTAAATCACCGACAGTTGCGATTTGGCATCGGGGCCAAGCGTAGGTTCGGTACCGTTTTTGCGCACTTCGGCCAAGCGGCGCAGGATCGCGTGCGCGTAATGGATCGGCGCAGGCATAAGGAAATCGGTTTCAGTCGTGGCATAGCCGAACATGATGCCTTGGTCGCCGGCACCTTCGTCCTTGTCGCCTGCCGCATCAACGCCTTGGGCGATATGCGCAGATTGTTCGTGCAGCAGGTTGGTCACTTCCACGGTCTCGTGGTGGAACTTGTCCTGCTCATAACCGATGTCTTTGATACACGCGCGGGTGATGTCTTCGATCCGTCCCATGTAGTCATGCAGCTTGGCTTGGTCAGACAGACCAACTTCGCCGCCGATCACAACGCGGTTGGTGGTGGCAAACGTCTCGCAGGCGACGCGCGCTTCGGGTTCTTCGGCCAGAAAGGCATCAAGAATTGAATCCGAAATACGGTCGCAAACCTTGTCAGGATGGCCTTCGGAAACAGATTCTGATGTGAAAATATGGTTGGGACGAGTCATGGAAAGTGCTCCGTTGGGTTATTGTCGCCACGTCAGGAAGCCGTTGTGACGAAGTTTTATCCTACACCGGACCTAGGACGGGTCGCCACGCGCGTCAATGATGATGCGGCGGCGCGTCGCAATGCCACCCAAACTGGCGAAAAGCAGCAACACAACGATGGGCCAATCACCGAAGCGGGCGTAGATGGTTGGTGGCAAGGCGGGCGGAAGCGCTACATCCAGCGATCCAGCTTGCCCCAGCCTAATCTGCCCAACGATGCGGCCACGCCCGTCAATCACCGCCGACACGCCTGTATTGGCAGCGCGCACCATCGGTAAACCTTGTTCAATCGCGCGCATCCTTGCTTGGGCAAGGTGCTGATACGGCCCCGCCCCATTTCCGAACCACGCGTCGTTTGTGATCAGCAATAACAGGCGCGGGCGCGGATCAGCTGCGTTCATTTCATGCGCAAAAATACCTTCGTAGCAGATTAGCGGGCGGGCCATCCCGATTCCGGGCAGGTTGATCGTCTGGCCACGCTCACCGGCACTAAACCCGCCGCCTTCGCGCGCAGCCAACCCGTGGATTCCCAGGCGCGATAGCAAATCGCCAAACGGCACATATTCACCGAACGGGACAAGGTGGGACTTGTCATAAAGGCTGCGCACCTCGCCAGCGCGGCCCAGCACGACCAGTGAATTATAATAGGTGCTGTCACCTTCGCGGCGCTGAATGCCGATGACTGCAGGTGCGCCACGCGCGGCTTCGGAAATATCTTCCAGCACCGGGGTGGCATAGCCCAGCAAATAGGGCACCGAGGTTTCTGGCCAGACAACCAAATCGGGGATCTCACCCTGCCCTGTCATCGCAATCGCACGATCCAAGAACACCCGTGCCATCGCCGGATCCCATTTTTCATCTTGCGGCGCGTTGGGCTGGATCAGGCGCACGATCGGGGCATCGGCGGCAATTGGTTCGGGGCGCGCAGGGGCGAACAGATAGGCCACGCCAATCATCATAACCACCGCCAATGGGTATGCGAGGATGCTGATCTCGGTAGCTGCCCAAATCAACAGGCCAATCAAAAGCAGCACAAACAGCGTTACGCCGTGCGGTCCAATAAACGCCAGCAATGATGCCGCATGCGTATCCAGAAATCCTTGGGCGATATTAGCCCAAGGAAATCCGGTAAAGATCGTCGCGCGCAGGTATTCGACCAGTGTCAGGGCGACGGCCAAAGCGACCACATCCCGCAGGGTCTTGCCACCGACCCGGCGCGCGCCCCAGAACGCGGCGGCCCAAAACAGCGCGCCGCCAGCCGCCATCAAGATCAGCGCAAACGGAGCCATCCAGCCATAGCGCTCGGGTTCCACTAGAAACGGTTCAACAATCCAGCGTAACGCATGGGCGAAATAGCCAAAGCCCAGCGCCCAGCCCAACCAAGCGGCGGACCGCGGCGTGCGAGTCGACAGAAACAGCGCAAACGCCATACCCAAGACAAAGATCATCGCAGCGACACGATCATAGGGAGCTTGCCCGAATGCCATGACCGCGCCAAGCAGAGCATAGATCGCACCGCGCGCGGCCCAATGTAGACCCACAATGCGCGTCAAAAATGGATCAGCCATCGGCCGCGCTGGGCAGGCGGACACGCAGGCGCTTGATACGGCGCGGATCGGCCTCGATTACCTCAAAGGCGGGGCCGTCGGGGTGCTCGATAATCTCGCCGCGCGAAGGCACGTGACCGGCCAGCATAAAGACCAGACCGCCAAGCGTTTCTATTTCTTCCTCGTCGATGTCGTGGTGGTCCGTCAGGGCCATGCCGATCTCGACCTCGAAATCCTCGAGCGGCGTCTTGGCTTCGGCCATATAAACGCCAGGCTTTTCGCACAGCCACATCTCGTCTTCGTTCAGGTCGTGTTCGTCTTCGATTTCACCGACAACTTGCTCGATCAGGTCTTCGATGGTCACGAGACCATCGGTGCCGCCATATTCATCAATGACCAAAGCCATATGAATGCGTTCTGCCTGCATCTTTTGTAGCAAAACGCCCAAGGGCATCGACGGCGGCACAAACAATAACGGGCGCACAAGGGCGCGTAAATCGAACACCTTGGACTTGCCGTTAAACCCGTGGGTCAGCGCAAAATCCTTGAGATTGGCAAAACCGATCGGCGTATCAAGCGTGCCGTCAAAAACGGGAATACGGGTCAGCCCGCTTTCGCGGAACACTTGCACCAGATCGTTCTTGGAAATCGTGGCTGGCGCAGCAACGATATCAGCCTTGGGAATGGCGACGTCTTCGACCCGCATCCGGCGCAGGTTCAACATACCGGGAACCGACGCTGCAGGCTTGTCGGCGCGCGTGGGATCCCTGGCATCGCCACCATCGGTGTCAGCGGGGCTGAGTGCGTCAATAATACGACTGAAAAAGCCGCGGTTTTCCGTCTCTGTCGGGTCGGTATGCGCGCTTTGCGCTGCGCTAGAGGACCCCTCGGTCGTGTCGCCCATCTTCTCCTACCAGTTTAAAGGGCCGAATATGCGGCCAAGCGTGATGCGTTACGTGATCTTATATGGGTCGGCAATGCCCAGTTTGCCAAGTATCTGTATTTCCAACCCTTCCATGAGGGTGGCATCCGCGTCACGCTCATGGTCATACCCCAACAAATGAAGGGTGCCGTGCACGATCAGATGGCTGCAATGATCCGCCATTGTGCGGCCCACGTCGGCGGCTTCGCGCTTGCAGGTGTCAAAAGCAATGGCGATATCGCCTAATTCGGGATCGCGCACCTGTTTGGGCTGCCCACCGTCAAGATCCGCGCCACGCTCCTCAGATGGCCATGACAGCACATTCGTCGGTTGCGGCTTGCCGCGAAAATCCGCGTTCAGATCAGCGATCCGCGCGTCGTTGCAGCCCATCAGGCTGATCTCCCAATCGTCTGGAATACCCAGATCAGCATAGACTTGTGCGACTGCGACCTCAGCCAGACCTGCGAGGTCTTCTGCCTGCCAGCGCTTGTCTTCGATAATTACATCTACGCTCATGATGGTGGATCATCCGCCTCGTAGGCCTCGATGATCGCGGCGACCAACGGATGGCGCACCACGTCCTTTGAGGTGAAATAGTTAAAGCTGATGCTGGGAATGCGGCTCAACAGGCGTTCTGCATCACGCAGGCCCGATTGCACACCACGCGGCAAATCAACTTGGGTGCGGTCCCCCGTGATCACCATACGCGAGCCTTCGCCAAGGCGGGTCAGGAACATCTTCATCTGCATGGTCGTCGCATTCTGCGCTTCGTCCAGCACGACAAATGCATTGGCCAACGTTCGGCCACGCATGAATGCCAGCGGCGCAATCTCGATCCGTTTTTCTTCAATCAGTTTCGCGGTCTGCTTGCCCGGCAGAAAATCATTCAACGCATCATATAGCGGCTGCATGTATGGATCGATTTTGTCCTTCATGTCACCAGGTAAATAACCCAGCTTTTCACCAGCCTCCACTGCAGGACGCGACAAAATGATCCGATCTACGTGGCCGTTGATCAGCATGTTCACACCCACAGCTACCGCCAAATAGGTCTTGCCCGTTCCAGCCGGACCGATCCCAAAAGCAAGTTCGTTCGCGAACAGCGATTTCACATAGGTCTTTTGTGCGTCTGTGCGCGGTTCAACCAGTTTCTTGCGGGTTTTGATTTCGACGCGATTGGCCGGAATCAGATCCATCTGGTCGCCCGATTGTGGCGCGGTGTCGGCCTCAGATTTTCCCATCCGCATCTCGCGATCAATATCGCCTGCCTCAATGGTACGGCCCGCTTCAAGGCGCGCGTAAAGCCCGCGCAGCACCTCGGCTGCTTCAGCGCGCACGGTGTCGTCACCCATAATGACCAACTGATTGCCACGGCGCAAAATCTGAACGCCAAGGCGGTCCTCAATGACGGCAAGGTTGCGATCATATTCGCCGCACAGATCAATCAGTAAGAAGTTGTCGGGAAATTCCAAGAGCGCCTCGGATGACGGGGCGGACGTGGCTGGTGGTGTGATTGCACGAGGGGCCAATCAAATCTCCTTGGATCAAATGCCTGTCGTTATGT
>CALAGN010000010.1 GCA_937891785.1 uncultured Octadecabacter sp.
CTTATGCCCCACGTTTCGTTGCTATCGCCTGCCAAGCGGCGTAAATCAAAGAAACGCACACGGATTAGGCATGTGATCAAAACATTGGCAATTCCTCAGGATATTTCGCTGGATGCAATGTCGCTGGCCCCAGCGATTGCGCTGGCACCGCTTGCAGGCATCACCGACCTGCCTTTTCGCCAGCTTGTGGCGGGTTTTGGCGCGGGCTGGGTTGTTAGCGAAATGGTTGCCAGTCAGGAAATGGTGCAGGAAAAACCGGGCGCGCGCGAACGTGCCGAACTTGGGTTTGATCAGGCCAACACGGCCGTGCAACTGGCAGGCCGCGAGGCGCATTGGATGGCCGAAGCCGCCCGCGTGGTGCAAGGCAACGGCGCGCGGATGATTGATATCAACATGGGCTGCCCCGCCAAAAAGGTCACGCAGGGCTATTCCGGTTCGGCGCTGATGCGCAATCTGGATCATGCGCTGACGTTGATCGACGCGGTGGTCGATGCCGTCGATATTCCCGTGACCTTGAAAACCCGACTTGGCTGGGACGATGCCCTGCTGAATGCACCGGAATTGGCGCGACGTGCACAAAACGCAGGCATCCGGCTGATCACAATCCACGGGCGCACGCGCTGTCAGTTCTACAAAGGCGCTGCCGACTGGGCCGCGATCCGCGCCGTGGTCGATGCAGTCGATATTCCGGTGATTGCCAATGGCGATATATTAAATGCTGATGATGCCCAAACCGCGTTGGATCGGTCCGGCGCGCAAGGCGTGATGATCGGGCGCGGCGCGCAGGGGCGCCCTTGGGCGCTTGCGCAGGTGGCGGCTGACCTTTGTGGCACCGCTGCGCCTGTGATCCCGCAGGGTCGCGCATTGGTCGATATGGTCGCCGGCCATTATGAGGCGATGTTGGCGTTCTATGGTGCGCAATTGGGGGGGCGCGTCGCGCGCAAGCATCTGGGATGGTATATGGACAGTGCAGGGACGCCGCCCGTTTTGCGCAAACGGATGTTGACCACGCAAGACCCGCGCGAAGTCCACGCGATGCTGCCTGATGCCCTGACATTGCAGGTGGCCGCATGATGATGGACGCGCCCCTTTGGACATCCTTGCCTGTGCCCACGCTGCTGCTGGCCCCTGATGACACGATCAGCGATTGTAATCCGGCGGCTGAATTATTCCTGAACCTGTCGTCCAAATCCCTGCGCGGCGCGCTGGTATGGGACAAGGTGATGATCGACGCGCCCTTGGAAGATGCTTACGTTCGTGCCCGCGATCGCGGCACATTGCTGTCGGTCAATGATGTGGATGTTGGCAGCGGTGAACGCGCGCCGATGCAGTGCAACATCCAGTTTGCCCCGCTTCAGGGCAGCGAAGGCTACGTGTTGATGATGATGTCCCCGCGTGAAATCTCGGAGAGGATGACCCAGAACAACCAGTCAAGCAAGGCCGCCAAATCCGCGATTGGCATGGCTGAGATGCTGGCCCACGAAATCAAGAACCCGCTTGCCGGGATTACTGGCGCGGCGCAGCTTTTGTCGATGGGGATCAGCAAGGAAGATCAGGAATTGACCGATCTGATCGTCGAGGAATCCCGGCGCATCGTCAAATTGCTGGAACAGGTTGAACAGTTCGGCAACCTGCGCCCGCCCGCACTTTCGCCGGTCAACATCCATGACGTGCTGGATCGTGCCCGCAAGTCTGCCGCTGTGGGTTTTGGCGCGCATATGATGCTGATCGAGGACTATGATCCGTCATTGCCGCTAACGCTTACGGATGGAGACCAATTGTTGCAGGTGCTGCTGAACCTTCTCAAAAACGCCTCCGAGGCCGGCAAAGACGGCGGCGTGATCCGTCTGCGCAGTTTTTATGAACCATCGCTACGGGTGCGCGGCGCAGATGGCGCGGTTGCGCGTCTGCCGCTTCAGATCGAGATCATCGACGATGGCCCCGGCCTGCGGCCCGATATAGCGGCACATGTGTTCGAGCCATTCGTATCGGGGCGCGAAAACGGCACGGGGTTGGGGCTGGCGCTGGTGTCGAAACTGATTTCTGGCCTTGGCGGCTGGATCGCCGTTGACTCCACGCCGGGGCGCACCGTGTTTCGCATCTCGCTGCCTGTCGCCCCAAAAGACGCCCCTAAACAAATCACCGGAGAGACCTGATGGACGGAACCGTTCTTGTTGCTGACGATGACCGCACGATCCGAACTGTGCTGACCCAGGCGCTGACGCGGGCAGGGTGCAAGGTGCACGCGACGTCCTCGCTTGTGACGCTGATGCGCTGGGTCCATGAGGGCAAAGGCGATCTTGTGATTTCGGATGTGGTTATGCCCGATGGGAACGGTTTGGAACAGCTTCCGCTGATCACTGCTGCGCGGCCCGATCTGCCAGTGATCGTGATTTCGGCACAAAACACCATCATGACGGCGATCCAAGCCGCCGAGGCCGAGGCCTATGATTACCTGCCCAAACCGTTCGATTTGCCAGACCTGATGAAACGCGCCGCCCGTGCGCTCGAGGTCAAACGCCGCGCCGTACCTGCACGGGCAGATAGCCCGCAGGCCCACGACGAACTGCCGCTTGTGGGGCGAACGCCTGCGATGCAAGCGCTCTATCGGCTGGTGGCGCGGGTGATGAACACCGCCTTGCCGGTGCTGATAACAGGCGAAAGCGGGACTGGCAAAAGCCTGATCGCGCGCGCGGTGCATGACTTTTCGGATCGCCGATCCCTACCGTTTGTGGTGGCCAGCGCTGCTGATTTTCACGGGATAGATGGGCCATCTACGCTACTGGCCCGTGCAAAAGGCGGCAGCCTTGTGTTTGATGAAATTGCTGATCTTCGCGACGACGCGCAGGCGCGCATCGTGCGGATGCTTGATACTTTGGGCGATCACGCGCCGCGCATCATGGCCACATCCCAAGTCGATCTAATGACCCAGATGGAGGCAGGTTTGTTTCGCGAAGACCTGTTCTACCGGCTCGGTGGTGTGACGATCACCGTGCCATCATTACGCGAACGGGTGGATGATATCCCGCTACTTTCGACACACTTCTTGGCGCGCGCCGAGCGTGATGGCGCACCCCTGCGCCGCTTTTCGCAGGGCGCATCCGAGCTGGTCCGCACCTATAGCTGGCCGGGAAATGTGCGGCAGTTGGAAAACGCGGTGCGCCGCCTTGTGGTGACCGCGACCGAAGACGAAATTACCCTGTCCGAGGTCGAAGCCGTGCTCGGCAACCAGCCCGCGATGCAACCGATGCAGGGTGCGGCGGGCGAAGGGGACAAGCTTTCGGCCAGTATTGCCAAACACCTGCGCCGCTATTTCGATCTGCATGGCGGCGCGTTGCCCCCGCCCGGTCTATATTTGCGGATCCTTCGCGAGGTCGAGGCCCCGTTGATCGAGATTGCGCTGGATGCAACAGGCGGAAATCAGGCGAAATGTGCTGATCTGCTTGGGATAAATCGCAATACGCTCAGAAAGAAGATCATCGACCTCGATATGAGCGTGACACGGCGTCGCAAAATGATGTAAAACCGCAACATAAGCGTGGCCATGATGCCGCAGATCACAATCTGTAGCGCATCAGCACCACACCGAACGCGGTAACGGGGCCTTGGCTTCACATCAAAGGGCGTGCAAGTGCAACGGTCCCTTCTGGGTTTTAATTTGGCACGATTTAGCCGTTGGCGGCGCAGAAAACCTGTGCGAAACGCCGCGACGCTTGGGCTGGTGTTACTTGGTCCAGTGCTTGCCGGGCTGACCATTACGATTCTTGGGCCCCTTGATCAAAGCGCATCGGCGCCGTCCTTGCGGATCGTGCTGCTCGCCGATCTTGTTTATATCCTTGTGATCGCCGCTTTGGTGCTGCAGCGCATCATCGCGCTGGTGATGGCGCGGCGCGCGCGGTCTGCCGGATCGCGGTTGCATTTGCGCCTTACTGGTGTTTTCGCGCTGCTGGCCTTGATCCCGACTGTGCTGGTCGCGGTTTTTGCAGTGCTAACGATAAACGTAGGTCTTGAAGGTTGGTTCAGCGAACGTGTGCGCAATGTGGTGGGCAATTCATTGCTGGCGGCACAGGCCTATGAAGATGAACACCGTCAGGAACTCCGTCGTGACGGGGTCGGGTTGGCTGGGTTTCTCAATACCGAACGGCTCAAGACATTTTTCATGAGCGATGGTGAAGTGCGTCAGGTCTTGGGCGCGGTGCAGCCGCAGATTGAACGCACCCTGACTGAAGTGTTTGTGATCGACGGTGCTGGCGAGATTAAAGCACGCGGCACGCGGTCATACGAATTTGGCTATGAACGCCCCGACGCAGCAGAGATCGCGCAGGCAACATCCGACGGTTTCGTGATCATCGAAGACTGGGACAACAACGAATTTCGCGCGCTAATCCCGCTCGATGCATTTGTGGACAGGTACCTGTTCGTCACCCGCGAAGTGGATGGGTCGGTCTTGTCACTGCTTGACGAAACGCAGGAAACCGTGACGCTTTATGAACAGCTTGAATCCGATCGCGGCAGGTTGTTGTTTGAATTTGGGCTGATTTATCTGGGCTTTGCAGTGATCCTGATCCTCGCGGCGATCTGGCTGGGGATCTGGTTTGCCGAACGGCTGTCCCGTCCAATCGGGCGGCTTGTGGGCGCGTCCCAGCGGGTTGGTGGTGGCGATCTTGAAGTCCGCGTGCCAGAAGAACAGGGCGATGACGAGATCGCGCAACTGGGCCGATATTTTAACCAGATGACGACGCAGCTGAAGGGGCAACGGCAAGAACTCGTTGATAATACCCACCAGATCGAACGCCGCCGGCGGCTATTTGATTCGGTGCTGTCATCTGTGTCGTCTGGTGTCGTTGGCCTTGATCCTGACGGCACAGTAGCATTTGTGAACAAATCCGGTCGCCGCCTGCTTGATATGGCCGAAGATCAATCTGATGTGGCGATCGTTGTGGCCGTGCCCGAATTCGCGCCGCTCTTTAACGAAATGCGCCGCGATACGCGCGATTCCATGCAAGAGCAGGTCAACCTGATCCGCGGCGGCACCCAAGAAAGCCTGCTTGTGCGCATGTCGCCACGGCTGCGCGAAGATGGCTCGCTTGAAGGGTATGTTGTGGCATTTGACGATGTAACCGATCTGGTAAGCGCACAACGTCTGGCCGCTTGGGGCGATGTGGCCCGCCGGATTGCCCATGAAATCAAGAACCCGCTGACCCCGATTCAGCTGAGTGCGGAGCGGATCAAACGCAAGTTTGCCAAGCTGGTGGGCGACGAGCAGGATGCGCTTGAACAGATGACTGATGTGATCATTCGCCAAACCAACGACCTGCGCCGGATCGTTGACGAATTTTCAAAGTTTGCGCGCATGCCGGAACCCGAACGCCGCACGCATGATCTGACTGCACTGGTTCGTGATGCCGTTCTGTTGCAAATGGCGGGACAGCCGGATGTGCGCATCACTTCCGATCTGCCCGACGGCCCCGTTATGGCCGATCTGGATAGCACGATGATTTCGCAGGCTCTCACTAACTTGATTAAGAACGCGGGCGAAGCCACTGAAACATTGCAAGAAAATGGGGCGCCTGATGGTTATAAACCCGAGGTGCGCATCACGATGGAAGCTTTAACAAGTGGCGCGCTGATCTGCATTTCTGACAACGGCGTGGGCCTTCCCGAAGACCGCGCGCGGCTGTTTGAACCCTACGTGACAACCCGCGAAAAAGGCACGGGCCTTGGCCTGCCGATCGTAAAGAAAATTATCGAAGAACATGGCGGCACCCTGCAATTGCAGGACGCGGCCCCTTTCAACGAATCCGCGCACTGCGGGGCCATGGCAGTGATTGACCTGCCGGTCCTTGTCGCCGCGGCGCAGCCACACCAAGAAACAGTATGAGGACGATTATGGGCGATATCCTGATTACCGACGACGAACGCGATATCCGCGAGCTGATCTCGGATATTTTAAAGGACGAGGGGTTTTCGACTCGATTGGCAGCAAACTCCGATCAATGCATGGCTGAAATCGCCAAGGAGCCGCCCTCGTTGATGGTGCTTGATATCTGGCTTAAGGACAGCCAGATGGATGGTATCGACATCCTGAAATCAGTCAAGCGCGACCACCCTGACATCCCGATTGTAATCATATCAGGCCATGGCAATATCGAAATTGCGGTCGCGGCCATCAAGCAGGGTGCTTATGATTTCATCGAAAAACCGTTTAATATCGACCAGTTGATGGTGGTTATTCGCCGTGCGATGGACACGGCGCGTCTGCGCCGCGAGAACCTGCAATTGAAGCGTGGCGAAACCGCGGGCGCGGAAATGCTGGGCGATAGTGCCGCGTTCCGCACTCTGAAATCACAACTTGATAAAGTCACCAAATCGAATGGGCGTGTGATGCTGACGGGTCCGGCTGGCGCGGGCAAGGAAATCGCGGCGCGCTATATCCACACCAATTCCAACCGCGCGGGGGCCCCTTTTGTGACGGTCAGTTCCGCCTCGATCGAACCCGAGCGCATGGAAGAAGTTTTGTTCGGGCGCGAAAGCCCTGAACGTGGCGTCGAAAAGGGTCTGCTGGAAGAGGCGAGCGGCGGTGTCGTCTATTTCGACGAGGTCGCGGATATGCCCCTTGGCACACAATCGAAAATCTTGCGGGTCCTGGTTGACCAACAATTTCAACGGGTTGGCGGCGCCGGTAAAGTGCAAGTGGATCTGCGGGTTATATCCAGCACAAACAAAGACCTACAAGTCGAAATCGAATTAGACCGGTTCCGCCAAGAGCTGTTTCATCGCCTAAATGTCGTACCTATCCATGTGCCCAGTCTGGAAGAACGTCGCGAGGATATTCCGATGCTAGCTGAGCATTTCATAAGCATTTTCAATAAGTTGCAGGGTCTACCTCTACGCAAACTGGCGGATGATGCGCGGGCTTTGCTGCAAACCATGCTTTGGCCCGGTAATGTGCGCCAGCTTAAGAACGTCGTGGAACGCGTTCTCATCCTTGGTGAAAGTAACGATGCGATAACGGCCAAGGAACTGCCCAACAACGAAGATGCGCGTGAAGGCGAGGATCGTGTGTTGCTTTCGGGTGGCCTTGCGACATTACCCTTGCGCGAAGCCCGCGAACTGTTCGAGCGGGAATATCTGCTGACCCAGATCAACCGCTTTGGCGGCAATATCAGCCGCACGGCATCATTTGTGGGAATGGAGCGCAGCGCGCTGCATCGCAAGTTGAAATCGCTAGGGGTTGTGACCTCGAACAAGGCCGGTGCGCGGGTGGCGCATATCGAAGAGGCGGATGATGAATAGGCGGGCGATACTCTGGGTGATTGACCGTGCTTGCGCTCTCTGGCACCACTAAGAATCCACGCACCTAAGGGGTTAGCATGAAGGTTATTATTTGCGGCGCAGGACAGGTTGGTTGGCAGATCGCGCGCCATCTGTCTGGGGAACGCAACGATGTGACGGTCGTGGATCACAATCCCGATCTGGTGCGCCGCGCGACCGATACGCTGGACGTGCAGGGTGTGGCTGGCCACGCGAGCTATCCGGACGTTCTGGAACGTGCCGGTGCGCGTGACGCAGATATGATTATCGCCGCGACCCACAGCGACGAAGTTAATATGGTCACCTGTCAGGTCGCCCATTCCGTGTTCAATATCAGCCGCAAGATTGCCCGCCTGCGCGCGCAAAGCTATCTGGATGCGATCTATTCTGACCTGTACCGCCGCGATCATCTGCCAATTGACGTGGTGATTTCGCCGGAAAAAGAAGTGGCCGAGGCCGCGCTGCGGCGCCTGTCGGCCCCCGCTGCGTTTGACACCGAAAGCTTTCTGGACGGCAAAGCGCAATTGCTGGGCATCAACATTGCCGCCGACTGTCCGGTGATCAACACGCCGTTGCGCCAGTTGACGGACCTGTTCATCACCTTGCAGGCGATTGTCGTCGGGATCCGGCGCCTTGGCACGTTGTTTGCCCCGGGCTCGGGCGACCAGATTTTTGCGGGCGACGAAGTTTACTTGTTCACCCGCACCCAAGACATGACCCGCACGCTGGAGATTTTCGGCAAATCCAACGAGAAACAAGAACGTATCGTCATAATCGGTGGTGGCAATGTCGGGCTCGCGGTGGCCCGCGCATTGGAGAAACGCACCGACCGCGTGCGCGTACGCGTGATCGAAAAGAACCGCCATGTTGCCGAGAAAGCAGCCGATGCGCTGGAACGCACGATTGTGCTGAACGGTGACGGGCTTGATGCGAGCCTGCTGGAAGAGGCCAATATCGCCGGCGCGGATGCGGTTCTTGCGGTGACGGATGATGATAAAACGAACCTTCTGGCCTCGGTGCGGGCCAAGGAAATGGGCTGTCCGCTTGCGATTTGTTTGACCAACGATCCCAGCCTTGTGCCACTGATGGGGCCGCTCAAGATTGATGCCTATATCAATCCGCGCGCCACGACCGTCAGCAGCATTCTGCGCCATATCCGCCATGGTCGCGTGCGTGGAGTCTATTCTATCGGTGACGCCGAGGCCGAAGTGATAGAGGCGCAGGTGCTGTCCACATCGCCGATTTCCGGCCAACGTATCCGCGACATTGATTTCCCCGAAGGGGTCCTGATTGGTGCCGTGATGAAGGGCGATAAACTGGTCAAACCCACTGGCGCGTTGCGCATAGAAGAAGGCGACGTAATCGCGCTTTTCTGCATGGCCGACGATGTGAGCGAAGTCGAGCGCCTCTTGCAGGTCTCGATCGACTTTTTCTGATGACCCTGCGCCTGAGCGATTATCCCTTTATTGTTGTGATGATGGGCATTGCGTCCCTGTCGATGATGGGGCCGGCGCTTTATGCTTTTTCGCTAAACGACTTTACGGGTGCGCGGGCGTTTTTCTACGGCGCGATCCTATTTTCGCTGCTGACAGTTCTCTTGGGAATTGCCACCCAGCACGATCGCCCGTCCAGCATTGCGCGTAGCCAACTGACCGCACTCTTGGCGGCGTTTTCGGTCTTGCCGCTTATGTTGGCCGTGCCATTTCATGAAGCCGCGCAAGGCGTCGCCTTTGGCGATGCGTGGTTCGAAATGGTGTCGAGTTTCACAACGACGGGGGCAACCTTGTTTGACAACCCGCGCAATCTGACACGTCCGTTGCATTTGTGGCGGGCGATGGTTGGCTGGATGGGCGGGTTGCTGATTTGGGTCGCTGCGGCGTCGATCCTGGCGCCAATGAACCTTGGCGGTTTCGAGGTGCGATCAACGGCGACTGCCGGGCAGGGTGCCACTGATTTCCGCCAGTTCGCCCGCAGTGCTGACCCATCCGAGCGCCTGACCCGTTTCGCGGCCAAGCTTGTGCCGCTTTATGCGGGGCTGACAGTGCTGTTATGGTCGGGCCTGACGATCCTGGGCGAAGTTCCGTTTGTGGCGCTGTGCCATGCGATGTCTGTGATGGCGACGTCGGGAATATCGCCTGTCGGCGGGATTTATTATAGTGGTGCGGGGATCGGTGGCGAGATGCTGATCTTTGCCTTTATGGTCTTTGCCCTGTCGCGTCTCACGTTCGGGCGCGGAATGATGGGCGAGGATCGCAGAGGCGTGTTTTACGATCCAGAATTTCGCCTTGGCATGTTCCTTGTCATTGTTTTGCCTGCCTTGCTGTTCATGCGCCATTGGATCGGCGCGACTGAGACAAGCGCCGGCATCGGCGAGCTGCAGTCGGGATTGCGCGCTCTTTGGGGCAGCGTTTTTACGGTGATGTCTTTCCTCACCACTACCGGATTTGAATCCGCAGGCTGGCTGGGGGCTGCAAACTGGTCGGGGCTGTCCACGCCGGGGCTGATCCTTGTGGGGCTGTCAATGATTGGCGGCGGGGTCGCGACGACGGCGGGTGGTGTGAAATTGCTGCGCGTTTACGCGCTTTACAAACACTCCGAACGCGAGCTTGAGCGCCTTGTGCATCCTTCATCGGTCGGTCGGGCGGGGGCTGATGCGCGCCGGATCCGAAAACAGGGCGCCTATATTGCTTGGATATTTTTCATGCTTTTTGCGCTTTCGATCGCGGGCGTGATGATGCTTTTGTCCCTAACGGGTGCGCAGTTTGAAACGGCGATGGTGCTGGCTGTTGCGGCTCTGTCGACCACGGGACCACTGGCGGCTGTTGGTGCCGAGGCGCCTATTTCCTATGCTGGTCTGACGGGTTTTGCCAAATATGTTCTGGCCGCCGCGATGGTTGTAGGGCGCCTTGAAGCCTTGGCGATTATCGCCCTGTTGAATCCGGAATTCTGGCGTCGCTAGCACCTCGACTATGCTCGATATTTTTGCACTGGAAACTCTGTGCGGGGCGCTACATACTTGCCCAGACGAGAATGGTCGGTCCGCGACCACAAGAATAGAAGGGTTAGGCAATGGCCTCAGATAAACAGAACCTTCAGGATGCGTTCCTGAACCATGTCCGTAAGGTGAAGGTTCCCGTTACAATCTTCCTGATTAACGGCGTGAAACTGCAAGGTGTGATCACCTGGTTTGATAGCTTTACGGTGCTGTTGCGCCGTGATGGCCAAAGCCAGCTTGTCTATAAAAGCGCGATTAGCACTATTATGCCGGCACAGCCGATCAGCCTTTATGACGGCGAAGAAGGCTAAGCATGTCCTTAGAGGATGAACGGTCCGTCATGCGGGCCTATGTCCTGCACCCCGAACTTAAGGTTGCCGGATCAAAACGCAACGCAGAACCGGCTTTGGCCGAGGCTGTGGCGCTTGGTGAAGCCCTGCCTGATTTGGAAATCGTAGGCGCTGAAATTGTCCGCCTGCCAAAAAGGCATCCCGGAAAGCTGTTTGGCAAAGGCAAGATTGCCGAGCTGAAACAGCGCATTCATGACGCTGAGGCAGGACTAGTATTGATCGACGGGCCCGTGTCGCCTGTGCAGCAACGCAACCTTGAAAAAGAGTGGGGCGTGAAACTGCTGGACCGCACCGGCCTGATCCTCGAGATTTTTAGTGACCGCGCCCGCACTAAAGAGGGCGTGTTGCAGGTCGAAATGGCGGCCCTGACCTATCAGCGGACCCGTCTTGTGCGCGCGTGGACCCACCTTGAACGCCAACGTGGCGGGCTTGGTTTTGTTGGTGGCCCCGGTGAAACCCAGATCGAGTCTGACAGGCGTGCGATTGATATGCAGTTGAATCGCCTGCGTGCCCAACTTGACAAGGTGAAAAAAACCCGCGCACTGCATCGTGCGGGCCGTGCCAAGGTGCCCTATCCGATTGTCGCGCTGGTCGGCTATACCAACGCAGGAAAATCGACGCTGTTCAACCGGCTGACTGGTGCGGATGTGTTCGCCAAGGACATGCTGTTTGCCACGCTGGACCCGACCATGCGCAAGGTTCTGCTGCCTTCGGGTGATGATATCATCATGTCTGATACAGTGGGTTTCATCAGTGAATTGCCAACCGAATTGGTCGTGTCATTTCGCGCGACGCTGGAAGAAGTGCTTGAGGCTGACCTGATCTTGCACGTCAAAGACGTGTCAGACGAGGAGCAGGTATTTTCCCGCATGCTCGTGGTGAACAAGATCCTGAAAGACATTGGGCTAGATCCTGAAACACCAGTGATCGAAGTCGGCAATAAACTTGATCTTCTCCCACCCGAGGATCAAGACCGTTATCGCGTTGAATGCAGCCGCAGACCTGATGAATTCGCTGTGTCATCCGTGACGGGTGAAGGGTTGGACGACTTGCTGGCTGCGATCACCGTGCTGATTGGTGATCCAAAAACGGTCGTAACCTTGACCATTGGCTACCAGAACGGTGCAATCCTGAGCTGGCTGCACGCCGAAGACGCCGTGACCGAGGAGATCGCAGCTGAAGACGGTTGGCATGTCACTGTCGACTGGACCAAAACGCAGGCCGCCGAATATCACAAACGCCGCGCGCAGGCGGGTAAAGGCTAGATCTACTGGTCGCTGATCGGCTCAAGTATGGTAATGCCTGCCGACGCCGCCCGCGCCAAAGCAGGGTCTAGCGACATCGGGATATATTCGCCGCGCCGCCACAAATTGCCCAGATCATCGTAATAGCGCGACAGCGGGTGGCCCGATTGTCCCGTCGCCGTGACAAAAACCGAGCTGTCGGGATCGGCGAAATCATAGACTCCGCGATAGCCTGCGGCGTGGACATTGCGGAACGGGAAAGGATCAACGCCCGATGTGCGGCCACGCTGTAGCGTGTTGTCGCCGCCGCTGGTCGATTGGCGGATGTTCACGAA
The DNA here is from genome assembly GCA_937891785.1 of uncultured Octadecabacter sp. GTDB lineage: Bacteria > Pseudomonadota > Alphaproteobacteria > Rhodobacterales > Rhodobacteraceae > SW4. The sequence continues at coordinate 12,239 of CALAGN010000010.1, forward strand.
CCAGTTCAGCACCGCCGCGTCACCTAACACAGGATGGTCATGCGTCGCCTCGTGGGCGTCACCCCAGCGCAGGCTTTCCAGTGCCGTACCGTGGTTTTCACCAATCCAAAGCAGGGCATCATCAAGCGCCAAACGGGCGATATCCGTGCAGGTTTCAATGGGGGTCGATTGCAGGACATCACACCAGCGCGCGGCGCCATCGATGTCGCGATAGACCCGTTCGATAAAGATCGGGTCTACCTGGGTAAACTCGCGCGATAATCCGCCCATTTCATCGCGGATCAAACGATCCTGCAGGGCGCGCATCCATGCGGCATAGATCAGCGGTTCAGGCAGATGTTCATTCATCTCGCCGTTCCATTCGCTGAGCAGTTGCAAGGCAAGTTGGCGCAGGCGGGCGGGCGTGCCTTCGGGGGCGGCCTCTCCGGTGAACCACAGATCAGCGCCGATCAGTGGTAACAACGAGCGCGCCGTGTAGCTTACCGTATCAAGCTGCGCTTCGATAAAACTCTCGCGGGTATGCACTTCGCGGACTTGCATCAGGCGGCGCCAGCGATTGATGCGTTGGGTGTCACCCCACTCAAACGAGACATGTAGTGGAAAGGGACGATCGACGATCTTGTTGTTGGTATTACCCAGAATGCCGCCATCCGGATTAACGAATTCCGGATTAGCGGAATAGGGCAGCATGCCAAGCCACTGATTTTCGCGCACATAGCCATAAGTCGGCAAGCGGCCCTGACTTTGATGAGCCGGATCGCGGCGCGGCATCGCTCCGATCAGCTTCATGGCGATGCCGTTGCGATCAGCCATTGTCAGGACTTGCGCTGGGGCCACATAGTTTTCGGCGGCAGCAATCGCTTGGCGCACCGAATGGGCGCGCATCAGGCCCATCGCAGCACTCAGCGAGGTGTCTGTATCACTAAGGGCCGTCCAGCCCAACGTGGTCACATGGCCGGGTGGGAGGATCGTGCCAAGATCAAACTGATCGGGTGGGATTACAGGGCCGTTGCTTGTCCATTGCAACTTGATCGTTACGGCGGGGCCGTCACGCACCGTTATGATACTGTCGCGGGTTTCAAACGGGGCCCAGCCATCGGCGGTACGATACTGGTTGGCGTCCTGGGTGTTGACCTCTTCTATGAACACGTCCTGGTCATCCAAGTAGGCCGAGGTCAGCCCCCAGCCCAGATCAGCGCTGCGCCCAATAAGAACCACAGGCACGCCGGGGATTGTGCCGCCAATAACGCCGCCGCTGTCCAGCTCTAGCCGCGCCAGATACCAGATTGTCGGGGCGGTCAGTCCTAGATGGGGATCATTGGCAAGCAAGGTCGATCCGGTTGCGGACCGGCTGACACCCGCTGCCCAAGCGTTGGATGCACCGGCCAATCCGCGTGGGCGCACGGGTGACAGCAAATCAAACGGCATCCGCATGTTTTCAGCGTAGCGCGGCGCGCCTTCAATCAGGCTGGCGTAGCGGGGCAGGGCCGCAATCCCTTGACCGGGGGCTTGCGGCAGGATGTCGTCAACCCGTGCATCATCCAGAATAAGCGAGGTGCGCGCGCGCAGTACTTCTTCTTCGAGGTGGCCGGACAGTTGCAACGCCATCAATTTAATTACGGCGATGGAATCAGCGGGTCGCCATGGTGCTACGGCGTGGTTGAAAATCCACATCTCGGGGGCCCCGCGGCCCCGCGCGCCGCTATTCACCTCGGCCAGATAGGCATTTACACCTGCGGCGTAAGACTCAAGCCCTTGGGTGGTTGGGGCGTCTTGGGCCGTAACCGAGGCACGCGCACTGCTATAAAGATCAAGGCGGCGCAAAAGCGTGTCGATCCGCAACGTACGTTCACCAAAGAGCTCCGACAAGCGGCCCTGCGCTGTGCGGCGCAGCATCGTCATCTGCCACAGGCGATCCTGGGCGTGGGCATAGCCAAGCGCAAAAAACACATCTGCGTCTGTTTCGCCGAAAATATGTGGAACATTGGCATTATCGCGCACGATTTCGACTGGTGCCGAAATACCGATGACGTCAAACGTGCCTTCATAGTCGGGCAAGGAGCGTGACGCGAAATAATACGCCAGCGCAAGGACCGCGACCACAAGCACAACCAGCCCCGAAGCCAGTCGAAAAAGCCAGCGAAAAAGAAGCGCCATATCGTGGTTGTCCTTGCGGGGCAGTTGACGGGCGGGAGTGGTAAGGTAGATATCATGCTCTGATTTCAGAAACCACGCGAGAGGGCAAGACATGACGAAAATAGCATTTTTGGCGCTGGGCGTCATGGGATACCCAATGGCCGGACATCTTCAAGCGGCGGGTTACGACGTGACAGTCTATAACCGCACGCCCGCCAAGGCAGCGGCTTGGGTTGCGCAGCATGGCGGGGCGATGGCCTACACACCGGCACAAGCAGCGGTGGGGGCGGATTTTGTGATGGCCTGCGTCGGCAATGATGATGACCTGCGCAGCGTGTGCCTTGGTGATGACGGGGCCTTTGCGGGCATGGTTGCGGGCACAGTGTTTGTCGATCACACAACCGTTTCAGCGCAAGTCACACGGGACTTGCACGGCGCGGCTGCGGCTGCGCAGATCAGTTTTATCGACGCCCCTGTTTCGGGCGGGCAGGCGGGCGCTGAAAACGGTGCGTTGTCCGTTATGTGTGGCGGTGAGGCGGATGCTTATGCACGAGCCGCGCCAGTGATCGAAACTTATGCAAAGATTTGCAAGCGCTTGGGCAACAGTGGTGCTGGACAGTTGACAAAGATGTGCAACCAGATCGCAATTGCGGGCCTTGTGCAAGGCCTGTCCGAGGCGTTGCACTTTGCCCAAAAGGCAGGTCTGGACGGGGCCGATGTGGTCGAGGTGATTAGCCAAGGGGCCGCCGGAAGCTGGCAAATGGCGAACCGCTTTGAGACGATGCTTGCGGATAAATTTGATCACGGGTTCGCCGTGGATTGGATGCGCAAGGATCTTGGGATCGTGCTGGATGCGGGCGATGATATCGGCGCGAGCCTGCCTGTCACGGCGCTTGTGGACCAGTTTTACAAAGACGTGCAGCGCATGGGCGGCGGACGATGGGACACATCGAGCCTGATCAAACGTCTGCAAGTTATGGACTAGGTAAAACGCGCGCTGCGCGCCCATGATGTTTTAGGGCGCGCTGCCCCGTCCTTGCGGACTCCCCCGGAGTATATATCAACAGAAGAATTGGGGGTTATGCGTCTGGGATATCGAAGTTTTTTGGCGCGAGCATGAAGCCGGAAAACTGGAAACCCGGGCTGACTGTACACCCTACGAGGGTCCAGTCGCCTGTGGTTTGTGCCGCCTGCCAATGGCCTGTGGGCACGATGATTTGCGGGACTTCGCCAATTGCGAGGTCGGGGCCAAGGCGATGTGTGATTGCAGGCCCAGCGTCCGAGTCTGACATGCGCAGGATCAATGGCGCGCCTGCGTAGTAGTGCCAGATTTCAACCGCATCCACATGGTGCCAATGGCTTGCGCCGCCGCTCTTGAGCAGAAAGTAGATGCAGGTGCCAGTTGGGCGGCCGTCGTTTTCGGCCACCCATGTCTGGCGATAAAACCCGCCCTCCGGATGGGGGGCGAGGTTCAGGTGTGCGATGATCTGGTCGGCTGTCACTTGAGGATGCTGCGCCCAGCGTAGACGGCTGTTTCGCCAAGCATTTCTTCGATGCGAATTAGCTGGTTGTACTTTGCCAGACGGTCCGAGCGCGACAGCGAGCCGGTTTTGATCTGGCCGCAGTTGGTGGCCACGGCGAGGTCGGCAATTGTTGCGTCTTCGGTTTCGCCCGAGCGGTGCGACATCACGTTAGTGAACCCTGCGCGGTGGGCCATATCGACGGCTTGCAGCGTTTCGGTCAACGTGCCGATCTGGTTCACTTTGACCAGCATGGAATTGGCGCTGCCTTTGGCTATACCTTCGGCCAGGCGGGCGGGGTTGGTCACGAACAGATCGTCACCGACCAGCTGGATTTTGTCGCCGATCTTGTCAGTAAGCAGCTTCCAGCCGTCCCAATCGTCTTCGTCCATGCCGTCTTCGATTGAGATAATCGGATAATCGGCGGCCAGCTGTGCAAGATAGTCGGCGTTTTCGGCGGATGTGAGAGATTTTCCTTCGCCTTTCATCTCGTATTTGCCGTCTTTGTAGTATTCAGAGGCAGCGCAATCGAGCGCGAGGTGGATGTCGCTACCCGGCGTGTAGCCTGCTTTCTTGATCGACGTCATGATGAAATCAAGCGCGTCACGGGTGCTGGCAAGGTTGGGGGCAAAGCCGCCCTCGTCGCCGATGCCGGTGTTGTGGCCTGCGGCGCTTAGTTCTTTTTTCAGGGTGTGGAACACCTCGGCGCCCATGCGGATCGCGTCGCGGATGTTGTCGGCGGCCACCGGCATGATCATGAATTCCTGAATATCAATTGGATTATCAGCATGTTCGCCGCCGTTGATGATGTTCATCATCGGCACGGGCAACACGCGGGCGGATGTGCCACCGATGTAGCGGAACAATGGTTGTTCGCAATAGTCTGCGGCAGCCTTGGCCGCAGCCAGTGATACGCCAAGGATCGCGTTTGCGCCAAGGCGGGCCTTGTTGGGGGTGCCGTCAAGTTCGATCATCATCATATCTATGGCGACTTGTTCGGTGGCGTCAAAACCGACGATCGCTTCCGCAATTTCGCCGTTCACGGCGTCGACCGCGTCCAGCACGCCCTTACCCATATAGCGTGTTTTGTCGCCGTCACGTTTTTCGACAGCTTCATGCGCGCCGGTGGAGGCGCCAGACGGCACAGCGGCGCGGCCCATTGTGCCGTCTTCGAGTGTCACATCTACCTCGACAGTGGGATTGCCACGGCTATCAAGGATTTCGCGGGCGTAGACGTCGATAATGATGCTCATGACGAGATCCTTTGGGGTTTGTTAGCGCAAACAGCGTGCTATTCAAGATTCTATACCGCCTTGGCGGTCCTTAGGGAAGTGCGCCGCAGTCGGGATTCACGCCAAAGCGTAAAGAAGCCCGACCCGACGATAATTGTGGCGCCGATCAGTGTCAGCGCATCAGGGCGTTCGCTAAATACCATCACACCGACGATTAGCGCAAACACAGGTCGCGAATATCGGAACGGTGCCACGACCGACATATCGCCCATCCGCGTGGCCATGACGATCATATAATAGGCGCCAAGCCCAACAACCAGCGCGCCCAACATGCGCCAAAGGTCAGTGTGGTCCGGCAGCAAGAGCGTATCGCCCGTGACACCAAGCCATAGCAGAATTGCCCCTGTCAGGATCGACACCACAAAGGCGTAGAACGTAATCTGGCGCGTGGTCACGGTTGTCGGAATGCGCCGTGTCGCAAGGTCACGCCCCGCGAGGCCAACCACACCGATCACGGCGAGCATTGATTTGATATCGAAAGCCTCCATGCCGGGGCGGATGATCAGGACAACGCCGAACAGGCCGACCAGAATGGCCAGCCAACGTCGCCAACCGACAGTTTCACCAAGAAACAGCGCGGCACCCAGCGTCACCACCAACGGGGTCGCTTGCAGGATCGCCGAGGCTGTCGAGATTGGCGTGAGGGCGATGGCACTAACAAACCCCAAGGTGCCGCCCACTTCGCAGATGTTGCGGATAATGAACGCGGGATGCAGCAGCGCGGGCGACCAAAGCCTGTCACCGTAGCGCAGTGCAATCGCGCCAAAAATCACCGTGCCGCCAAGACCAAGAAATACCACAACCTGACCCACCGGCAGCGCACCGGCGATCTGTTTGATAAACATATCCTCTATTGCAAAACCGGCCATGGCGATGACCATCAAGATACTGCCGCGCAGGTTATCCATTAATTCGATGCCGCCTTGGTAAATGTAAGGGTGAGACCGCAAGAGGGGCCGCTGGATGGTCAATCTGAAGAGAGGGGCGACGACCAAAAACCCCCCAAAGTGCTGGCGTTTACTTTCGCTTGATGGGCACGCCAAAGAGCTCCAGCCGGTGCCCCTTGAGTTCATAACCCAGCTTTGCGGCGATTTTTTCTTGTAGCGCCTCAATCTCGGGGTCGACGAATTCAATCACTTCGCCCGAATGCACGTCGATCAGGTGGTCGTGGTGCTCGCGGTTGGCGGTTTCATAGCGCGCGCGTCCGTCGCCAAATTCGTGCTTGTCCAGAATGCCGGATTCTTCGAACAGTTTGACTGTTCGGTACACAGTGGCCAGCGAAATACGCGGATCGGCAGCGCTGGCGCGGGCATAAAGCTCCTCGACATCGGGATGATCGTCCGCCGCTTCCAGCACGGTAGCAATCGTGCGGCGCTGGCCGGTCATGCGCAGGCCACTCGCCTCGCAGCGTGAAAGAATTGTGTCACTCATTGCGCTCGTCCCTTCGCCTTGACCTCGTTTAGCGAAGGACGAGCGCGGATGCCAGCGATAGGATGCCTAAAGCTAGCGTTTCCAGCGCAGCGCAGCCCAACCCGCCAGACAAATCACGCCCATCGCGATGCATAGTGCGGCAAATGCCCATGGCTGATCTGATCCGGGCATGCCTGCAAGGTTCACGCCAAACAGCCCCGTAATGACGCCCAGCGGCAGGAATATACCGGCAATCACCGACAGCACATAACTGTTGCGCCCCATGCGTGTGGTTTGCGCCATGTCGATGTGATCGGCAAGCGCTGTCAGACGTTCGCGGATTTCGTGCAGCTCTTCGTCGGTGCGGGTCGCGCGGTTAGCGCTGTCGCGCAGGGCGGTGCGCAAGCCGGCCGGAAACATTGCGTTTTCGAGGCGGGCAAGGTCATGCAGTGCCGCCGCTTGTGGCCCCATATGGCGGCGAAGTTTGATGACTTGGCGGCGCAGCGGGGCAAGCTCGGGCAGGGCAGGTTCTTCGTTTTCATAAACGGAGTCTTCCATTGCGTCGGCAAGATCATCCAGCGCGAGTGATGTGTTTTCGATCCGCGTCACCAGCCCCGTCACAAGGGCCGCGACAAATGCCCCAACCGAGGGCGGCGCGGCATTGGCCACAGCGGCTTGGCGCAGATCATCAATTGCAAAGATGCGGCGACGGCGCATGGAAACAATCAGGGTCGGCGTGATCCACAGGCGCAGCGATACCATATCTTCGGGCGCGTCACCGACGTTGAGGTTCACGCCCCGCAATGTCAGCAGCAAGCCTTCCTCATGGGGATCAGCGCGGGGGCGGGTCTCGGCGGCCAACAGGCCCGGGGCAGCCGCGGGCAGGGTGGCGCGGACCCAATCGGCCGATGTAGGATTGTTCAGGTCACGATGCACCCAGCGATAGCCGCGTGTGATAGCCCCTTCCAGCGTGTCCAGCGCGCGGGCCCGCCCGTCGGGCGCGATATCAAAGGCGCAGATCGGGGTCATCGTAGTTCGGGCGCGCGGCCCAGCCGTTCGGCAAGTTGCGCCACTGTCAGGCCTTGCACGATGATTGAAAAGATCACCACGATGTAGGTTGCGGTCAAGATCAACGGTTTCCATTCGCCTTCGGGCAACGACAGCGCAAGCGCGACCGAAATACCGCCCTTAAGGCCGCCCCATGTCATGATCGGGATTACGCCACGCGAAAAACTGCGAAACGGGCGCAGCATCAAGACTGGCACGGACACGGCGGCAAAGCGCGCAAACAACGCCAGTGCGATCGCGGCAAAACCAGCCGTTAGGTAAGATGTGTCGAATGCAACAGCGAAGACCTCAAAGCCGATCATCAAGAACAGCACCGCGTTCAGGATTTCATCAATCAATTTCCAAAACGCATCAACATAGCGGCGAGTTTCCTCGGACATGCCGTATTTCGTGCCTACATCGCCAATCAGCAGACCCGCGCAGACGGCCATGATTGGCGCGCTGACATGTAGATAAACCGCAAGTTCATAGCCACCAAAGGCAAGACCAAGAGTGATCAGCACCTCAAGCGAGTAATCATCAATCCGGCGCATCACGCGAAACGTTAGCCAGCCCAATGACAGGCCCAGCACAGCGCCACCCAGTGCTTCTTGGACAAACAACCGTCCGGCGTCGGCAAGGCCCGATCCGTGCGCATCGCCATGCGGAAAGGCGAGGCCAATAAGGATCAAGAATACCACATAGGCCACACCGTCGTTAAACAGGCTTTCGCCGGCGATCTTTGTTTCTAACGACTTGCGCAAATCCGCCTCGCGCAGGACACCCAAGACTGCGACCGGATCAGTTGGTGAAATCAACGCGCCAAAGACCAGTGCGATCATCAGCGGCATGCCGGTCAGCCAGCTAAATCCGACGCCGATAATTAACGTAGACAGCGCAATGCCCAGCGTGGCCATCAGCATGACCACGACCCATTCGCGCCGCAGATCGCTAAGCTTAACATGCAGCGCGCCTGCAAACAGCAACAGCCCCAACATACCTTCAAGCAGAGCATCGGAAAATTCGATCTCAAGCACTTGGGCGCGCAGGGCTTCTTCGACGGTCAAGGCCGGAAATATCCAGTCGGTAATAATAACGGCAAACGAGGCCAGAAGTGCGACCACAAGAATGCCAATCGCCGATGGGAGACGCAGGAAGAAATAGTTGATCGACCCGAATGCACCGGCCAGAACGATCAGCAGCGATGCTATTTGAAGAAATGTCATTACGGCCCCGAATTTGATCTTTGATAGGGGCTTAGCACGGCGCGGGCAGCCCTGCTAGCCTGCGCAGGGGTCCTGTGGGATCGGGCAAACGCAGCCATGTCCCGCCAAGTGGTCGCACCGTTGCACCAGACCCTATCTTGAAGCGCGCAAGCCCCGGCGCCGTGTCGGTGTCGACTAGCCCGAGGTCAAGGCACACATGGCCATCCTGGGCCAACTTCTCCATTGCTGCGGCCAGGATCAGATTGTGCGCGCCATTGGCGCACTCATCGAGGCTGCGCCAGCCGATGTGATAGGTGGCGACGGGGCCGTGACACAGAAACAACATGGCGGCGACCACAGTCGGGCCTACGTGTGCCGTCACCACACGTACCTGGCGGCGATTGGCCTCAGCAAAGGCCAGCGTCAGTTCAGTGGGCAAGGCGCGGTAACCCCGCGCCTTTTGCTGGGCGCGGTCTGCGTTCAGCAGCCAAGCATGCGCGGTGGCATCAAATGCGCGGTGGTGCAGCGTCAGTGAACCGCTCTGCGCGCGCAGCAAACGGTTGCGCCATTTGGGATGCATTCTCCCTTGAAAGTCACCGCGTAGATCCAGCTCGGCCACATGCGCGGGCGTGACAATCTGGCGAAACCCCGAACCTACGGACCGCCGCAGCGGCCCGTTCGCATTCACAATCCGCACCCCCTGACGGCCAAGCCGTTCAAGCGCACGCGCCTGCACTTCGGGCGGGGCATCATCAGCCCAGATCGGACCACGCGAGGCCATGCTGACCTGCCCAAACCATCCCAAGCGGCGCGTCATCAATTGGACATAACCGACACGGCGCGCACCATCTCGCAGCGTCAGACAACACACATCGCGGCCCATGCGGGCGAGGGCATCCGCGAACATCGGGTGTTGTTGCAGTGGCAGGATTGTATCAGGTGGCGGGCGGGCGGGCGTAATTATCATGGCCCATATTAAGACAGTTGAAACCTAAGACTGTCTTAATGGCTTACATGAAACCACGCAGCGCATCGGTTTACGGCCATATCCTTATCAGCCCGCGCCTGACACCGCTGGGGGCCGCATTGCTCGCGGTTTCGGCGGCGCTTCCCGCAGGCGGCGTGCTAGCGGTGATCGACTGGTTGTGGCTTTAGCCCAATTGCACCAGCGCGTGGCGTTTCTTACCTGCTGACAATTTCATCGGCGTGGCAAGTGCGGCGGCGCCTATCATCATGCCAGCGTCCGTTACCGGTTCGTCATTCAAACGCGCACCATTTTCAGAGATCAGGCGCTTGGCCTCCTTGCCGCTGCCCGCAAGGCCGGATTTCACGATCAATTGCACGATCGACATGCCATCACCAAGGTCGGCGGCAGTCAGAGTCAGAGTCGGCAGGTCATCGCCCACGCCGCCCCGCTCAAACACCTCGCGTGCAGTGGCTTCGGCGGTTTTCGCCGCATCGCCACCATGGAGCAAGGTCGTGACTTCATTGGCCAAAATGATCTTGGCGGCGTTAATTTCGGCACCTTCCAGGGCGCCCAACCGGTCGCATTCATCCAGCGGCAGTTCGGTGTAAAGCTTCAGGAACCGACCCACATCGGCATCGGTGGTATTGCGCCAGAACTGCCAGAATTCATAGGGCGCGACCATATCGGCATTCAGCCAAACAGCGCCGTCCTGGGACTTGCCCATCTTCTTGCCGTCACTGGTGGTCAGCAGCGGCGAGGTCAGCCCATAGATTTCGTGATCCAGCACGCGACGGGTCAGATCAATACCGTTCACGATATTGCCCCATTGATCGCTGCCACCCATCTGCAACACACAACCATAACGGCGGTTAAGCTCAAGAAAATCATAGGCTTGCAGGATCATGTAGTTGAATTCGAGGAAGCTAAGGCTTTGCTCGCGATCCAGCCGCGATTTCACGCTCTCAAACGCCAGCATCCGGTTAACGCTGAAATGGCGGCCAATGTCGCGCAGGAAATCAAGGTAGTTCAGCCCGTCCAGCCATTCGGCGTTGTTGAGCATCAGCGCCTTGTTGGGCGCATCGGTGTCGTAATCAATATAAGCGGCGAAAACCTTTTTGATGCCGTTGATATTGTCATCAATCTGGTCAGCCGTCAGCAAAGGGCGTTCATCGGCACGAAAGCTGGGGTCACCTACCTTGGTCGTGCCGCCACCCATCAGGGTGATCGGCTGGTGGCCGGTCTTTTGTAGCCAGCGCAGCATCATGATCTGGATCAGGCTGCCCACGTGCAGCGATTTCGCCGTTGCATCAAAGCCGATGTAGGCGGGCACAACACCGCGGCTCAATGCCTCGTCCAGCGCCTGATAATCAGTGCAGTCGGCGAGGAAGCCACGGTCCATCATGACGGCCATAAAATCGGATTTGGGGTGGTAGGTCATAACTTGCCTCTGCATCAGGTTCGGGGCATCTATAAGGGGCAGTTTAACCAAGGGAAAGTGCATGTTGAAATCTGGCACGGTGCGCGCCCTTGGGGCGATGTCGGGAACCTCGCTTGATGGGGTGGATGTGGCCGTGATCGACACGGACGGACATGCAGTGTTCGGCTTTGGGGAAACACAATATCGGCCATATTCCGATGATGAACGCGCGGTTTTGCACGGTGCACTCGGGCAGTGGCATGACGAGGTTGGTGGCGACGTCGTAGCGTTGATCGAAGACGTTCATGCGCAAGCGATGTCCGGATTCGAGGGCATCGAACTGGCCGGATTTCACGGCCAGACCTTGGCGCATGATCCGGGTGGTCGCGGCACGCATCAGGCGGGTGACGGGCAACGGCTGGCGGATCGGATTGGTGTGCCTGTCGTCTGGGATTTTCGCAGCGCCGATGTGCGCCTTGGCGGGCAGGGCGCGCCACTTGCGCCGTTCTATCATTTCGCGCTGGCCAAATGGGTCAAGGCAGACGCGCCGATTGCGTTTCTCAACCTTGGTGGGGTCGGGAACCTAACGTGGGTGGACCCAAGCAAGCCCGCGCCCGAAAGCGACGGCGCGCTGCTGGCCTTTGACACCGGTCCAGCAAACGCTCCAATAAATGATTTGATACAACAAAGGCTGGGGCAACCCTTTGATCGTGAGGGCAAATTGGCCGCACGGGGAACCGTGGTCACCGGCGCGCTCGAGCTGTTTTTGGATGATCCGTATTTCTATAAAATACCTCCCAAATCACTGGATCGTAACGCGTTTGATCAGATGTTCGACCTTGTGCGTGAGCTTGGCGACGCGGACGCTGCGGCGACGATGACAGCAATGGCCGCAAGTGCGGTCATGCGCGCGATGGAGCATTGCCCGACCCCCCCCAGCACCGTGCTCGTCTGTGGGGGCGGGCGCAAGAACCTAACGATGATGGCGATGCTGCATGCCGGGCTTGATTGCCCAGTGCGCGCGGTCGAGGACGTCGGGCTGGACGGTGATATGATTGAAGCACAGGCCTTTGCCTATCTGGCGGTGCGCGTGGCTAAGGGGTTGCCCACATCATGTGCCAGCACCACGGGTGTGCGCGCCGCCGTTGGGGGCGGAACCCTGAGCCGTCCAAAAGATTGAGCATCTTTGAAGAAAAAATAGGGGGCGTTAACCATCCAAGGTTAGCATCGGACCGCGGCGCAAGCTAGAGAGCCAATGGCCGTAACAAGAGAAGGCCCCCCTGATGCACCACAGTGACTGACGGGGGTCAGATCCGACGTTCTGATTTGATATGCTCCGGGGGGGCCGCCCGCAGGGCGGCGGCAGCGCCCCCTGCGCCGATTTATATCGGCAAATGGATGTTAAATCGGGCGCGGATCGCAGCATCAAGGTCCGGCGCAAAGCGCGCGGCACTTGTGGTCGCCAATATCTTTTCTTTGTGCGCCACCGCATTTTCAATCAGGTCCGGCTTGTCCTTTTCGGCCCATTCCTTTGGTGACATGCGATTTCCCAGTTTTGGATAAACGTTGTCTTTTTGCATCCGGCTGAGGGTTTGATCAGTGCCAAGGTAATGCCCAGGACCGCCCATGCAGACCGCGCGCATTTGATCCAGGGCGAGCGTTTCGTCATCGACTTCGATCCCGCGCACGCAGCGCAGGGCCTGGCCGATCAGGTCATCGCCGAGGATCAAGGATTCGTGACAAAACCCGAGCAGCGAGGCGTGCATCCCCGCGGCCTCGTAGACCATATTCAGCCCCGACAGTCCGGCCATGACGTTGGAACACATCTGCTCCCAGCCCGCCTGCATATCGGGCATTTTGCTGTCAGCGATCCCTGCCGCTGCCCCGCCGGGCAACCCGTAGAAACGGTGCATCTGCGCACAGCCTGCCGTCAGAAGCGCTTGTTCGCCCGACCCGCCCGTCATGGCCCCTGTGCGCAGGTCCAGCCCGAACGGCCATGTGCCAAAAATTGCCGGATGCCCCGGTGCCATGGCGTTCACATAGACGATCCCCGCAAGGCATTCGGCCACTGCCTGCACGATGGCGCCAGCGATGGTGGACGGCGCAGTGGCCCCGGACATGCCTGCCGACAACAACAGCACTGGCATGCCCGCACGAATGCACAATTCCATCACTTCGCAGGCTTCAGTGGCAAACCGCATCGGCGGAACCACAAAGCAGTTTGAATTGCTCATGAAGGGGCGTGCGCGCCATGCGTCCTCGCCGCCGGCAATCATGTGCAGCAGCTCGATGCACGGCGCCACGTGGGAGGGTTCAACAAACGACGTGCCGATGTGCTTTTTTGTGCCCGAAGTGGTCGCGTAGACCGTGTTGAGGTCCATTTCGAGGTTATCAAGAATATCGCGGGCCACCATTGGCCGCTGCAAGAAGTGGATATTATCAAGCGTGTCAACGATCCGCGCGGCGTCGTGCAAGTCTTGCACGGTGCTTTCGCGGTAGTTGCGCCCCAGCACGTCAACCATATGCACCGCCGCGCCCGCCGTGCCGTAATGCACCCTCGTGCCCGACAGATCGAGGTCATGGGCAGAATCGCGGGCGCAAAGTGTGAGGTCGCGCTTGGCAATTGCCAGCATGTCTTCAACCAAAGCGCGCGGAAAGCGGATGCGCCCGTCGTTGCCTTGCACGGCGCCAGCGCCTGTCAGGATTGCGACGCCAGATGGCGGGGCATCGGCCAGCCCGATTTCTTCAAGTGCTGTGAGTGCGGCCTCGTGGATGCGCGCCACATCGGCGTCGCTTAGCGGCGAATATTGACCGCCGGACATGCCTGCGTGGATGGGGCGCATATCGCCCGACAGGGGGGCGGCGCGGCTGGCGTGTCGCGCGGCGCGGCCACCTGTTCTGGCGGGGCGTGGGGTCGGATTCTTGGACGGGTAGGTGATATCGGTCATGGGGGCGCTCGTGCAAAAAAGGGGAAAAGGATTGCGATACTTTATCCTTTGGTTGGACGCCCCCGCGCCGCACGTCCGCGCCGCGCGCCAATTGTACGCTCGACAATGAAAATGCCGGATGACTGGTTAGGCTTCACGACGCACCTTTCACAAATTTCGCTCACCGTCGCTGCGCAATACACCCCCGTCTTGCCTGTTTCCGACCTCGCGTCGCTTTTGAGCTATCGTCGCAGCACGTCGCCCCAACCCGCCATCACAGGGTGCGGATTACCATTTGCCACTTGTGCCACCACCGCCGAATTTGTCACCGTCATCTGCTTTGGCGGTTTTTATGGGGATAACAGATGCTGTCGCGGTCACATGTCCGCAACTGGGACAGGTCATGCGGTTTCAGTCGCCCGAGCAAGCATGATGCGTTCGCGTTCAAGGCCCGGTTTGCCACACTGCGGGCAGGGCTCCTTGGTCAGTCGAGCCGCGCGCACCAGCCCCCAGCCAATAAGCCCAGCAATCACTGCAGCCAGCGGCGCAAGAATCGCCCAGATGCTTAACCCACCTTGGCTGTCAGCGGCGCCACTTGCATGGCCACCGGTGTGGAATGGCGCAACGATCCGATCATTGATCCCCTCGATGCCACTGGTCAGTCCCGCAGCGAAACTACCGTTGCGAAACACCGGCAGGATATCTTCGTTAATCACGCAGACCGCAGCGCGATCCCAGTCAGTGCCATAGGCACCGCCGAGCGTAATCGCGATCTCGCGGTCATCGCGAAACACTAACAGTAGGACGCCGGTATATTCGCCCTCGGCGCCGATGCCCCATTGGTCAAACAGCGCCTTGCCAAATGTGGTGATATCGATGTCTTGCGCGTAAAACCGAACCGATGACAGGGTCACAACTGTTATTTCAGCGCCGGTATCATCAAGGATCGAGGCGAGCGTTTGGGTCAGGTGCTCCTCGCTGGCATCGTCAATCATCCCGGCGAAATCATTCACCGGTGCTGTTGCGGGTGTGGAAAAGGTTTCGGCCGATACGCCCATCATTAGCCCGAAAAACAGGGTAAAAGCGGTCAAAAATCGTAGCAGTGCATTAATCCTTCGCAAGTAGTGCGTCTGCGATTCCCCCATCTATGTCATCTCCAAGAGCGCTAAATTCGCCGGCTCCAAACATTACTGTCGCAGCGTCATGAATAACCCGATGCATCGTGCGTGCCAGAGCCGAGCCAAGCGAGAGGCGCGCCACGCCGATCTTTGTAAAATCCGCGCGGTCGTAAGAGGCATAGTCCCCCGCCACAAGCGCATTTACCGGCTTGTCGGTTTGCGCCACGATCTGCGACAGACCAGCAAAGGATTTGGTCATAGGCGCGTAAAGACAATCTGCCCTGCGGCTGAAAACGCTTTCAGGAGGCCGATGGCCTCGTTGATATCATAGGTGTCGACCATGATCCCATCAGCGCGGGCCATCAAAACGAAATCGCAGGGCAGGGCGCGGGCAGCTTCGGTCGCGGCGCGGATTTTCCCGACAGCGAGATCAAGGTCGTAGACGGTTTGGGTGCCTTGCAGCAGGTCGTCTGCAATTCCCTGCAAGCCGACTTCAGCTGCCACGCGCACGGCTTCAGCTGTGCCATCGAGCGTGTCACGATCCACTTTGCCGTCAGGCGACCCAAGGGTAAAAGCATGCGCAGCGGACGACATGGCAATTGCCTGCGCCCCTAAACCCCGCCAGCATCTTGACCGATCCGAAATCCTAGGTATTCGCAAGGATGAACGCGGCACCATGTTGATGCATCCCGCGGAATGTGGCGCCTCGATCGACGTTTATGCCTTGTCGCTGGCAAGCTGGGCGGCAAAGGCCAACAGGCGTTTGATCGCATTGATATAGGCGTTGTCTTCGATCGTCATGGCGACACGGATATGGCCCGCGGCGGCCTGTCCAAAGCTTTCACCGGGCATCACGGCGATCTGTTCGCTATCAAGCAGCGCATTGGCAAACGCCTCGCCGGAAAGGCCCGTGGCACGCACATCCAGCATTGCATACATCGCGCCTTGGATCGGCGCGGCGCGCACCACGTTTTGCTGCGTTAGCAGGTCCTGCGTGATTAATCGGCGACGGCGGAACGGAGCCGCGACTTGTTCTTCAAGCGAGTGCCCCATGGACAGGGCATAGGTTGCCGCATCCTGAATAAATCCGGGCACGCCATAGGTCGTGTGGGTCGAAAGCGTGATCAGGTTGTCGATCACCTGTTCGGGGCCACAGACCCAGCCCACACGGCTGCCCGTCATAGCATGGCTTTTGGACATGGACCCGACCAGCAGCGTGCGGTCCGCCATATCAGGCAGGGCGCGAGGCGACAGATGCGCCCCCTCCCAGATTTGGCTGTCATATACCTCGTCCGAGATCAGCCAAAGGTCATTGTCGATGCAGGCCTTTGCGATGTCTTGCAGGGTCGGTTTTGAATAAACCGCACCCGTGGGATTGTTGGGCGTGTTGATCAGCAGGCTTTTGGCACCGCTGGCCTTGACCGCGGCTGCGATATCTGCGCCGCGTGGCTGAAAGCCCTTGGCGCTATCAGCAGGCACGGCAAGCGGTCGTGCGCCAACGGCGCGGATCGTGCCGGGGTAGGTCGCGTAATAGGGATCAATATAAAGCGCGGTATCGCCCTCATCGAGCACGGCGTGATGGCTGGCAAACAGGGCCGACTGCCCTCCCGGCGTGATGGTGATATTGTCTATCGACGTGGCCACGCCCGATTGCGCGGTTATACGCGCCGCCACGGCCTTGCGCAGCGCCGTCGTGCCAGGAATGGCGGCATATCCGGTATGCCCGCCTTTGGCAGCCGCGCTCATAGCGTCCAAAATATCTGTGCTTGTGCTGATATCATGTTCACCAATGGTCAATTCGGTAATCTGCGCGCCTGCCTCGATCATCGCGCGGGCGCGAAAGAAAAGGTCCCAGCCGTCAGAGCGGCCGCCAGTGATATTTGTCAGACGATGTGATAATTTCATAACCGCGAGGGAAGCCGTCTTGGCGCGCAAAAGTCAATCCGCGATTCACCTTTTTGGTCCTGCGCAGTGGATGCCCCCTGAGTATTTTTGAACAGAAGAAATGCAGGATTGAATTCTTCTGTTCGCATACACTCCCGCCGGAGGCATCCTCACTTTTCAGGTATCAAACCACGCGGGCTAAAGCGGAGCACTAACAGCAGCACAACCCCCATCGTCAGCAGGCGCATATGGGCGGCCGAAGCTTGCAGGTGATCCTTGAGCCAATAACCATCGCTCATGCCAGAAGTGACAAGGTCCATTAGGGCGCGTCCCGCTGGTTCCACCTGGATCCACAAGAACCAGATCAGGAAACCGCCCAAGACGGCGCCGAAATTATTGCCCGATCCGCCGACGATCACCATCACCCAGACAAGGAACGTAAAGCGCAGCGGCTGGTAGGTGCCCGGTGTCAGCTGTCCGTCAAGCGTGGTCATCATCGCGCCCGCGATACCGCAGATCGCCGAGCCGAGGATGAATATTTGCAAGTGGCGCGCGGTGACGTCTTTGCCCATCGCTTCGGCGGCGGTTTCATTGTCACGGATCGCGCGCATCATCCGGCCCCATGGGCTGTTGAGCGCCTTTTGCGCCAACCACAGCAGGATGATCAGCACAATTGCGAACAAGATTCCGTACAGAAATTTCACATAAAGCGTCGATGCCGTGGTCGGATCGAGCCCGAAGCTGGCCGCGCGTTCGATAAATCCGGCATCCTGTTGCAGATCGACCTCGTAGGGGACCGGGCGTGGGATGCCGATAACGTTTTTCACGCCGCGCGACAGCCAGTCCTCGTTCTTGAGCACCGCAATGATGATCTCTGCAATGCCCAGCGTGGCAATCGCCAAATAGTCGCTGCGCAAGCCAAGGGCGGTTTTGCCAATCACCCAAGCCGCACCGGCTGCGAACAATCCGCCCACGGGCCATGCGATAAGGACCGGCAGGTTCAACCCGCCAAGATAACCCGTCGAGGCCGGATCGACCGATTCGATCGCGCCGACCGCGCTGTCAAAAACAAACCGGAACAGGAAGAAACCGCCAACCAGCACGGCAAGTGTCGCCCAGTTGCGCGCACGGCCCTGCATCCGCTTCTGGGTCAAAATAGCCGCTGCAATGGTGCCCGCGCCAAGTGCCAGCCCCAGGAGCACACGCAAGCCGCCGCCCGACCATGCTTCACCAGTTGGGGGCATGGAAATGAGCACGGACGCCAATCCACCGAGGGCGACAAAGCCCATCACGCCGATGTTGAACAGACCCGCGAACCCCCATTGCAGGTTCACACCAAGTGCCATGATAGCACTGATCAACCCCATGTTCAGGATCAGCAGTGCCGAGTTCCAGCCTTGCACCAGCCCCGTGCCGACGATCAGCAGGCCGACGATAGAAAACAGGGCGATATTGCGAATGTTGACGGTCATACGGATTGTCCTTTGAAGAGGCCCGTGGGACGGAACAGCAGCACGATAATCAGGATCGCAAAGCTTACGGCGAACTTGTAATCGGTCGACATCAGCTGCACGAGGCTATCGGGCGCAAGACTTTCGGGCAGCCAATACCCCAGCACTTTTTTCCACGCGTAGGTGATCGTCACTTCGGAAAACGCAATCACGAAACCGCCCGCAATGGCCCCTAGCGGGTTGCCAAGCCCGCCAACGATGGCACTGGCGAAGATCGGCAACAAAAGCTGGAAATAGGTGAAGGGTTTGAATGACTTATCAAGACCATAAAGCACGCCAGCGATGGTCGCGAGACATGCGACGATCAGCCATGTGACC
Source organism: uncultured Octadecabacter sp. (assembly GCA_937891785.1). Classification (GTDB taxonomy): domain Bacteria; phylum Pseudomonadota; class Alphaproteobacteria; order Rhodobacterales; family Rhodobacteraceae; genus SW4. The sequence continues at coordinate 30,991 of CALAGN010000010.1, forward strand.
ATGACGACCCGTTCGGGGTTGATACCCGAAAGCAGCGCCAAATCTTCGTTGTCGCTAAAGGCGCGCATGGACTTGCCGGTGCGGGTCTTGTTCAGGAACCAAAACAGCAGCGCGACAACAACAACTGCCGTTAGCACCGTCAGACCTTGCGAGGTTCTGATCGCCAGGCCCTCTTGCAGACCGGTCATTTCCTTGAATGCGCGCGCACTGATGATGAAGCGTTCGCCATCCAGAAAGCTGCGATCTTCGGTGCCTATTAGAAAGCGCACAATGCCGTTCATCACGAACATTACGCCCATCGACACGATCACAAGAATCACGGGCGCTGCTTTTTGTTGGCGGTAGAATTTGTAGATCAGCCGGTCCGTTCCCAGCAACAACAACGCTGTGCCAGCGATTCCAAAGGGTAAGGCCAGCAGGGCCGTGGGCAGTGGCCCAAGGCTCAGGCCGAGGTTTTGAAACAGGTAAGTAAAGGCAATCGTCACCATCGTCCCAAAGGCCATCGTATCGCCATGGGCAAAGTTCGAGAACCGCAAGATGCCGTAGATCAGCGTCACCCCAAGTGCACCAATGGCAAGTTGCGCACCATAAGCAAGGCCGGGCACGAAGACGAAGTTGAGGAAGGCCACAAGGCCATTCAGAAAATCCATCACAGTGTCCGATCTTTTGTCATGCAGCGCGTGTGCGCAGGGAAGGTATTCATGAACATCATCCCCCCAAGAAGCTTGCGCGGACTTCGGGATTGGCCAGCAATTCCTTGCCGGTGCCCGTGTGACCGTTGCTGCCTTGCACAAGGACATAGCCATGATCTGCGATTTCGAGCGCCTGACGGGCGTTCTGTTCGACCATCAGGATTGGTATGCCGGTGCGCGCGACTTCGATGATGCGATCAAAGAGTTCGTCCATCACAATCGGTGACACGCCGGCCGTCGGTTCATCCAGCATCAGCACTTTGGGTTGGGTCATCAGCGCGCGCCCCACGGCCACCTGTTGGCGTTGTCCGCCCGACAATTCGCCCGCCGCCTGAAAGCGCTTTTCTTTCAGGATCGGGAACAGGTCATAGATCTGCGTCATGGTATCGCGGAAATCATCCCGGCGGATGAACGCGCCCATCTCGAGGTTTTCTTCGACGGTGAGCGAGGTAAAAATATTGTTGTTCTGCGGCACAAAACCCATGCCTTTAACCACGCGATCTTGCGGCGAAAGTGCGGTGATGTCTTCACCATCAAGGCGCACAGATCCGCCGCGCAGATTAAGCATCCCGAACACGGCTTTCATGGCTGTGGATTTACCAGCACCATTGGGGCCCACGATCACAGCGATCTCGCCCTTTTCGACAGCAATAGTGCAGCCGTGCAAGATATCGGGGCCTTTGCCATAGCCGCCGGTCATGTTTTCGCCGATCAGAAATGGACCGCTAGGGGCAGGGGTCGCGCGGCCCTCGCGGTCGCCGCCCTCAGATGTGCCGCGCGCGCCCTGTTTGGCGATGCTGGCGTCTTTGTTGCCACGGGTGTCTTGATAGGGATTGTCGCTCATACCGTCGCTACCTGATCTTTGTTTTTCAAGCCGGTGCCCAGATAGGCCTCGATCACCTGTTCGTTGGCTTTGATTTTGGCCAATGTGCCTTGGGCCAGGACTTTGCCTTCTGCCATGCAGATGACCGGGTCACACAGGCGGCCGATGAAATCCATGTCGTGTTCGATAACGACAAAAGTATAATTGCGTTCTTTGTTCAGACGGATAATGGCATCGCCAATCGTATTGAGTAGCGTGCGGTTCACGCCTGCGCCGACCTCGTCAAGAAATACGATCTTGGCATCGACCATCATCGTGCGGCCCAATTCCAGCAGCTTTTTCTGCCCCCCGGAAATCTGGCCCGCTTTGTTATCTGCCAGATGCTCAACTGTGAGAAACTCGAGAACTTCGTCGGCCTTGGCCCGCAGGGCGCGTTCTTCGTTGGCTATCCGCTTGCGGCCAAACCATGTGTTCCACAGGGTTTCGCCCGCTTGCCCGCCCGGCACCATCATCAGGTTCTCGCGGCAGGTCATCGAGCCGAATTCGTGGGCAATCTGAAATGTCCGCAGCAGCCCTTTATGAAAAAGGGTATGTGGCGGCAGACCTGTAATATCTTCCCCGTCCATCGTGACACGGCCAGACGTCGGTTTGAGAACGCCCGCGATCACATTGAAAAGGGTGGTTTTTCCGGCGCCATTCGGGCCTATCAATCCGGTGATCGATCCCGGTTCAATGGTCAGGCTTGCTCCATCAACGGCGTGAAAGCCGCCAAAATGTTTGTGCAGGTCTTCAACGACGATCATGCGTCTATTATCCCCGTGTCGGGCACCCTGTTGTCGGGCGTCCCTGTCCCCTGTTGCAAACGGCCCGAGGCGAAAACCCCGGGCCGCGCAGTGTCAAACGTGCCGATTTTAGCGGAAACGTACCGTGTTGATCGCACCGTCGCCGATTTCGATTTCGCGGTAGTTACCAGCAGATTCGCCAGCACCGATCAGCTCCACCGCAGTCGCGCCGACATAATCAATGTCACCACCAGCTGCGAGGATTTCGATCGCCTTGGCCAATTCACCCGGGAAGATTTCTTCGCCCGGTGCGTTGGCCACGTCCATCACGTGATCCTTGATGTCAGCCGAAGCGGAAGATCCAGCAGCAGCCATGGAGAGCATGATCAACGCAGCTGCGTCATAGCTTTCTGGCGCGAACGCACCGGTGCCGTCAAAGCCGGCCTCGGTTGCCATAGCCTGGAACATCTCAGCGCCTTGGCTGTCTGTGCCAGGGAACTGACCGAACGAGCCGTTCAGTGCGTCGCCGATATCGTCAACCAACTGCTGGCCAACCATGCCGTCGGGCAGAACGAACGTATCGAACGCGCCTGAATCTAGCGATGCTTGGATGATGCCCTTGCCGCCTTGGTCGGTGTAACCGGCCACGACCAGAACTTCGCCACCAGCGGATGCCAGCGCGCCAACTTCGGCAGAATAGTCGGCTTTGCCATCTTCGTGCGCTGCGCTAATTGTTACTGTTCCGCCAGCTTCGATGAAAGCAGCTTCAAAGCTGTCAGCAAGCCCCTTGCCGTAGTCGTTGTTGGTGTAGGTCAGTGCAACTACGTTGATGCCACGATCCATGAGGATCTGGGTCATCACAACACCCTGACGCGCATCAGACGGCGCTGTCCGGAAGAACAAGCCATCGTCTTCGGCAGTCGACAGACCAGGCGATGTAGCGGATGGCGAAATCATCACGATGCCATTGGGGCGCGCAACGTTTTGCAGGATCGCGCCAGTAACACCCGAACAGTCTGCACCCATGATAGCGTGTACGCCATCAGATGTGACAAGACGTTCGGCGGCAGCTGTCGCAGCAGCCGCGTCGATGCAGGTCGAGTCAGCGCGGATTGCAGTGACAGCGGAACCGCCCAGCAGCGTGCCAGCGGCGTTGACTTCGGCAATCGCCATTTCGGCACCCGCACCCATAGCAGGCGTGATGGATTCCAGTGGGCCAGTAAAGCCGAGGATGATGCCGATCTTGATCATGTTGGCTTCAGCCAACGCAGCGGCCTCGGCTTCAGCGGCTGCTTCTGCCGCAGCTTGCTCGGCAGCCAGCGCGGCCGACGCTGCATCTTCTTGTGCGCGCATCTTGGGCTGATACCAGCCAAAGAATCCGGCAGAGATCACGACGATTATCGCCACGATCCAAATTGTGATTCTGTTCATTTTCAATCTCCCTTTTGGTATGCTGAGTGCAGACTATGTAGATTGTTTGGTAAAGAAAAGCACGATGAAGTGTGGTGCTATTTATCCATATATTACAGAGCAATTAGCACCGCATTGCTGGAAATTGATTCGCAAAACGTCAAATAGACAACCGCGCAGCCTGCGCGCCCCGCTCGCGATATGGCGTCGTATTATAGTGCGCGCGATAGCATTTTGAGAAATGGCTGGGCGAAGCAAAGCCGCAAGCCAGCGCCACGTTGATCACGCTCATATCCGTCTGCATCAGCAGATTGCGCGCCTTTTGCAGTCGCAGTTCCATGTAATAGCGCTTGGGCGAGCGATTGAGGTAGCGCCGGAACAGCCGTTCCAGCTGCCGCGTGGACATGCCCACGTCTTTGGCAAGCACGGATGGGCTGATCGGTTCTTCGATGTTTTGCTCCATCGCCTGAATAACCCGAGACAGTTTCGGGTGGCGCACGCCGATCCGCGTCGGGATCGACAGGCGTTGTGTATCCTGATCGGTGCGGATGCTAGAATAGATCAGCTGATCGGCAACCGCATTAGCAAGGTCTTCGCCGTGATCATCCGCAATAATCTTGAGCATCAGGTCAATCGAGGCAGTGCCGCCAGCGGTCGTAATCCGGTTACCATCAACTACAAACACAGACTTGGTGAGTGTGACGTCTTCGAATTCTTCGGCAAAGCTGTCCTGGTTTTCCCAGTGGATCGTTGCCTTCTTGCCGTTCAGGAGCCCCGCCCTGGCCAAAGAATAGGCCGCAGTGCAAAGCCCTCCCATGATAACGCCGCGCCGTGCTTCACGCCGCATCCAGTTAAGAACCTTTTTGGTGGTGGCAGACTGCACGTCGATGCCGCCACAAATCATCACCGTGTCGTTACGGTTCAATTCGGTAAGGTCGGCCTGCAATTTGAACTCCGAGCCATTCGAGCAGGTCACGCTTACGCCGCCTTCACCAATCAGCATCCAAGAATAGAGATCCTTGCCCGACATACGATTGGCAATGCGCAGGCTTTCCACCGCACTGGCAAAGCAAAGCATCGTAAAATTGTTCAGCAAAACAAAGACAAAGCGGCGTTGCTTTGTTCCGGCGGTGTCCACCTCAACGATTTCGTGCCGAGTTTCCATTTGCGACCTTTTTGTGCGCTTTCAGATGCGCGGATTTTTCGACCTGATCAGGTTTGACAGGCCGGATCAAGCGTCAAGCGCGCAATAGCTAGGTAATCGCTTACCTTTTGCCATTGGCCCCTTGTGCATGTCTGTCTATAAGCGGGTTCTGATACCGCTAACTTGGCGGCTTAATGCTAATACAACGGAGCAACCCATGGTGGAATGGCAAAAATCTGACTGGCGCAAAAAACCCCGGATCCAAATGCCCACATATTCGGATAACGCAGCATTGAACGCCGTCGAGGGCAAGCTTTCATCTTATCCGCCACTGGTTTTTGCAGGCGAGGCACGCCGCTTGAAAGCACAGCTTGGCGCTGTGTCGCGTGGCGAGGCTTTTCTGCTTCAGGGTGGCGATTGCGCCGAAAGCTTTTCTGACTTCAGTGCTGACGGCATCCGCGACACCTTTAAGGTGATGCTACAAATGGCCATGGTGCTGACCTACGGCGCCAAAGTGCCCGTGGTCAAAGTTGGCCGTATGGCAGGTCAGTTCGCCAAGCCGCGCAGTGCTGACATGGAAACCAAGGATGGCGTGGAATTGCCAAGCTACCGCGGCGACATCATCAACGATTTGGACTTTACCCCCGAAGCCCGCATTCCAAACCCCGACAAAATGTTGCAAGCCTATTTGCAAGCCGCAGCAACGCTGAACCTGTTGCGCGCGTTTTCGACGGGTGGTTACGCAGATGTGCACAAGGTGCATGCTTGGACGCTTGGATTTACCCAAGGCGACGAGGCGGAAAAATACCGCGAAATGGCGAACCGGATCAGCGACACGCTTGATTTCATGGAAGCTGCTGGCATCCGTAAAGAAGCCTCGCATGCGCTGGAAACGGTCGAATTCTACACCAGCCACGAAGCGCTGCTGCTGGAATACGAAGAGGCACTTACACGTCTTGATTCCACCTCCGGAAAATGGCTTGCAGGGTCCGGCCATATGGTCTGGATCGGTGATCGCACACGTCAGCCTGACGGCGCGCATGTGGAATTCTGTGCCGGTGTACAAAACCCGATTGGGTTGAAGTGCGGCCCAAGCATGACCACCGGCCACCTCAAGGCGCTCATGGCGAAACTTAATCCGCAAAACGAAGCGGGTCGCCTGACCTTGATTGCGCGCTTTGGTGCGGGGCAGGTGGGCGAAAATCTGCCACGGCTAATTAAGGCCGTTCAGGAAGAAGGCGCCAACGTGGTTTGGACTTGCGATCCAATGCATGGCAACACGATCAAATCGTCGACGGGCTACAAAACCCGCCCGTTTGATTCTGTGCTGCGCGAAGTGCGTGAATTCTTTGGAGTGCATAACGCCGAAGGCACTGTGCCCGGTGGCGTACATTTCGAAATGACCGGCGCTGACGTCACCGAATGCACCGGCGGCGTGCGCGCTGTGACCGACGAAGACCTGTCAGATCGTTATCACACGGCCTGTGATCCGCGTTTAAACGCATCGCAGGCGTTGGAACTGGCGTTTCTAGTGGCCGAAGAACTGTCGGCGCGCCGCACGGTGATGGCGCAATCCAAAGCTGACTAGGCGTAGTTATTGACGACCAATTGCAGGGCCGGACGCCGCATGGTGTCCGGCCTTTTGCGTGGCGCGCAGCACTCACTGACAGCGGTCAATTTCGTGCGCTGATCAAGGGCCTGATAGCGCCGCGCGCCATTGCCAAATTCGAACCGGCGCGGGCCGCGCCCCAGATCGCCACCAACCCACATTGCCCCCAAGGCACGATTAACTTCACCGTAATCATCCGCCAGTGGCAACAATAACAGCCGCCCGTGCAACAGTGGCCGACCAATGCCGATTGACGATACAATCGGCAGTTCCACAAGGGCAGGGGCGGTGAACACCTGCTCCAATGCACCGGTCAATTCGGCGCGCGCAGAGGGCAGGAAAAACGTCGACAGCGGCATGCCCTGCGCGTCCATCCCAAGGCAGGCATTGACCCGCTGACCAGATACACGCAACCGCGCAACGCCGGGGGCGACCCGCTGCACCAGAAACGCCGAGGGCAATGCGTGATCAATCTGAGCAGGATCCACATCGCACCGCTGGGGCACGCGCTGTGCGCGAAACAGATCGTTCCAATAGGCTTCAAGTGCGGTGAGACAGGCCCGCCCGTCGTCGTGTTCCGCGCCGCTTTGTGTAGTGATGTTGGGCATTGTTATCCTCCTGTCGATGATCTTGCCCGCAGCAGTGCGCGCTGTGTCAGTTCTTAACACTTCGTTGAGGTCGCAGATTTGTTGCGATTTTTCACTAAACAAAGTCCTAATAGGTTAACGGTCAGCGTTAACCACATGGGCGGGGCTTGCCCCGTGGCGGTGATTGGCATTAGGTGCCCACAACAATTTCGAAAGGCCGCGCTGTGATCCAGTCCATGACCGCATTTGCCAGCCAGCAGGGGGCCGAAGGGCCGGTAAGTTGGACCGCCGACGTGCGCGGCGTTAACGCGCGCGGGTACGATCTGCGCCTGCGTTTGCCCGAAGGTCTTGGTGATCTCGAAGCGCGCTTGCGCAAGGCTGCTGGCGCGCGGGTGGTGCGTGGTAATGTCACCATGAACCTGCGCCTGACCCGCGAAGACAGCACCACCACATTGCAGTTGGACGAGACCCAATTGGACCGCGTGCTGGGCGCGCTTGATCTGGTGCAGGAACGCGCCTTTGCTATGGGTGTCACCCTTGCGCAAGCCACGGCGGCAGATGTTTTGAACCAACGCGGTGTCATCACCCAGATCCGCCCCGAAGACAAAGACAATAGCGTACTGATCGCCACCCTTGAGGATGCCTTGGGTGTGATGCTGGATGATTTCGCTGGCATGCGCGCCAGCGAAGGTAGGGCACTACAACAGATCATCGCGGCGCAACTTGATCAGATTGCCACCCTGACCGAGGCGGCTGCTAAGGCCGCCGATGATCGCCGTCCCGAAGTGCAAAAGAACCTGACCGCCGCTTTAAAGCGCGTGATGCAGGACGCCAATGATCTGGACGATGGCCGCGTCGCACAAGAGCTTGCGCTGCTGGCCGTCAAAGCAGACGTGACCGAAGAAATCGACCGTTTGCGCAGTCATGTGACCGCGGCGCGCGTTCTGGTCGCAGCGGACGGACCATCAGGGCGAAAACTTGATTTTCTGGCCCAGGAATTCAACCGCGAGGCAAATACCCTGTGTTCAAAAGCAGGGTCAAGCGCGCTGACTGCGATCGGGCTTGACCTCAAGGCAGTCATCGACCAGATGCGCGAACAGATTCAAAACGTGGAGTAGCCCCATGAAAAGACGTGGCCTTTTGATCATCTTGTCGTCGCCATCGGGCGCGGGAAAATCCACAATGGCAGGCATGTTGCGCGAATGGGATCCCAGCATCGCCTTTTCGGTGTCCGCCACCACCCGTCCGCCGCGCGTGGGCGAACAGGACGGACGCGAATACCATTTCCGTACCCGCGAAGAATTTGGCGAGATGGTCGCGAGCAGCGAAATGCTGGAACACGCCGAGGTTTTCACCAACCTGTACGGTAGCCCCAAAGCGCCAGTGAAGGCCGCGATGGGTGCCGGACAGGACACGCTGTTTGATATCGACTGGCAGGGTGGGCAGCAAATTCGCAACTCCTCGCTTGGTAATGACGTGGTGTCGATCTTTCTGCTGCCGCCAAGCATGGCCGCCCTTGAGCAGCGCCTGCGCGCACGCGGACAAGACAGTGACGACGTGATCAATGATCGCATGTCCAAAAGCCTTGATGAAGTCAGCCACTGGGCCGAATACGACTACGTTCTGGTTAACGAAGACATGGACGCCTGCGCCGAACAAGTCCGCGCGATTCTTGTGGCTGAACGCTTGCGCCGTGAACGCCAAGAGGGCTTGAACGATTTCGTACGCGACCTGCAGGACGAGTTCGGGAGCCGCACATGACCCTTTACGCACTTGGCGAAGATCATCCACAGATCGACGATACAGCATGGATTGCGCCCGATGCCAATCTGATCGGCAAGGTGACATGCGCGCCCGACAGTTCTGTCTGGTTTGGGTGCACCCTGCGCGGCGACAATGAAAAGATCACTGTTGGCGCGGGCAGCAACGTGCAGGAAAACTGCGTCTTTCACACCGATATGGGCTTTCCTCTGACAATTGGTGCAGGCTGCACGGTCGGCCACAAGGCGATGCTGCATGGCTGCACGATTGGCGACAATTCCCTAATCGGGATGGGCGCGACGGTGCTGAATGGGGCGGTGATCGGCAAAAACTGCCTGATTGGTGCAGGTGCGCTTGTGACCGAAGGTAAGGTGATCCCTGATGGCAGTCTTGTGATGGGGGCGCCGGGGCGTGTTGTGCGCGAATTGGATGCGGCGGCGATTAATGGATTGCGTGCATCGGCCCTGAGCTACCAAGAAAACGCGCGTCGTTTTGCACGTGGTTTGCGCGCGCTCTAGGCGGTCTCATCGAGGACGTCCACTTCTAGAACCAAGACGTCAAAATCAATCCTTGGACAGGCATCGCGAATTTCGCGGCTCACCGCTTGCGGGTTGGGAAGGTCTGTCACCAGCGCACGCAAACGTCCGGTAAAGCCAAGCTCCGATAACTGCTCGGCCAACTCAATCGCATCGAACCTGCCCGACATAAGGGGGCAAAGCACAACGTCAGGCTGAATAACGGCCAAAGCGTCCCATGTCACATCAGTCATTTCAAGAAAATGAAACCCATCGGCCTTGGGAATCGTCTGTCCGGACGAGGTCCAAGCATCAAGTCCGCCGACCACAAGTATTATTGCGGCTGCATCAGCTGATTTCGACTTGATCACGACCACAATTCCCCTGTTGTGTGATGTGGCCGAACTCGTACCCATTGACGCTAAAACAATGCCGTTGATAACCTATAACTTGAAGGTGCTAGCAAATAAAGGGAAACTTCGGACAGCGGCCATCCTAAATTTGCGGCTCGCCGCCTATTTTTTGGCTGCAGCTTTGGCGGAAAAGTTCCAGAAACACGGACAAGTCGCGATATTCTTCTGGATTTGATCCCCAGCTTACGCCAGCATTTGCCAAATACCTTAAC
>CALAGN010000011.1 GCA_937891785.1 uncultured Octadecabacter sp.
CATCTTGATGGGTGGCGATTGCCTGCGCCGGAATTGGAAGCGCAGGTTGCAGCACTCATCCGCAAGACCCTGACTGACGCTTCCGCCGCAACGCGACTGATGATCGGTGCATCTTCAGATGACATCGGTAACGCGCAAACGACGCTAACGAACTGGCTGGCTACTGCGACCCAAGCAGACCTCGTTTGTCTCGCGAAGAAGATCACGATCGAACCGGGCCAGCTAGCAGTTCAGATCGACCAGAGCCAAGTGGCCAACATTCTGGACACCAGTGCTGAAACGCTGAACGAAGATGCGCTCAGTATCGGACGTGTCTTCCAAATCAGAAAGCGCGGAGTTGAGACCAAGCTTATCTTCGCAGATATGCCAATCGGGCAGGATGATGCCTTGATCCGCAACATCGCCAAAGCGCACAGTTGGTTCGAGCAGATGAAAGCGGGCAAGAGCTTTGCTCAGATTGCCGATGCGGAGAAGACATCCAAACGCCGCGTTCAACAGATGATCGATCTCGCGTTCCTGGCACCGAACATTGTTCGCGATGTGCTGGAGGGCAAGCAGCCCATTGGATTTACGTCCGATTGGTGTCTGCGCCATGCGCTGCCATCTGACTTTGAAGAGCAGCAGCAGCTGCTGAAAAGCCTCAAGTAAAACCCCAAACTCGTATCGCCGAAATGCCAATCGCAGACTTTGCGCTGATTTGGCCCATATCGGACCACCAACTAGCGTCTGCGCGAACCGACACAGCGCACAAGCGTTTGAACTTGCGACACTAAAGCCGCGCAACCGTGCACCGTCTGGTTTGGGTGGAATGGCTGGCTGGGCTGGTAGGATTCGAAACCACGGTACGACTTCATTTCTAACCCATTGAAAACACGGCACTAATTGAGCGTAAAAACTAGGCCAGACCGTTGATATTGCACGATAATTAGGCTTCCAGATTTGGCTTCGATGTCGGCATTTTTAGGCGATTATCGGATTTGGGACTTCTGTTTGAAGTCAAGTCCCTCGGCAGGCGATCGCCATCGCCTCAGGTCAAACTGCTACCGTGGAATTGGGGAGCCCAGACTTTGGGCCATTTGAGGGCTGCAATGAGCGCCCTAACCGGTCTGCGTTAATATGCCTCCGGCACAAGCCTTTGAGCTTGCGACACTAAACCCGGGCAAGTGCGAACGGTCTGAAAGAGAGGTTAGTGCTGGCTGGGCTGGTAGGATTCGAAACCACGGTACGACTTCATTTCTAACCCATTGAAAACACGGCACTAATTGAGCGTAAAAACTAGGCCAGACCGTTGATATTGCACGATAATTAGGCTTCCAGATTTGGCTTCGATGTCGGCATTTTTAGGCGATTATCGGATTTGGGACTTCTGTTTGAAGTCAAGTCCCTCGGCAGGCGATCGCCATCGCCTCAGGTCAAACTGCTACCGTGGAATTGGGGAGCCCAGACTTTGGGCCATTTGAGGGCTGCAATGAGCGCCCTAACCGGTCTGCGTTAATATGCCTCCGGCACAAGCCTTTGAGCTTGCGACACTAAACCCGGGCAAGTGCGAACGGTCTGAAAGAGAGGTTAGTGCTGGCTGGGGTGGTAGGATTCGAACCTACGGTACACGCTACCAAAAAGCGTTGCCTTACCACTTGGCTACACCCCATCAGCGAGGCGGGTGATACGCCACGTGGGCGTGGTGATCAAGCCCGTTTTGTGTGAAAAATGAACCAATTCCTTAAGCGCGTCATTGCGCAGCGGGTCTTCGCCCCTACCTTCTTCGCGTTCGGCGTCAATCATCCGGTCAAGCGCGTTTTCCTGATCGGCATCAACCGAGTCCGCCACAAGGGTTTGAGGTATTGGTTCGGGGGCGGATCTGCCCGAGAATGGTTTTAAATCAGCGGTTTCTGGCGTCGTGGCGCCATCAAGGCGGATCGTGTAGGTCGTATCGGGAATAATGACGCCCGACGCGGTGATCGCCACTTTGACAAGGCGTAACGCTTCGCAGCGCGCGGCCACAAGCGAGGTTTTGTTCTGGTCGATCCAGCCGGTCACAATCACCTCGACACCACTATCGGTGATGTCGCCGATCCAGACGGAAACTGCAGGTTCGTCGAGGATAAGGGGCAGGGCCTGCACGGTATCGGCTGCGAGGTTGCGCACGATGGCAAGTTCAGCACCAAGTTCGACGCAGATTGTGAATTGAAAACGGCGCTCGCGGTTCAGGGAAAAGTTGATGATCCGGCTCTTGAACACAGTCGGGTTGGGGATACGAATGTGGTTGCCGTCAAAGCTTGGTAGGATCGCGGCGCGGCTGGTCAGGCGGATGACTTTGCCCCGATCGCCGTTTATCTCGACCATGTCATTTGGCCGGAACGGTTGGCGTATCGACAGCATCACGGAGACGATAAAGTTCTCAACCGTTTCGCGTACGGCGAAACCAACTGCGAGCCCCATCAGACCCGCAGCACCAAGGATCTCGGACGGAAGGGCCGTTGCATTCATGATATCGAGCGCAGTCACGATGCCAGCGATCACAAATATGATGCGCACCAGCGTTCGGAACAAGTCGGCAATAAATGCATTGGGGGCGATGCGTTCCCAAGGCCGGCGCAACCGCGCAGGCCGCGAGCCAAGAAACACGATAGACGCAAAGACGGAAAAGGCGATGGCAATGATCGGCAGAAAAATAGGATACTGATCGAGCCGCGCGGTAAAACGTTTGACTGCAGGGTTCAGACGGCGCCGAGATCGGCGGTTTCGGTGACGTTGTTCTTGATCGCGACGCCCCCCCCCCGATGCGGGTCACCAACGCTCCATGCCCTGCGGCTTCGGCGGCAGACGTGGTGGTGCCACGCAGGGTAACGACGCCTTCAGTTATGGTCACGTCTTCGTAGCCGCCTAATTCATCAAGGATTTCACGCAGGCGCACTGCTATGTTGGCGTCGGTCTGCGCTTCAGTTTGAGTGGAGATGGTCCCCGACGGCGCGTCCGTGGATGTATCTTGGGCGCTGGCGGGTAAGGCAAGGCTAAGACCAAGGGTCACAGCGGCCAGCAGGCAACGCCAACCCTCAACGGAAGATCAAAGGCGGATCGGGTCTGCCTTGGCGAGTGTATCGAATGCCATCAGGCTGGCGACCAATGCGCCCATCTGATCCAGCGGGATCATGTTGGGCCCGTCAGAGGGCGCGGTATCGGGCGCTTCATGCGTTTCGATGAACACCGCGGCGATGCCCAAAGACACTGCCGCGCGCGCCATTACGGGTGCAAATTCACGCTGTCCGCCGCTGCTGCCACCCATGCCACCCGGCTGTTGCACCGAATGGGTTGCATCCATGACCACGGGATACCCGGTCGCGGCCATTTGCGGCAGGCCGCGCATATCAGCGACAAGGGTATTATAACCGAACGATGTGCCCCGTTCCGTCAGCATGATGCGCGTGTTGCCGGTGCTTTCGATCTTGGACACCACGTTAGGCATGTCCCAAGGCGCAAGAAACTGCCCCTTTTTGACGTTAATCACCGCGCCGGTTTCGCCCGCGGCCAATAACAGGTCCGTCTGGCGGCAAAGGAATGCAGGGATTTGCATGATATCGCAGACTTCGGCCACCGGGGCGCATTGATCGACACTGTGGATATCCGTCAAGACAGGGCACCCAAGCTGCGCCTTGACCTCGGCCATGACGCGCAGGCCCTCGTCGATGCCAAGGCCACGTTTGCCCGAGAGCGAGGTGCGGTTGGCCTTATCGAAACTACCTTTAAAGATGAATTGCGCACCCGTTTTGGCACAAACTTCGGCCATATGGGTGGCGATCATCAGGGCATGATCCAGCCCCTCCAATTGGCAGGGACCGGCGATCAGCGTGAGCGGGCGATCATTGCTGGCCGTCAATGGGCCAATGTGGACGTCTTTCATCAAGAGCTTACCTGTTCGCGAAGGATTGAGGCTGTGAGAGAAATCATCAGATAAACACCTGAGAAGATCAAGAATGCCAAAACTGAATTTCCAAATGCCCTTGGATAGGAGGCATCGTCAGCGGCGATCGGTTCGACCCCCATCGACAAATACCGCACCTGACGGTTGGCTTCAATACGCGCACTTTCCATCTGTGTCAGCGCCTGTTGGACAAGCACGGTCTGAAAAGCATAGTTTTCTTCGGCTCCGCGCAGGCGTGCGGTGATGCTGCTCAGGGCCGCGTTGCCACCAGAGGCTTCGGTCAATTGGCTGCGCAGCAGGTCGATCTGTTGGTTCAACCGGCTCAGTTCGGATTCCAAGGCACTGACCCGCGCCTCGTTTGGTCGCCGGTTATCCAGCATTGATGCAAGCTCTATCGTTTTGCCATCAAGTTGGATCTGAAGGGTGGTGATTCGCTGTTGCAGGGCCGCGGCTGTGGCCGTTGGATCAAGCATTTCAACGTCACCTTGAATGCGACCAAGCTCGGCGAGGGCTTCGGCCCGACGTTGTTCAGAGGCTTCATAGCTTGCCAATGCGCCAGCCATCTGGTCTTCTCGCAGGCGCTGGGTCAACTGGTCAACTTGTTCTTCCGCATAGCCAATCAGGGCTTCCGAGAATTCCTGACTTGCTTCGGGAGAGGCGGCGATGACCTCCATCTTGATGATGCCTTCGGACGGATCATAGCCGATCTTCACGTGGTTTTTGTAAAGGGCATAAGCGTCTTCGTTGCTGGCTCCCTCGGGGAGACGCTGAATGGCGTCGATCCCGGGTTGGCTAAAGTGCTCAATGAAACTTTGGTCTTGGCTAAGGCGGACCATGGCTGCGCGTGATGTCAAATAGGACTGCACCGTGGTGCTGTCTTGTTGGGTGGCCATGCCTGTGCCCTGAAACAGCCCACCAAGGCCGGCAGCCCCCTGCGGTTCGGCCTGTTGAATTACAAATTCGGAATTAGTCGCGTACATGGGGGTCGCGATCACATAGAAATACCACGCGGCCGCAAATGTCGGTAGAAAAACAAATACGGAGAGACGCGAAAAAAGCATCAGAACGTTCTTGCGGCGGCGACGCGCAATGTCGCGCTGAATCGACATGATCTCGCGGGCGCGCCTTTCAGCGGGGTTTCCCTGTTCGGTAGAAGGTAGGGTTTGCCTTTTTGTGATAGTTTGGGGCAGTTGCACGCGGCCCGGACCATTGCCCGACGTTTGCGCAGTGCCGCCGCCGTTCCCTTGACCGCCACCTGCCGAGCGCACGTCCATGCCGGGCCCAAAACCTGGAGCCGTTCCATCATCAGGCACAACAAGTTCAAGGATATTGGCACGCTGAAATGGATCAATCCCATGCGAGCGCAATTGGCGCACGGCGTCAAAGTCCGATGTCACGGCCAAGCCCTGCTTTTGGGCGACGCGGCGCGCCATGCGCAACTGCCGCCCTGTCAGTCCTTCCTTGCGGATTGCATCCATGTCGACCTCGGCCGAGACCTGCGCGGCGCTGTCGCCCTGCCTGCTGCGCGCAATAGGGCCTGCAGACCCGTCAGTCGCCTGAGGTTGCGCGCCATGATCGGACATAGCTGCGCTATCGGCTGCAGCGCCACCTGTCCGACGGATGCGGAACTTCCTAGCCTTTGGTTTCGTAGTCATAGAGCTGTTTCGCTTCTTCCAAGGTGTCGAACATTTGAAGTTGCCCGCCTATCAGCACTGCGGCCGAGCGTGCAAATCGTTCGAGTATTTCTGGCTGGTGCGACACGATAATAACTGTCGTCGTTTCCAGCCGTTCACGCAGGACGTCGCCAGCCTTGCGGTTGAATTCCTGATCGGTTGTCTGCGGCATCCCTTCGTCAATCAGGTATATATCAAAATCAAGCGCAAGCAGCAGCGAAAATGTAAAACGCGAGCGCATCCCCGAACTATAGGTGCCCACCGGCATGTCGAAATATTCCTCGATACCCGAAAGCCAGCGGCTGAATGCCTCAACGTAGTCGGGATCCAGTCCGTAAAGCCGCGCAATATAGCGGCTGTTTTCACGCGCTGTATGACGGTTTACGACACCGCCCATAAATCCCAATGGAAACGAAATCCGCGAGGTGCGAATGATTTCGCCTTCGTCGGGTTTTTCAAGGCCCGCCATCATGTTGATCAACGTGGTCTTACCCGTGCCGTTGGGCGCAAGGATACCAAGCGACTTTCCGACTTCCACGCGAAAGGACGCACGATCAAGGATAACCTTGCGCTGCTTTCCCGTCCAAAAGGACTTACTGACGTTCTCAAATTCGAGCATTTACTCGGTTTCGGCCTCATACGCCCCAGTCTTGCATGACCGATGACTATTAACGCCCGATGAGTGGGCGTAACTTTCTACCATTATGTCGGATGAAACGGTGGAAATACAATAAAAATGGGCTAGATCAACTGCAGAACGCAGCGTTTTCATCCGATTGAGGCGCAATTGTCTGCTTGGGACCGCTGATCGGCCCTCGGAAAGGGTGCTGGCGAGGTGGTGCGTGACCAAGCGCTGCCCGACTTTCCCTTGCCTCATCGGTGCTGGCGAAATACCGCTTGGCTGCGCCGCAACCCGTGGCGCGAAACGAATGAGGGACCACGTTGCGCGCGTGCGTCAAAAAGGTGCTGACATGAGCGAGATCGAAACCCAACTTGATGCGGCCCACGCGGCGATGATGCAGGCACCCGGTGATGACGCTGCGCGCCTGCGGTTCTACGAACGTCTGGCGGATGGTGAACTGCTGATCCTGCTGGATGAAGAACCGCTTGGCGACAAGATCAAGCCCGCGCTCTTTCCGGTCGGCGATCAGACATTTGTGCTTGCGTTCGATCGCGCCGAACGGCTTGGGGAATTCGTAGGATTGGTCGCGCCCTATGCCGCGATGTCGGGGCGCGCGTTGTCGGCTATGCTGGCAGGGCAGGGGATTGGGATCGCGCTGAACCCTGAGGTGGCGCCATCGTCAATATTGATCCCCGCCGATGCAGTGGATTGGCTGAAGCAGACGCTGAGTAACGGCCCCGCTCATGTCGAAGAGCGTATTGTCGAGGTGCGTCCGCCAGCGGGGTTGCCCGAAGATCTGATTGCAGCCCTTGATCGCAAACTGGCAAGTGCTGCTGGTCTGGCCAAAATGGCCTATTTGGCAGCCGTATCATACGAGGGCGGCGCGCAGGGGCATTTGCTGGCCTTTGTCGATGCGATCGAGGCAGCGCAAGGCGTGCTGGCCACGGCTGTCGGCGAGGCGCTAACGTTTTCGGGCATCGAGGCAGGCGCGATAGACGTGGCATTTTTAGCGCCAAGTGATCCGATGGCGGCGCGGTTGTCGCGGGTCGGGTTGCGCATCTATTTACCTGCACCGCAAGCTCCTGTAATTCCCGGTGCAAACCCCGGCATGGACCCGTCGCGCCCGCCGAAACTGAAATAATGGAGGGGCCGCGCCGCGCATGATGATTGGTTTTGGGGCGTTGCCCCCTTGGCCTGCGGCCAATTTCCCTAGAATATTTCCGAACACAAGAAGCGATTAGTAACCGCGTGAACGATTGACGAGGTATTTCAGCTGCTGGCCATTTTCGCTGCGCACGATGTTTTCTGCGATCACGCGGGCGGCACTTGAGGGTCGCGTTTCTGATGCGATGTGGGGTGTGACGGTCACCTTCGGGTGTGCCCAATAGGGGTGGTCTTCGGGAAGGGGTTCGGCGCGAAACACATCAAGCGTAGCATGGCCGATCTGATCCGCATCGAGAGCGGCCAGCAGGGCATCGTCATCAATCAGCGGGCCACGGCCCGGGTTGATCACAAATGCACCTTTGGCAAGCAGACCAATGCGATCGCTGTTGATCAGGTTGCGGGTCAGTTGCGTCAGGGGCAACAACAGGATCAGGATTTGTGAGTCCGTGAGTGCCTGAGTGAGGCCCGCACTGCCGTGCAGGCAGGTGATATTATCGATTGATTTCAGCCCGCGTGACCAGCCGGTGACGGGAAAGCCCAGGGCCGCGAGCGCCTGACCACATGCTGCGCCCAATGCTCCAAGACCAAGGATCGTAACGGGCCGGTCGCTGGCAAGCGCTGGGACGTGGTCGCGCCAGATACCATCCTGGCCTTGGATATGCAGGTCCATTGCGAGGTGGTGGCGCAGGCTGTGACCGACCACCCATTCCACCATCCCCTGCGTTAGGTCCGGATCGACCAGACGGGCCAGCGGCTGTGTTAGCGTGGCGTTTGTAACGATGGTTTCCACCCCCGCCCAAAGGCTGAGGACGGCTTTGCATTTTGCAAACGCCGTGAAATCATTTAGGCCGCCGTTGGGCGCAAAGACGATGTAGTCCACGCTGTCTGGCGCATGATCACGAGCGAGGTTTGCCGAAATACCGGCCTGTTCAAATGCCGGCGGCAGGGCTTTTTTGTAAGCGTCCCAAGCGTGATCGGGGGCGGAAAAAAGGATGTTGAGTGTCATGCCATTCCCTAATGCGGCCGGTGGACGTGGGCGCTTTGGACCAGACCAAAGCCCGCCAGCAACACCAGCATCGCCGAGCCGCCATAGCTTACCAGAGGTAGCGGCACGCCAACCACCGGGGCAAGGCCCATCACCATCGACATGTTCACCGCGAAATACAGGAAGAATGTCATCGCGATTCCAAGGGTCACAAGGCTGGCGAAGCGATCTTTGTTTTGGAGTGCGGACGTCACGGTAAAAAGAACTATGAGCGTGTAAAGCACAAGCAGGGTAAAAGCGCCGACAAAGCCGAATTCCTCGGCTAATGTGGTGAAGATAAAGTCGGTATGCTTTTCGGGCAGAAAGTTCAGGCGCGACTGCGTGCCTTGCATGAATCCACGTCCCGTCCAGCCCCCCGATCCAAGTGCAATCTTGGCTTGGGTTATATGATAGCCTTCGGCCAAGGGATTTGCGGTCGGGTCAAGGAAGGTATTGATCCGGTCGTATTGGTAATCCTTGAGGATTTGCCATGACGTCCCTTGTGACCTGATTACGGCGACGATTGCACCAACACCGGCCGCGATTACGCTTGCGAAATAGGCCCAGTGCACACCAGCCAGAAACATGACCGTGCCGCCCCCAAGTAAGAGCAGCAATGCGGTGCCAAGGTCGGGTTGGCTCAGCACTAGATAGACGGGAATGAGGGTCAGCGCAACAGGTGCCAAGACCCACAACAGGTGCGACGTCTTGTTGATTGGCAACCAATCATAATAGGCGGCAAGCAACATCACGAGCGAAATTTTCATGACCTCGGAGGGTTGCAAAACCATAAAGCCAATGTCGAGCCAGCGTTGTGATCCGCCCCGCGTGACACCGATAAATTCGACCAGTATCAATAGGATGATTGCAAAAATATAAGCCAAAGCGGCCATGTTGCGCCAGAACCAGATCGGCACCAACGCGATGCCCAGCATCAGCGCCATGCCCAACCCGAAGCGTGCCACCTGCGGGCGCACCCAAGGATCCATCGACCCGCCCGCCACGGAATAAAGCATCAAGAATCCCGTCGCGGCCACAGCTGAAAGCAGGATGACGATCGCCCAGTTCAGGTGCAGTAGTTTGCGAAAGCCGCTGGGTATATATTTGGCCTGATACTCTAGGTAACTCATGCGTTAGGCCCGATCACTTGACGGTGGCGCGACGATCTCGCGCAGCTCAAGACGATTTTGCTGCTCGGCGATGCGTGCTTGGTCCCCGGATGGGTAGGCCGACAGCGGCGGCGTGCCATCGTAGAGCGCCTGCAACATGATGTCGCGTGCGATCGGAGCGGCAGCAACGGACCCGCCACCACCGTGTTCGACCACCACGGCCACTGCGTATTTCGGGTTATCAAAGGGCGCAAAGCTCACGAACAAGGCGTGGTCGCGGCGTTCCCAGGGAAGGTCTTCGTTGCGCGTTACGCCTGCGGCGCGTTCGGCGGCAGCGATCCGGCGCACCTGACTTGTGCCGGTCTTGCCCGCCATGCGCAGATCATCTTCGACAATTCTGGTACTAAATGCGGTGCCACGGTTGTGGTTGGATACGGCATACATCGCCTGGCGCACACGTCGCAGGTAGTTTTCGTTCACGCCCAGCGGTTCGCCAGCACCCGAAGGTTGTTCTACCCCGTCAATCGCGCGTACGAGGCGCGGCGTTACAGAGCGCCCCGTTGCAATGCGTGCGGTCATAATCGCCAGTTGCAGTGGTGATGCCAGCACATAACCTTGCCCGATCGACGCGTTGACCGAGTCACCGATGCGCCATTCTTCGCCGCGCACTTCGGCTTTCCAAGCTTTGTCTGGCGCGAGTCCGCTTGAGACTGCCGAAAGCGGCACGTCGTGTTTCACGCCTATGCCCAGCTTGCGCGCCATTTCAGCGATCTTGTCGATGCCAACGCGCTGGCCGAGGTCATAGTAATAAACATCGCAGCTTTGCTTGAGACTTTCGTGCAGGTTGATGTTACCGTGCCCGCCTCTCTTCCAGCAGTGGAATCGCACATCGGACACGTCCAGATGGCCGCGACACGAGACAGTCTCTTCGGGGTCAATGTCACCGTTTTCCAGCGCGGCAAGAGCCGTAACCATCTTGAAAGTTGAGCCGGGAGGGTAGGCACCCTGCACGGCCTTGGCCGACAACGGAAGGTATTTGTCTTCATTCAACCCGCGCCAATCGGCGACAGAAATTCCGCGCACAAATTTATTGGGGTCAAACGTCGGGGCCGAGCCAATGGCGCGCAGATCACCATTGTCCAGATCAATCACGACAGCCGAGGCGCTTTCACCGTTTAGGCGGACCTGCAGGTAGTTCTGAAGGCGCGCATCGACGCTCAGTTGCAGGTTCGCTCCGGCTTCACCCTCTTGGCGGTCAAGTTCACGCATTACGCGACCCACGGCGTTCACCTCGATGCGGCGACTGCCTGCAGAGCCACGCAAAGAGCGCTCCATCTTATTCTCGACGCCGGTCTTCCCGATCTGAAAGCGTGGAATCCGAAGCAAAGGGTCATTGTCGTCGATCCGGCCAAGATCATAGTCGCTAACGGGGCCGACATAGCCGACAACATGCGCCATGTCCTCTTTCATAGGGTAACTACGCGACAGACCCACTTCGGCTATGACTCCGGGCAAAGCAGGGGCGTTGACGGCAACGCGCGCGACGTCCTCCCAAGTGAGGCGATCCGCGATGGTCACCGGCACAAACGCCGAACGCGAAAGTTCCTCCAAAGCTTTTTCAATCGCTTCGGGGGTCAGTGGGACAAGGCGCGACAGGCGGGCAAGGACATCCTCGACGTTACCTGCATCCTCGCGGACCATAACGATGCGATAGTTTTGCTCGTTGCTGCCCAGCGGGATACCATTGGTGTCAAAAATCAACCCGCGGGGCGGCGGCAGCAGGTGAATATTGATCCGGTTTTCATCTGCCAAAAGGCGATATTGATCTGCTTGTTCGATCTGCATTGACCGCATCCGCAGTCCAAGTGCACCGACGATTCCAACTTGCGCTGCCCCAAGAACAAGGGCGCGACGGTTGATTTTTCGGGCGCTGGCTGCGGTGTCTTTTGGCGCGCGTTTCATAGGCGATGCCCGTGTGGATCAACGGCACCTGCGGGCGGCCTACTGACTCCAAAAATGACATGCGACAGGCCAACAACAATAGGATAAAATAGGATTGTTATAACCATTTGCGTCAGTGCCAAGCTTAATGGAGGGCGCGCCACCATCACCACCGCAAGGGATGCAGAATAGACCAGCGTAATTACCACAAGCCCTGCAGCGACGGTGGCCCATTCGACTGTAAAATGCATGCTGCGGAGCCCCAAAGAACGGGCGCGCAGCGTTTCGGTCAAAACGAGCACAAGTGCTGTCCAAAGTCCCGGTGGCCGCTGAAACAGCATGTCGGCAAGCAAGAACAACGCCGCGATCAGCAGCGCCGGGACATAGTCTGGTCTGCGCACAGTCCATGTGAGCGTAAGGCAAATCATCGCGTCGGGAAAACCGAAACTACGGGGCAAGGTTTCCAGCGGCAAAAGCCGCACGAAAATAATCGCAAATGTCAGCCCCACAAAAAGCGCACGACCAATCCAAACCTGCGTTGTCGGGGACTCAACCATCGGCGGCCTCGGCGGCGA
Organism: uncultured Octadecabacter sp.; assembly: GCA_937891785.1. Lineage (GTDB taxonomy): Bacteria > Pseudomonadota > Alphaproteobacteria > Rhodobacterales > Rhodobacteraceae > SW4. The sequence continues at coordinate 12,028 of CALAGN010000011.1, forward strand.
CTTCAGCTTCGGGAGGGTCTTGGACAACGGGCAATACTGGCGGCACGATCGGCGCGATCAGCGCGCCGGTGTCGCTGATACGCTCGGCTTGCTGACTGCGCAGCACGCGCAGGAAATCCAGCCGCTCGTAGTCGGCTGACAGGCGCACACGCAAGCGGCGGTCATTGCCAAGCGCCACGCGCCCCACGAGCAAATCTGCTGGGAACAACCCGCCATCGCCTGAACTGACGACACGATCACCAGGGCGCACGGCATCGGGCGTTTCGAGGAATTCGATCGGTGGGTTGATCGTGTTGTCACCAACAAGAACCGCGCGCTGGCCCGAAGGCTGGATCGTCACCGGAATCCGGCTCGATGTATCCGTTAGCAAGATCACGCGGCTCGTATTTTTACCAACGCCGCTGATGCGCCCCACAAGGCCGATCCCATCCATAGTCGGCCACCCGTCAAGAATGCCATCGCGCTCCCCCACATTCAGCAGGATAGATTGGCGAAACGGAGAGCCACTGTCGGCCAGCACGACGCCGGTTACATGGGTCATCTGCGGATCAAGGCGGACGTTGTTAAAATCCCGCAGCTTGGCGTTTTCCTGTTCAAGTTGCAGGGCCGCCTCGCGCCATGCACGCATTTGTTGCAATTCACGGCGAAGGTCGCGGTTTTGCTCGGCTATGCGTCGATAACTTTGAAAGTCAGCGACTAGATTAGCGGCACCGGTAACCGGCACCATCGCCCAATCAAAAGACGGCACAACGCGGTCGATCACGGCCGTGCGGAACCGTTCCACGCGTGGGCTGTCGATCCGCCAAATCAAAAATACCCCGAACATGGACAGCACCAAAACCCCGACCAGCAGCCTGCGGACGGGGTTGATGTAGTCTTCGGTATTGGTTCTGTCGCGAGCCAAGGGTGGCTTACCCCCCTCGTATTAGATTAACTGTCGTAATCTATGACATGACGGAGTTCTTTTTCATACTCCAGCGCCTTGCCAGTGCCGAGTGCCACACAATTAAGTGACTCGTCGGCGACCGAAACCGCAAGGCCGGTCTGTTCGCGCAGGGCCAGATCAAGCTCTCCCAGAAGCGCCCCACCGCCTGTTAACATCACGCCGCGATCGACAATGTCAGCCGCCAGATCGGGCGGGGTTGCTTCAAGCGCCGTCATCACCGCCTCGCAGATTTGCTGCACGGGTTCGGCCAATGCTTCGGCGACCTGTGCTTGGCTGATCTCGGTTTCTTTGGGCACGCCGTTCAACAGATCACGGCCGCGGATCATCATCGACTTGCCGCGCCCGTCATCAGGCATGCGGGCGGTGCCGATAGATGTCTTGATCCGCTCGGCGGTGCTTTCACCGATCAGCAGGTTATGCTGGCGGCGCAGATAGGAAATAATCGCCTCGTCCATGCGGTCACCACCTACACGCACGGAGCGCGCGTAGACGATATCACCCAGCGAAAGCACGGCAACTTCGGTTGTACCGCCACCGATATCGACGACCATGTTGCCGGTCGGATCGGTGATCGGCATGCCCGCACCAATCGCAGCTGCAATCGGTTCGGCGATCAGGCCCGCGCGGCGCGCACCAGCAGACAGAACCGACTGGCGAATGGCGCGTTTTTCAACCGGGGTCGCGCCGTGGGGCACGCAAACGATGATCTTGGGCTTCGAGAATGTCGTGCGTTTGTGAACCTTGCGGATGAAGTGTTTAATCATTTCTTCGGCGGTATCAAAGTCGGCGATCACGCCTTCGCGCATCGGGCGAATGGCCTGAATGGATCCCGGCGTGCGACCGAGCATCAATTTCGCATCTTCTCCCACGGCCAGCACCTTTTTGACGCCGTCCTTGAAGTGGTAAGCGACAACAGAAGGTTCTGACAGAACAATGCCCTTGCCGCGCACATAAACGAGCGTGTTCGCAGTGCCGAGGTCAATCGCCATGTCAGACGAAAACAAGCTGCGTAAACCAAACATTTGTTTGTTCCCAATGATTCAATGCCCACGACTCCCCTATGGAGGTAGGCCTCACGACTTATAGGCGTGGTGATGCACGGAGGAAAGGGGGCTTGGCGGGCACGTTGGCGTGATCTTGCCAGTGGTTAGCGGCGGGTCAATGCGACCCGCCGCCGTATTTGTTATTCGCCTGCGTCTTTGTAGCTGACTTCCTTAATATCGGACCCTGGCGCGGATCTTTCGCGCCGTACAAGCAGGCGGTTCAGCGCGTTAATATAGGCCTTGGCCGAGGCCACAACTGTGTCGGTATCCGCCGACTGACCCGTGGCAATGCGCCCGTCTTCTTCCATGCGTACAGACACAGTGGCCTGCGCATCGGTCCCTTCGGTCACCGCATGCACCTGATAAAGCTGTAAGCGGGCGTCGTGCGGGAATAGCGCTTTGACTGCGTTAAATGTCGCATCGACGGGCCCATCACCGGTGGCCGAGACGCTGGCGTCCTTGCCATCAATTTCAAGCACCATATCAGCTTTTTGCGGGCCGGTTGTGCCGCAGACCACGGCCAGTGATTTCAGGCGCAACCTGTCGTCTTCTGCGTCGTTCTGGTGAACCAGCGCCAACAGATCGTCGTCAAACACTTCCTTTTTGCGATCTGCGAGATCTTTAAAGCGCACAAACACATCGTTGAGCTGGTTGTCAGCCAGTTCGATCCCCAGCGCGGCCAGTTTCGCGCGCAAGGCGGCCCGACCCGAGTGTTTGCCCATCGGCAGAGACGTGCCCGACAGGCCCACATCTTCGGGACGCATCACTTCGAATGTCTCGCGATTTTTCAGCATGCCGTCTTGGTGGATGCCGCTTTCATGGGCAAAGGCGTTCTTGCCGACGATGGCCTTATTGAACTGCACCGGAAAGCCGGACACGGCAGCAACGCGACGCGAAATGTTCATGATCTTGGTGGTATCAATGCGGGTATCCCACGGCATGATGTCGTGGCGCACGCGCAAGGCCATGACGACTTCTTCCAATGCGGTATTGCCCGCACGTTCGCCCAATCCGTTGATTGTGCATTCAATTTGGCGCGCGCCGCCGATCACGGCGGCAAGGCTGTTGGCTGTGGCCATGCCCAGATCGTTGTGGCAATGGGTGGCAAAAACAACGTTTTTGGCACCGTCCACGTCGGCGATCAAACGCGCGATCAGATCGGAGGATTCCATCGGCGCGGTATAGCCGACGGTATCGGGAATGTTGATCGTGGACGCCCCCGCCTTAATGGCGATTTCCACCGTGCGTTTCAGATAATCCCATTCGGTACGCGTGGCATCCATCGATGACCACTGAACGTTGTCTGACAGGTTGCGGGCGTGGGTGACGGCTTCGTGGATACGCTCGGCCATCGCGTCTTGGGTCAAGGAGTGCATGTCACGGTGCAGCGGCGAGGTGCCGATGAAGGTGTGGATGCGCGGATTAGCGGCATGGCGGATCGCCTCCCAGCAGCGATCAATGTCGCGTACGTTGGCGCGGGCAAGGCCGCAGATGCTGGCAGTCTTCGTGCGCTCGGAAATCTCGGAGACGGCTTTGAAGTCGCCTTCGGAGGCGATTGGAAAACCAGCTTCGATGATATCGACGCCCATGTCGTCCAGCATTTCGGCGATTTCGAGCTTTTCAGCATGTGTCATCGTTGCGCCGGGGGATTGCTCGCCGTCACGCAAAGTTGTGTCGAAAATCAACACGCGGTTCTTGTAGTTTGTCATTTGATTAATCCTTTGGTCCTTAGCTGTCTGGAATGGCGCGGTTCACCTCTGAGCGGTCGCGCCGACAGGCACGCTCAGAGGCGGCTAAGGAGTAGTAGCGCGCGCAAAGATAGCCCTTGCGGTGAGATCAGAGGGGTATGTTGGCGCGTATCCATGGTGCGGACTATACATTCAGGGTTCGGTTTGAAAAGGGGCAGTTTTGAAAAACTGCATTCGATTATGGGGTTTTGTGGCGCGGCCCCCTTGGCCTGCGGCCAATTCCCCTGATCAGCTGGGCCCAGCCCCCACACCCCCGGAGTATTTTGGAACAGAAGAAGCTGGACGGTGGTTTTATGGGGGCTAGGTCTGTTGCTATGGAAAAAGCATTGATCATTGGCGCTTCGGGCGGGATTGGCACGGCTGTGGCGCAAGAGTTGGCGGAGCGTGGGGCCATCGTGACGGGGTTGTCGCGCCGTGAAGACGGCTTGGATGTGACCGATCCGGCATCAGTTGCGCGGCTCATGAGTGGACTGGTTGGTCCGTTTGATTTTGTCTTCATTGCTGTAGGGGTCTTGGCGCCCGAGGGTGGCGCACCGGAAAAGTCTTTGGCCGCAGTGGAGGCGGATGCGATGGCGCATGTCATGGCAGTGAATGCAATCGGGCCGGCTTTGGTTCTGGCGCAACTTGGGCGATTGCTGCCAAAGGATCGCGCCTGCGTTGTCGGGGTGTTGTCTGCGCGGGTCGGCTCGATCGGGGATAACCAGATTGGCGGCTGGCATTCTTATCGTGCGTCAAAGGCGGCGCTCAACCAGATCGTGCACGGCGCGGCGATTGAATTGAGGCGCTCGCACAAGAAATCTGTTTGCGTGGCCTTGCATCCGGGCACCGTGGCGACCTCGTTTAGTGCTGACTATGCTGGGCGACATGCAACAGTGATGCCAGACTTGGCAGCGCGCAATTTGGTGAACGTCATGATTGGGTTAACACCTGCCCACAGCGGCGGATTCTTTGATTATGCAGGTCAGCGCGTGACGTGGTGAGGCTAAGTTATTGGCTGCCAGCCGCGCCGTCTTCGCCAGTGACGTCTTGCGTTGCAGGGCTTGCGGTACCTTGGGTCACAAGTGCGCCGTCTTGCCATGCACCTGTGGCGGTTTCGCCCGAAGCATAGCGCATTGTGCCGTCACCTTCGCGGCGGCCCGCGCGAAACATGCCCTCGTAGGTGTCGCCGTTGGAATAGGTCGCCACGCCGATGCCGCTGATTTCACCGCGCTGCCATTGGCCTTCGTAGATGAAGCCGTCGGGCATTATGATCTGCCCGCGCCCGTTGCGCTGACCGTTCAGGAATTCGCCCTCGTAGATCGTGCCGTCGGC
>CALAGN010000012.1 GCA_937891785.1 uncultured Octadecabacter sp.
TACATTATTTCTGAGAGCGTAACTTTGATCAGTGTCCGATGACTAGGCGAACGAGGAGTGGGCTGACCTAAGGTGCTAATTTCAATACGGCTCAAATACTATTGGGAAACCTAGCAACACCCTGACTAAGAAGATCCCAAGCACCACGATAATGAAAAGTGTCCCGAAAATAAAAAACGCCCTAAACAACCTCATTTGAAGTTTGAATCGTTGAGGGTCATATCCAATCAGGCGAAAGAAGAACGGTTTCAGCTTACTCATTTTGGCTTAGCCTGAATCTGTGGTGTGACGTTCAATCCAGCCTTGGCCGAGGCCCGTACGGGTCGTTTCAAATTGCTACTCACCATGCACCTCGCTTTCCTCTACCCTGCCAAGCGTTTGTGCGATTGACCAGCCTCGCGCGCGAATCCATTGTGCACCCATGACATTTGCATCCCGCATGACACGCGCGCCGCGCTCCTTTGATCCTGATCGCGGGGCGGACGGGCTTGCGCATTTGCCAGATATCGACGCGGGCCTGCACGAATTGATCGCTGGTGCGGCGGGGTGCAGCCCCTATTTGCTAGACCTGATGCGCACCGATGGCGATTGGCTGACTGAAAACATCGACAGCCCCGAAGTGGCCCGCGATGCCATTCTGGTCGACGTCGCCGCGATGCCGCTTGCCGACCTTAATCAGGGGTTACGCACCGCAAAACGCCGCATGGCGCTGCTAGTGGCATTGGCTGATCTGGGCGGCGTCTGGCCGCTGGAAACTGTCACCAAAGCCATAACCGATCTGGCCGATGGCGCAGTTGATACCTGCATCCGCCGCCTTGTGGCCGCTGAAATTGCCCGCGGCAAGCTACCGAGGATGGATGAAACGGACGCACAAACTTCGGGCGGCATGGTCGCGCTTTCAATGGGCAAGCAGGGCGCTTACGAGCTGAATTATTCGTCAGATATCGACTTGATTTGCTTGTTTGATGAGACGCGCTTTGCCCCTGATGACTACCACGATGCCCGCGCAGCGTTCATCCGTGTGACCCGCAAAATGACGTCGATCCTGTCTGATCTTGGGGCGGGGGGATACGTCTTTCGCACCGATCTGCGCCTGCGCCCAGATGCCAGTGTGACGCCGGTGTGCCTGTCGATGGAAACCGCCGAACGTTATTACGAGAGCGTCGGGCGCACATGGGAACGTGCCGCCTATATTAAGGCACGCGCCAGTGCCGGTGACATCAAAGCGGGCGAGGGGTTCTTGAGGACGCTGACGCCGTTCGTGTGGCGCAAACATCTGGATTTCGCTGCGATCCAAGATGCCCATGACATGCGCCTGCGCATTCGCGATCACAAAGGGCTGGGTGGCAAGCTGTCGTTGCCCGGTCACAACATCAAGTTGGGGCGCGGCGGCATACGCGAGATCGAATTTTTCACCCAGACCCGCCAGTTGATTGCAGGCGGGCGTGATCCGTCGTTGCGCGCGCGTAGCACCTGTGACGGGCTTGACGCGCTGGTCGCGGCGAACTGGGTGCCTGATGACGGGGCGCAGACCCTTAAGACTCACTACCGCAGCCATCGCGAAGTAGAACATCGTTTACAGATGATCAACGATGCCCAGACCCACGATCTGCCGTCAAGCGGCGAAGGGTTTGACCGTCTGGCGGCCTTTATGGGCGTGGCGCGCGCGGATCTGGAGCGTGATCTGCGTGATCGCCTCGAAGAGGTGCACAGCCTGACCGAAGGGTTTTTCGCACCTGATGCCGTTGCGGCCGCGCCGGTTGATAATTTCGGCAAGGATATCACCGCGCGATGGCTGACCTATCCGGCGCTGCGGTCTGATCGCGCCGCGCAGATATTCCATCGCTTGCGCCCTGAAATCCTGTCCCGACTGCAAGATGCGGCCAAGCCGGACGAGGCGCTGCTGCAATTTGACGGTTTTCTTGCAGGGCTGCCTGCGGGTGTGCAGTTGTTTTCCCTATTCGAGTCAAACCCGCAACTGACCAAACTCATCGTTGATATTGCCGCGACGGCACCTGCTCTGGCGCAATACCTGTCGCGTAATGCGGGCGTTTTCGATGCGGTGATTGGCGGTGGTTTTTTTGCGCCTTGGCCTGATCCCGACGACCTTCAGGCGAGTCTGATGGAAGCCTTGGACGGTGTTGCCGATTATGAAGGCCGTCTTGATATGGCGCGCCGCTGGAACAAGGAATGGAATTTCCGCGTCGGCGTGCATCACTTGCAGGGCTTGATCGACGGTGTAACAGCCGGGGAACAATACGCCCAACTTGCACAGGCGGTTGTGGTGGTGTTGTGGCCGCATGTGACGGATCAGTTTGCCCTTAAACACGGGCCAGCGCCGGGGCGCGGCGCGGCGGTTCTTGCCATGGGGTCACTGGGGGCAGGCCGGTTGAACGCGATGTCTGACCTTGATTTGATCGTGATCTACGACCCTCAGGGGGTGGACGACTCGCATGGCCCCAGGCCGCTACCGACGCGCACATATTTTGCTCGGTTGACGCAGGCGCTTGTCACAGCATTAAGTGCGCAAATGCCCGAAGGGCGCCTCTACGAGGTCGATATGCGGTTGCGCCCGTCCGGACGCGCGGGGCCCGTCGCCACGGCGCTGACCGCCTTCGAGGCCTATCAACGTACCGAGGCCTGGACCTGGGAACACCTTGCGCTGACGCGCGCGCACAGCATCGCGGGTGATGAAGGTCTGCGCGCGGATATCGAAAGCACCCGCTGTGCGGTTTTGGCCGATAAGGCATCGGGTGAAAATGTGCTGCAAGACGTGTCCGAAATGCGAGACCGGATCGCCGCAGCCAAACCACCCCAAGGGCGGTGGGATGCCAAGATCGGCGCGGGCCGCTTGCAAGATATTGAACTGCTCGCACAGACCGCCTGTCTGCGGGCTGGCGGGTCGGCCACGACATTTGATGGGCATATTCGCTCCGGTGTCGTCTCTGGCTGGTTAAGCGACGCGGATGGTGCTGCATTGACAACGGCTTACGGGCTTTTCTGGCGCTTACAGGTGGCGGCGCGACTGTTGACAGGTGGCGCGCTTGATCCCGCGGAACTGGGCGAGGGCGGGGTGCGTTTTATCTTGCGCGAGACCGATATGGAAACGACTGATGCATTGGCCGCAGCGATGGCCGAGGCTGCTAACACGGCAGGCACGATCATCGCGCGACTGTTGGGATAAAAGGGTGATGATGATGGCGCGTGACCCATTGGACGCTAAGGGATTGATCCGCGAGGCATACCGCATCGAAGGTATTTCTGCGCCCGAGTGCCGCTCGATCTTTTTGGATTGGGCGCTAAGCTATGCGGACGATCCCAAGGACGGGATCGTCGCACTATTGGCCCGATATGCGGATGAACCGGCAGATCACCCGATGACGCAAACGCTGAAAGCGGGACTTGAGGCCAGTGATCCGCCCAAACGTCGCGGCGGGCGTCGCGCAAGGGTGCCTTATTAACGCGGCAATGCCGCCGCTTCGACAGCCAACGCGGTGATGCCTGCCCAATCACGCGCGGCGACCAGATCGGCAGGTGCGACCCATGATCCACCGACGCAAAGCGTGTTGGTCAGCGACAGGTAGGCATTGGCGTTCTTTAGGCTGACGCCGCCCGTGGGGCAGAATTTCACCTGCGGGATTGGCGCACCGATCGCCTTGAGGGCAGGGGCACCTCCATTTGCTTCGGCGGGAAAGAATTTTTGCACGGTGTAGCCGCGCTCGAGCAGGCGCATAGCTTCGGTTGCGGTGGCAGCACCGGGCAAAAGTGGTAGATCATTCGCTTCGCAGGCATCAAGCAGGCGGTCTGTGGCACCTGGTGCCACGCCGAATGTGGCACCTGCGGCCTTGGCCGCTTCGACGTCGGCAGGGGTCAGCAATGTGCCCGCGCCAACTACGCCACCGGCAATCCTTGCCATTTCGCGGATCACGTCTAATGCGGCGGGCGTGCGGAGCGTGACCTCAAGGGCGGGCAATCCGCCTGCGATCAAAGCGCGCGCCAGATCAGCGGCAATATCGGCATCATCAACCACCAGCACAGGGATCACCGGCGCGAGATTACAGGTTTGTAGGGTCAGTTCAGAAGCGTGTTGCGGGGTCATCGGTTTGGTCCTGATGTTGCGCGTTTGGCGGGTCTTGGCCTCCGGCGGAAGTTATTTTCATAGAAAAAGCTAGATTACACAGCCTGCGCCATCGGCCGAGAGGCCAACGTTTTTGCGAAACATTTCAAACAATTCACGGCCCACACCGTTACCGTTGCCTGTCAGGTCGGCAGCAGTGGGCGTGCGGTTAGTAAGGTCTGCAAGCGTTTCGAGCGTGCCTTTGGTCGCATCAAGGCGGATCAGATCGCCATCGCGTAGCAGCGAGAGCGGGCCACCGTCGGCGGCTTCGGGGCAGACGTGGATCGCCGCAGGCACCTTGCCGGATGCACCGGACATGCGCCCGTCGGTTACCAGCGCCACCTTGAGCCCGCGATCTTGCATCACGGCCAGCATAGGTGTCAGGCTGTGCAGTTCGGGCATTCCGTTGGATTTCGGCCCCTGAAAACGCACAACAATGATCGTGTCCTGGGTGAATTCACCGGCTCTGAACGCCTCTTTGGCGGCTTCTTGGGTGTGGAAAATGCGCGCTTTTGCCTCAACGATGTGGCGTTCGGGTGCAACGGCACTGACTTTGATCACGCCACGACCAAGGTTACCCGAGAGCTGCACAAGACCACCCATAGGCTGGAACGGATCACTGACGGGGCGCAGAATCTTGTTGTTCAGGGTGCCGCTTGTGCCAGCGCGATAGATGACTTTGCCGTCTTTCAGCACAGGTTCTTGGGTGTAAAGCGATAACCCGTCGCCCGCCACCGTGCGTACATCATCGTGCAGCAGGCCCGCATTTAGTAGTTCACCAATCATATAGGCCAGCCCGCCAGCCGCGTGGAAATGGTTCACGTCGGCCAACCCGTTTGGATAGACTTTGGCCATCAGCGGCGTCACCGCCGATAGATCGGCAAAGTCTTGTAGATCAAGGATCACACCAGCCGCTTTGGCCATCGCGGGCAGGTGCAGCACCAGATTGGTCGACCCACCCGTGGCCATCAGCCCGACAATGCCGTTTACAAATGTTTTTTCGCCGAGGATTTTGCTGACAGGGGTGTAATTGTCGCCCAATGCTGTGATTTCCAGAGCACGGACCGCGGCGGCGCGGGTCAAAGCCTCGCGCATGTCGGTGCCCGGATTGACAAAGGACGCGCCGGGCAGGTGCAGTCCCATGAACTCCATCAGCATCTGGTTGGAATTGGCAGTGCCGTAAAATGTGCAGGTCCCCGGCCCGTGATAGCTCGCCATTTCGGCTTTCATCAGGTCTTCGCGGCCCACTTCGCCGGTGGCGAATTGTTGCCGCACTTTGGCTTTTTCATCGTTGGGCAAGCCGCTGACCATCGGTCCGGCGGGCATGAACACCGACGGGATATAGCCGAACGTCGCGGCGGCAATCACCAACCCGGGCACGATCTTGTCGCAGACCCCAAGGTAGGCGGCGGCGTCAAACACGTTGTGGGACAAGCCAACGGCCGCAGCCAGTGCAATCACGTCACGTGAAAACAGCGACAGCTCCATGCCGGTCTGACCTTGCGTGACACCATCACACATGGCAGGCACACCGCCTGCGACTTGGGCCGTGGCCCCAGCGGCGCGGGCTGCGTCGCGAATGATGTCGGGGTATTTTTCGAATGGCTGATGGGCGGACAGCATGTCGTTATAGGCGGTGATGATCCCAAGGTTGGGCGCGCTATCACCCACCAGTGTGTCTTTGTCTTTCCCCATAGCGGCATAGGCGTGTGCCTGATTGCCACAGGTCATATGCGAGCGGCGCGGCCCTTCGGCAGCGGCTGCCGCCATGCGATCAAGGTATGTGGCGCGCGGCCCTGCGCTGCGCGCGATGATGCGGTCGGTGACGGCTTTGACAGCTGGATGAATGGCCATGGTGATCTTTCTGTGGTCGCGAAGGATTTGTATGTTGTGATGCCCTTAGCATGAAAAGTTAGCGCTAACAATGTGCGTTTTTCTCGGTTGCTGGTTGAGGATTACATAACAAAGCCCTGCCAAAACCCTGAAAGCGTCGCGGTTGTGTCCCATTCTTGCCGGATTCTAAGACGAGGTTAACGGCAATCTATTGAGTACAAACCGCACTAGGGCTCGATGCCCGGAGGTAAACAAAATGAAAATGTTCAAGCTGATGATTTTTGGCGCACTGGCACTTGGTGTTGCAGGATGCGCGGATATGGAAACGGTATCGCGGAATGCGCCGCTTGATACGCCGCAACTTTCCAGCGTGATGGTGCAGGAGCAACGCCGCTATTCCGTGCAGGAAGTGCGCTTCTTGGTTCCCACCGACATGCGTATTTCGGAGGCAAACAGCTTTTATCCAATCGCCGACATCGTGTGGCGGGGTGACCCATTTGGCAATCGACGCGAACAGATCGCTGCGATCTTCCATAGCTCGATTGCCGCGGCCTCTGCTGATCTGACTGGCGATACTGCCGTGATCGTAGAGGTTACGCTGCGCCGGTTTCATTCTCTGACCGAACGCACACGCTATTCTGTGGGCGCGACGCATTCTATTAAATTCGACTTCGCGATCCTTGACGCAGAAACGGGTGCGATGATCGAAGGCCCACAAGAAGTGCACACCGATCTGGCTGCATTGGGCGGCCGCGCTGCGGTTCACGCTGACCAGACGGGCCAAAGCCAGAAGGTACGCATCACGGCACATCTGACGCAGGTATTCACTGATCTGTTGTCGGGCCCCGTGGGGGAGTTCCCCGAGGAAGCTGGCAACAGTTAAGCCCTCTTTCATAGATCAAACGAACAGGGTAGGAGGGCTGCATGACACATCCCTCCTTTCCGCCTGTCCGCCTCCTTGCCAAAGCCAACGCACGCGCTGTGCGTCATGGCTTTCCTTGGGTTTATGCAAACGAAGTCGTGCTTGATCGCCGCACCAAAGGCATGGATGGCGGGACCGTCACCGTGCTGGAAGATGCCGAGCGGCGCCCCATGGGCGTTGTCGCGGTCAATCCCGCATCGCGGATTATCTTTCGCATGCTCGATCAAAACCCCGAAGCGGTGATTGATCAGGCGTGGTTCGAAGAGAAATTGACGCGCGCTTTAGCCCATCGCGAACGTCTGTATGACGCGCCGTTCTATCGCCTTGTTCATGCGGAATCAGACGGGTTGCCCGGCGTTGTGATTGACCGCTTTGGTGACACGGCCGTGGTGCAGCCCAATGCGGCATGGGCCGAAGTGCTGATTGGACCGCTGGCCGCCGCATTAGCGAAAGTCACGGGTGTGACGACAATTATCAAGAACGGCACCGGCCGCGCGCGCTCTCTTGAAGGGCTGACCGAGGAAACAACCGTGTTGCTGGGCAGTGCCCCGACTGCGGCGATCCCTGTGCCGATGAATGGCGCTACTTATATGGCCGACGTCATGGGCGGGCAGAAAACAGGACTGTTCTTTGATCAACGCCCCAACCATGCTTTTGTGGCGTCTTTGTCGCGCGGTTCGCGGGTGCTGGATATGTTTTCTCATGTGGGCGGCTTTTCGCTGGCGGCTTTGGCGAATGGTGCTGCGTCTGCGCTGGCCGTTGACGGGTCCGCGCCTGCGTTGGAATTGGCACAGGCTGGTGCCGTCGCATCCGGGGTGGCTGACAAATTTGAAACGCGCCAAGGCGATGCCTTTGATGTGCTGACCCAATTGGGCGAAGAGGGCGCGCAGTTTGACATTGTCATCTGTGATCCGCCTGCTTTTGCGCCCTCGAAAAATTCGCTCGAAGCCGGATTGCGCGCTTATGAACGTGTGGCCCGTTTGGCGGCACCCTTGGTGTCTGACGGCGGCTATCTGATGTTGTGCTCGTGTTCGCACGCCGCGGATCTGAACAAATTCCGTAATTCATCCGCGCGCGGGATTGGCCGTGGTGGTCGCCGCGGGCAGATCATCCACACGGGCTCGGCTGGGCCTGATCATCCGCTGGTGCCGCAACTGGCCGAAAGTGGCTACCTCAAGGCGTTGACATTCAGATTATGAGGGGTCGCCTGTGAGGGTGATGATCGACGCATGCGTGCTCTATCCGACGGTCATGCGCGAGGTAATCTTGGGCGTGGCGGCAACGGGGCTGTTTCAAGCCCGCTGGTCGGACCGCATTTTGGAAGAATGGGCCCGTGCTGCGCGCAAGATTGGCCCCAATGGCGAAACCATTGCGCGCGGTGAAATATCGTTGATTTCCAGTCGCTTCAAAGATGCAGTTGTTCCAAAGCACCGGGGACTGGAGGGACGTTTGTGGCTGCCTGACGGGTCGGATATTCATGTTTTGGCGGCGGCGATCAACGGGTCTTGTGATAGCATTCTGACCATGAACGCCAAAGATTTCCCGCGAAATATACTTGAAGAAGAAGGTCTAACCCGCTGTGACCCTGACGGTTTCCTGCGTGATTTTCTGGAAGATCGTCCCGATCTAGTCACACCTGTTGCTGACACTGTGCTGGTCGAGGCGCGGCGCCTATCGGGCGCTGACTGGACCATGCGTGCCTTGATGAAAAAAGCGCGCTTGCCGCGTTTTGGCAAGGCACTTACGGCTTAACCCACTTGGCCTCGTTTGCCTCGATTGCGGCGATCCGTTCGGCGGTTTTCGGATGGCTCATCAACCACGCCGCCTGTTTGGCCCCGCGTGCACCTGTCAGGGTTTCTAGCTTGTGAAATAATGACTTCTGCGGCGACGTTCCGATGCCGGATTTAACCAACAGGGCGCTGGCATAGGCATCGGCCTCGTACTCATCCTTGCGCGAAATGCGCGCGGCAAGTAGAGTCATCAGCCCGTTGGCGATGAACGGCCCGACAAATGGCACGAAGCGCCCAATCACCATCATCAGTGCAGTGCGCATGGCGTTTTGACCGGAAAAATCAATCATTCGGCGGCGCGCGTGCCCCAGCGCCACATGGCCCAATTCGTGGGCGATCACGCTGGCCATTTCCTCGCCCGTAACATCGCCCGCGCGGTATTTGTCGAAAAATCCCCGTGTGATGAAAATGCGCCCGTCAGGTGCCGCCAGCCCGTTGACCGGCTCAATCTCGTAGATATGCACTTTGATGCGCACCAGACCAAGCGCTGCCGCCATCTGGTCCATCAGCTTTTTTAGCGCAGGATCGGCCAGTTCAGTTGACTTGCTGTCCAACTCGCGCGCGGTGCGCCAGACGGAAAATCGATACATCGCAAGGCCATAAAGGACAGCTAAAAGGATAGGGGTGAATTTCAACATGACCTAGATATGGGGCGCCGACCCGCAACAGGCAAGGCGCTAAGTGTCGGCAGATTTCCGGCTCACGCGCAGCAACCACCAGCCAATCGCCAAGACAGCGACAAATGCTGTGATCAATCCGCTGACATTGCCCAACAGGCTGGCGAGGGCAGAAACATTATCGGCAAAGCCATAGCCCAGCCCGACATAGAGACTGACCCATACGATTTCACCAGCCATGCCCCAAATGGCAAATCGAAACCAAGAATAGCGTGACAATCCGCAGACGTAGTTCATGTAAGGTCCAAGCGGGGCCACAAGCCAGCATGAGAAAAAGATGCTAGGGCCACCGCGACGTTCAAGGAAATCTGCGCTTTTGGCATGCAATGCTGCGCGTTTTGGATTTGCGTGCAACCAGCCATCTGCGCGATCGCCCAGTTTGCGCGCAATCCAATACCCGCTGTTGTCGCCCAGAACCGCGCCGGTGAAGGCGGCGCTGGCAACCGCATTCAGGATCAGATCCCCGGTTGCGGCAAATCCACCCGATGCGAGCATCAGCAATGACGACGGTACAGGCAACGCAAGGCAGCTAAGGAAGGTGACGATAAACACGACGATGACGCCGTAATCCGCGACCAGTGCTAGAACGGCGTCAGTCATTGCGACGCGCGTCCAACTCGGCTCGCCATAGGGCGGCGGCGGTATCGACGCGGGCCTGAAGATCGGTCAGCGAGACGCCATTCTCCACCGCGATTCTTTCAAGCGATATCCGGCGCGGCGGGGCATCGGCCACAAAGAACAGGGCAGGGCCAACAACCTCGCGTGGGATATCGTAGGACATGGCGACGTAACGCGGCGTCATCCACCCCTCAAGCGTCTGATCGCGGTGAACGGGGTCCGTCCAGTAAAGCGTGCTGGTGATTGTGCGAAAGGCGAAAAACCCTAGCACCCCAAGCACAATCACAAATGCAATAAGCCCCAGCCGGTGACGTGCCCATAGAAACCGCAGCCGTCCTAGCATTGCAGCAGCCCCGTGCTGTGGCGCGACAGGCGTTCGCAGCCGGTGTTTGTGACCAAAACCGAATGGCCAATGGTCATGGCAGCACCGCTTTCACTATCCATCAGGATCATGTGAAGGAAAAACACCTGTCCGACTTGCATCAGCAATGGATTCCCTTCGTAAAACATCGGGAAATCCACCCATATCGGATTATAAACCGCGCCCATACCATAACCGCAGGCTTGCAGGCGTGCATGGCTTAACCCGTTGGCATCAAATACTTTTGCATGGGCGGTATAGACATCACCCATCGGCGCTCCTGGCATGATTGCAGCCTCGCAGGCGATGATCGCGTCTTCACAGGCGGCATGCATGCGCTTGTGTGCGTCGCTGGGCGGGCCGATGATAATCGTGCGCATCATCGCAGCGTGATAGCGGGCGTAAGCGCCGGACCATTCAAGTGTCAGCTGGTCGTTTGGATCAAGATGGCGGCGACCGGAGTAATAGCGACACAGCAGCGCCCCTTCGCCCGATCCGATGATGAATTCGTTGCCAGCGTAATCGCCCCCGCCCTTAAAAACTGCACCCTGCATCGCCGCAAGAATTTCACCTTCAAATGCGCCGGCGCGGGTGGTCGCAATGGCTGCGTCGAGCGCATCATCCGACAGGGCGGCGGCACGGCGGTGCATCGCAATTTCGGCGGGGGATTTAGATCGGCGAAGGGTGCGAATCAGATCGCTTGCATCAACCAGTTCAGGGATCGCAGCGCGCAAAAGCTGACCGTTGAAATCTGTCAGGCCCGCGGTTTGGCTTTCAAAGCCTATTGCGCCGCGCACGCCCAGATCGGTTAGCAGTTTCGCGAGATCACGGGCAGGATCGCAGCCTTCGAATTCGGGCCAGATGTGGATGTGATCATCGGGCAGGGTCGATGTATAGTGGGCTTGGCGCAGGTCCGGCATGCGCGTCAACAGGTGAATATCGCCGCGCGCCGTCAGGACCATCGCCTGAAACATAGCAAAGCCGAATGTGTCGTATCCGGTCAGCCAAAGATGGCTTTCAGGTGCAAACATCAGCAAGGCATCAAGCCCCGCGTCGTCCACGGCCTTGGTGGCGCTGGACTGGCGGGCGGCGAATTCGGGGGTGTCAAAATGTAGGGTCATGCGGGCGACGGTCGGCGCAAATGCGCGCGGCGTCAAGAGTGGTCAGGCAACTGATCCGTGGCAAGGGCATGAAGGGCGCAATGGGCAGGTACGCCAAGGACGCGGCGCAGGAACTCAGGGTTGGAATAGCCCGTAAGGAATACGGTGAAGTTTTCAACGATACCAATGAGATCCCCGTCATGCTTTACGTGATCGACAGTGTCCTATGGCGCGATATCGCCGCCCTGCAGCACCCGCGCATAGCCCCCCGGACGGGCGGCGGCCTGAAACATCTTTACGCCTTGGCGATCACCGGTACGGGCGGCGAAGGTGACGCAGGGAATGCGTGGCGCTGGTGATTTGCAGCGTAACATCGCCAATCACCAGCGTATCACCAAGGGCCAGATCGGCGCTGGCCAGCCCGTCAATCAACAGATTTTCACCAAAGAACCCCGCAGGAAGCGCGTGATCCAGATGATCCGCCCACCAGACGCGGTCAGTCTCGCCAAAGATGTAAGCTGCCTGTTCGGGGCCACCGTGGTGCGTGTGATCAACGATCGTATCGCCTGCCAGCCTATTGAGTCCGACCGTCACACTACCCGCCTGCGGCACTTTGAAATTCCCCGTCGTACCGGATTTCGCGGCGATCGGTTGGGCGGTGCCAATACAGGCCGCCAGCACTTTCAGCGTCCCAGCACCTTCATACCGCGCGAGATACCTTCCAGCGTCATCGGCACCATCCGGTCGGCACCGAAAATATCGCGGATCATGGCAATGGATTGGGTATAGGGCCAATGGCGTTCGGGCAGGGGGTTGATCCACATATGCTGTGGCCACTGATCGCGGGCGCGCTCCAGCCAGACCTGCCCCGCCTCGTCGTTCCAGTGTTCGTTCGCGCCGCCGCGATAGGCGACCTCGTAGGGCGACATACTGGCGTCACCCACAAATATGCATTTATAATCAAAGCCATAGGTGCGCAACACCTCCGATGTGGGGATCTTGGCGCTCCAACGGCGGCTGTTGTCGCGCCAGACCCCCTCGTAAAGGCAATTGTGAAAATAGAAGTATTCAAGGTGCTTGAATTCAGCCCGTGCGGCGCTGAATAATTCTTCGACCACGCGGATATGCGGATCCATCGACCCGCCGACGTCCAAAAACAACAACACTTTTACCGCATTGCGCCGCTCGGGGCGGGTTTGCACATCAAGATAGCCGTGCTCAGCGGTGGCGCGGATTGTGCCGTCCAGATCAAGCTCGTCGTGGGCACCGTCGCGCGCCCAGCTGCGCAACCGTTTCAGTGCCACTTTGATGTTGCGCGTCCCCAGTTCAACGGTGTCATCCAGATTGCGAAATTCGCGCTTGTCCCAGACTTTGACGGCGCGCTGATGGCGGCTTTCGTCTTGGCCGATGCGCACGCCTTCGGGGTTGTAACCATAGGCCCCGAACGGCGACGTGCCCGCCGTGCCGACCCATTTACTGCCCCCCTGATGGCGGCCTTTTTGTTCTTTCAGGCGTTCGCGCAGGGTCTCCATCAGCTTTTCAAAGCCGCCAAGTGCTGCGATCTCGGCTTTCTCTTCAGCACTTAGATGCTTTTCAGCCAGCTTTTCGAGCCAGTCTTGCGGGAGATCCACGGCGTCCAGCACCTGATCGGCGCTGATGCTTTCTAACCCTGCGAAACTGGTGGCAAAGGCGCGGTCGAACTTGTCGATGTTACGCTCGTCTTTGACCATGATCGTGCGGGCAAGGTAATAGAACGCCTCTGTGTCATAGGTCACAAGGCCCGCGCGCACCCCTTCGAGAAAGCCAAGATATTCGCGCAAGGAGACCGGAACGCCGCTGTCTCGCAGGTTTTCGAAAAACGGCAGGAACATTACGTCACAGGTAGCTGCGTTCGATAAACACCAACACGAACAGGCCAATCACACCGCCGATCATCGCAAGGGCCGCGCCCCATTGTGCCATGTCAGCGCGTGTGCCGCCGCGCCGCTTCGCCATGATCGCCCCTAAAACTGCACCAATGACAATGCCGACAAGAGGGTAGATCATGAGGTTCAGCCTTATTTTGTAGGGTTCAGCCCTGCGATTTCACGCTGGCGTGCCCTGACGTTGCTATCAGAGCCAAATCCGTAGCGTGCCCATGCAAGACTGTCCAGTCGCACGGCTTCGGCTTCACTATAACGGCCCGTCATTTCAAGGGCTTCGGCGTGAAACATCATCAGCGTGGCCAGGAGGGCGGCGTTCTGATGAGCGGACGCCACAGGAATGGCATCGTCGACGATTTGCAGAACGCTTTGGGCGTCGCCGGCCGCGAGAGCAAAAGCGGCGATTTGCACGGCAACATGTGCGGCATGGATTTGGGTTTGTTGGCTGCGGCCATAGGCGTTTTGCGCCTGCTGGAAAGATGCGAGCGCCAGTTCGGGATCGTTGTCGACCTGCAAGCGCCCATAGGCATAATGGGCAAATCCATTGCGTACGCCTTCCCAGCGGAACGTTTGGGCAAGGTTAATCGCCTCCTGGGCGGCCTGACGGCGTCGATTCGGGGAAGCACTGCTGGACAGTGCGGTTTCCATCGCATCAATCCAAGTGCGGGTCGTGTTATTGTACGGCGCGGCGGGGCCAGTTTGCCCTGCCGGGTTCAAACGGGCAAGAATAGCCGGAAGGCGCGCGGCCACTTCGCCGCGGGTCATGCCATTGTGAAATTCGTCTGCGTAATAGGCGCGCAAGACCAGCATATCGAACCCAGTCAGGACCGCATGGATGTTGTCATCATTAAAGACGCTATCGGGCAGGCGATAAAGATCGTTCAGCGGGCCAAGTGCCTGCGCAATTTCTTCGTGTAGGCAGTCGCGAACTTCTTGTGGAGCGACATCGGCGGGCACAAAGACGGCGGCGCGGTCACGACGTTCCAGCGTGGTCCAATCGACCTGCGTGGTGCGGCGCACGGCCTTGAATTCTTCCCATGACGATATGCGTGGCACAACGAAACAGGCGGCGCGTGGGACCGCGCGTTGCAATTCGTCGCGCGGCACGGCCTCGATGGTGATCGACGCGTCGGGCGCGCCGGTCAAAAAAATGTCGATCCCCGCTTCGCTGCGAAGACGCCCCAAAAGGCTGCGCAAATCGGGCACAAGGCTACTTGGAACCGCGCCAGTCACGCGGACCGATATCGGCCCATCAAAGCGCGTCATCACGGTGATCGGTCGCCCGCTTTCCATGCGGAATGACAGATCAAGGAAATCTTGGGCAATCGTGGCATTGGCCCTGCTTGGACCCGGCGGGCGGGCACTCGCAAAGCTGCGCATCGGCGGCAGCGTATCTGCCATGGCAAGCGCGCGCGCGGCGGGCTCAGATTGCGGCACAGGCGTGCATCCCGTCATCAATGCAACGGAAATGGCAATAAACCTGCGTGTTATTGGGTTCATAACCCACCCTCGTAAAAACAGAGACACTGCCCGAACCTGCGGGGAGAATCGGTTTCTAAATCGGTCCACAGCCCAGATGGCCCTGCCAATACGGCGGCCATCATCGAGCAGTTCACAACCGGCATTTTTGCCTTGGTCAAGCCGGATCTCCTCAAATCACAGTCCAAATTTGCCTGTGGACTGCGGCCCGTTTAGGGACACAATGGGGCATTCCCATGACTATTCGCAGTCAACGCCATAAGGCGCAGGTACCCCGCTTGAAGCACGCGAGAAGTGCAGCTCTAACATGGGTTTGGCGTTAAGCGTGGCCGGAAAGTCTCAGTCTTTTCTGGCCATTAGGGGATGAGCGAGCGCGAACCGCAAGATGTGGTGTGGTGGTTAACGCTGCCCCCGCGCCATAAACGCCAGCCGCTCGAACAGATGCACGTCCTGTTCGTTCTTGAGCAGCGCGCCGTGCAGTTTGGGCAGTGCACTCGCGCCGTCGCGTTTCAGGTCTTCGGCCGTCAAATCCTCGGCCAAAAGCAGCTTTAGCCAGTCCAGAACTTCGGATGTGGATGGCTTTTTCTTTAGCCCCGTTTGTTCGCGGACCTCGTAGAATTGCGTCAGCGCGGTTGTTAGCAGCGCCTCTTTTATGCCGGGGTAGTGGACGTCGACGATGGCCCGCATCGTGTCCATGTCGGGAAAGCGGATGTAGTGAAAGAAACAGCGGCGCAGAAATGCATCGGGCAGTTCTTTTTCATTATTTGAGGTGATAATCACAATCGGGCGCTGCACCGCACGCACGGTCTCGCCGGTTTCGTAGACGTGAAATTCCATCCTGTCGAGTTCTTGCAGTAGGTCATTTGGAAACTCGATATCGGCCTTGTCGATTTCATCAATCAACAGCACCACGCGGCCCGTCGCGGCAAAGGCCTGCCAAAGCTTGCCCTGCTTGATGTAGTTGCCAACGTCGTTGACCCGTTCGTCGCCCAGCTGGCTGTCGCGCAAGCGGCTGACGGCGTCATATTCATATAAACCCTGTTGCGCGCGGGTGGTCGATTTGATGTGCCATTCGATCATCGGCAGGCCCAATGCGGCGCTGACCTGACGCGCAAGTTCGGTTTTGCCGGTTCCCGGCTCGCCTTTGACCAGCAAGGGGCGCTCAAGCGTTACTGCGGCATTCACCGCGATGGTTAAATCGTCAGTAGCCACATAGCTGTCAGTTCCGGTGAATCGCATAAAACCTTGACCTTTTCGTCAGTTAATCGCCAGACAAGATAACATTCCACCTCCTCTGTTCAAGCGCGATCATTTTGCGCCCAAAGGGGGTGACACGGCGACGGCAAGAGAGTAAAGCATCGCGAAAGGAGGGCACCTGTTGGCAATTTCCAAGACGCAAGACGGGCCTGACCTGAACAAGGGAGCAGATATGAAAGCCGAAGTGTTCCTGCCGGACAACTATAGTCCCGCCGAAGACGAACCATTCATGAACGATCGTCAGACGGAGTATTTCCGTCGCAAGCTGCTCGCTTGGAAGTCCGACATCATGGAAGACAGCCGTGACACGGTTCAGGGGATGAAAGATCAGACCCGCAACATTCCCGATGTTGCCGACCGTGCGTCCGAAGAAACTGACCGCGCGCTCGAATTGCGCACCCGCGACCGCGAGCGCAAGCTGGTCGCCAAGATCGATTCCGCCCTGCGTCGAATCGCCGAGGGCGAATACGGCTATTGCGAACGCACTGGCGAGCCGATCAGCCTTAAGCGCCTCGATGCACGCCCGATCGCGACGATGAGCCTTGAGGCGCAAGAGAGTCACGAGCGTCGCGAAAAGGTTCACCGCGACGATTAGACGGGACGGAAAAAGTGACAGGTTTGAAAAAAAATTCAGGCGGCGGCTCTAACAAGGGTCGCCGCGTTTGCGTTGTAGGTGGCGGATTGGGCGGTCTTGCGGCTGCCTTGGCCTTTGCGCGCAGTGGCGCGCAGGTGCAGGTGTTCGAGCAGGCCCCGCAGATTACCGAGGTTGGCGCGGGCATTCAGGTCACGCCCAATGGCGCGCGCGTTTTGGCAGCCCTTGGCCTTGATGACCAACTGGCCGCCCAGTCCATCGTCGCAACGGCGGTTGAACCGATGGACGCTGTATCGGGCCAGCCTGTCACGCGGTTTGACTTGTCGCACCTTGATGGTCCGCCTTACCGCTTTTTCCACCGCGCCGCGCTGATTTCGGTATTGATGGCCGGTTGTGCTGCGGCGGGTGTGCAAGTTCACACCGGCGCGCGCATTGATGGCGATTTGCCGGATGGCGATTTGATTATCGGCGCGGAAGGTGTGAAATCACAGATACGCGCACGATTGAACGGTGCGGATGATCCGTTTTTTACTGGGCAGGTGGCATGGCGCGCGGTGGTTGATTTACCCGACGCAGATCCCGTGGCCCGTATCTGGATGGCCCCGCGCCGCCATGTGGTGACATATCCCTTGCCTGGCGGGCGGTTGAATATCGTGGCCGTGCAAGAACGCAAACAATGGGCCGCCGAAGGCTGGAACCACGCGGATGATGCCGGCAATCTGCGCCAAGCCTATCGCGGTATTTCGGGACGTTTGCGCGGCATTTTGGAACAAGTCGAGGATGTCAGCCTTTGGGGTTTGTTTCGCCATCCGGTCGCGCCGGTTTGGCATCAGGGTAACATCGCAATCTTGGGTGATGCGGCCCATCCGACCCTGCCGTTTCTGGCACAAGGCGCCAATCTGGCGTTCGAGGATGCCTATGTTCTGGCGCGGACATGTGATGGGACCGACGATATCGCCACAGCGCTTGCGACCTATCAGGCCCTTCGCCGTGCGCGTGTGCAGCGCGCGATTTCAACCGCGAATGCCAATGCCACGAAATATCATCTGTCAGGCGTGTCGCGCCGTGTGGCCCATTTGAGCCTGCGCGGTATGGGGGTAGTCGCGCCAAATGCATTTCTAGGCCGGCTGGACTGGCTTTATGGTTATGACGTAACGGCTTAGGCTGCGATATCAATCCAGACCGGCACATGATCTGACGGCTTTTCACGGCCTCGCACGTCAGCTTCGATCCAGCAATCTTTCAGCAGGTCGGCGCATTGCGGGGTCAGCAGGAAATGGTCGATGCGTATACCGTCGTTGCGATCATATGCGCCCGCTTGATAATCCCAAAAACTGTAATGGTCATCGCCCTGCACACGGGCGCGAAAGGCCTCGGTAAATCCAAGGTTTTCGATCCGGCGAAACGCGGCGCGGCTCTCGGGGCGAAACAAGGCGTCGTCGCGCCATGCATCGGGGCGTTTGGCATCCACCGCTTGGGGAATGATGTTGTAGTCCCCTGCCATCAGCGCGGGTTCTTCGCGTTCCAAAAGCGTCTTCGCGCGGGCGTACAAACGTTCCATCCAGCGCAATTTGTAATCGTATTTCGGACCCGGAGCGGGGTTGCCGTTGGGCAGGTAAAGCCCGCAAATGCGGATCGCTTTTTCGCCAACTACTGTGGCCTCGATCCAGCGGGCTTCTTCGTCGTCGACACCTTCGCGACCAGCACCCTGCGCGTCGGGCAAGCCGCGCACCACATCTTCAAGCGGGAATTTCGACAGGATCGCCACGCCGTTGAACCCTTTTTGCCCGTGGGTTTCAACATTATATCCCATGTCTTCAAAGACTTCTCTGGGGAACCCTTCGTCGACGGACTTGATTTCCTGCAACAGCGCCACATCAGGTTGCGAGGTTTCAAGCCAATCGGTCAGCGCGCCAATGCGCGCTTTAACACCGTTGATATTGAACGTTGCGATTTTCATATGTGGCCCCTTTGGTTGGGGCATTTTTGACTGACGGCGCGGCTTTGCACAAGCACCCAAGATGCAACTGGCCAGCACAATAAGTGCCGGCCAGTTGCGAGGTAAGACAGGATGTCTTGGCGGGGGGGGGTTAGCGCCCCAAATCAATCACTTGTTCTGCTACGGCAGTGCCGCTTGCATCATAGAACACGGCGATTACATTTGTGAGCGGGCGCGTGCCGACATTGACTGAAACATCCATGTTTGCGCCCGCATGAACGGCTGTTTCACCCAAAAGGACACCGGTTTCGCCGGTATGGTAGCTGTAGATTTGTACGGTGCCGTCGGTTGTGGCGCGTACAAGGCCGACTTCGATCCGCGAGGATGAATCCTGGGCATTTTGCAAGCCGAATGTGTTATAGTCGGCAGCGCCTGCGACTGTGGCAAGGCCAAGGGATGCGATCAGGGCGAGGGCAATGGGGGAACGTTTCATATCAGTCTCCGGATTTGTAAGGGGTGGCGTGTTTGCCACCGATGAGATTGATATAGTGACGAAATTTCCGAACTAAACCGTATAGTTTGTTTCTGTCTGCGCATCCTCAGGGGCTATTTCGCACCAAAGTATTTCGACGAAAATCCTTGAAGTCATAATTCGCGCACGGGGAAAATGGGCGATAAAAGTAGACCCGTCGACCGACGTAATACGCCGCGACCAATAAGGGCGCGGCGTGCGGAATTGGGTGGGGATTTGGATATACGGAAACCGTATGGAATGCGTATGGAAACCGTATGGCTGGCAATAGGGGCGCGCTACATCGAAAAGCTGACCCCACAACCACAAGAGCTGCTGGCGTTCGGATTTTCGATTATAAAGCGCGCGCCGATCAATTCTTCCGAGAAATCAATCACGGCGTCGGCCAGAAACGGCAGGGAGACAGAATCCACTACCACTTTCTCGCCGGACCCTTCGAGGACCAGATCGTCGTCTTTGGGATCATCCAGATTAATTTCATATTGGAACCCGCTGCACCCGCCGCCTTCAACGGCAACCCGCAGGGCTTTGCCTTGGGCATTTGCGCCGATTTCCGCGAGCCGTTCAAAGGCGCGCGTCGTGACTTTGGGGGGGATGGTGAACATGAGGGGGCCTATCAGTTTGCGGTTAAAGGGAATATAGGAACCAAAGGCAGGGGCGGCAAGGCAGGTCGCCCAATAGTGATGACAAAGAGGCAGCGGCAATGACAGCCCCCTATGCCTGCAATCCCGCCGGGACGCGGGGCAGGCTTTATCCAGAGGACGAGAGCGCATTTCGCTCGCCGTTTCAGCGTGACCGCGACCGGATTATCCACGCGAGCGCGTTTCGTCGTCTAAAACACAAGACCCAAGTATTCGTAGAACACGAGGGTGACTATTTTCGCACGCGCCTGACCCACTCCATCGAAGTCGCCCAAGTGGCGCGCACGATTTCCGGTGTGTTAGGTCTGGATGGCGCGCTGACTGAGGCCGTCGCGCTGGCCCATGATCTAGGACACACACCGTTCGGGCACACCGGCGAGGATGCCTTGAGCGCGCTGATGGCCCCCTACGGCGGCTTTGATCACAACGCGCAGGCCATTCGGATTGTCACCAACCTAGAGCGTCACTACGCCGAATGGGACGGGCTAAATCTGACGTGGGAAACGCTTGAAGGGATAGCCAAACATAATGGTCCTGTTGCGCCCGTTCCGGGCGACGGTCCAGTGGACGATCCGGTGCCTTATGCGCTGGCCGAATATGATGCGCGCCATGATCTGGAATTGCACACCCATGCGAGTTGCGAAGCGCAGGTCGCGGCTTTGTCCGACGATATTGCCTATAACAACCACGATCTGCACGACGGATTGCGCGCTGAATTGTTTGGCACTGATGATCTGTTGGATCTGCCGATCGTCGGTGATTGTTTCCGTGAAGTGGACGCTAAATATCCCAGCCTGAATTACTATCGCCGTCGTCACGAGGCCTTGCGCCTCTTTTTCGGGATACTGGTCGAGGATGTGATGGCGGTCAGTCATCATAATCTGGCCGATCTGAATCCGCAATCTGCCGCCGACATTCGCCACGCGGGCCGGATGATGGTGCAGTTTTCGCCCGCGTTGTGGAAGGATTTGCAGGTCATTCGCAAGTTCCTGTTCACCCGCATGTATCGCGCCCCCTCCGTGGTGAAAATGCGGGTTGAAGTCACGCAGGTGGTCAACGATCTGTTTCCTTTGTTCATGGCGCAACCCGAACATTTGCCCAAGCAATGGCGCAAAGATGTGGCTAATGCGCCGGATGAAACGGCGTTGGCGCGGATCGTTGCTGATTACATCGCGGGAATGACCGACCGTTTCGCCTTGGAAACCCACGAAAAGCTGCTTGGGTAGACGAATACCGCTCCGGTCTTGTTGCACTGCATACGTTGACGCGGCGCGGGGCCATGTTAAACCGCCTTTGAACCAATGAAAGCCGCCTTTATGAATCTCTTTGCCGAAATCCGTGAGCTTGTGATCACTTGTCTTGATGCGTTGGTGGCTGAAGGGCGCCTGCCTGCCGGTCTGAACACAGGCGCGGTGACGGTTGAACCGCCCCGTGATGCAGCACATGGCGATATGGCGACGAATGCGGCGATGGTGCTGGCAAAACCCTCCGCAATGAAGCCACGCGATATTGCCGAGGCTTTGGCTGAAAAACTGACGGCTGATCCGCGTGTGGACATGGCCGAGGTCGCCGGACCGGGGTTCTTGAACTTGCGTCTTGCGCCTGCCGTTTGGCAGGGGATCATCACAGCTGCATTGACGTCAGACGGTTTTGGCCGCTCCGACATGGGGCAGGGACAAAAGGTCAACGTTGAATTTGTCTCGGCCAACCCCACCGGTCCGCTGCATGTTGGGCACACACGCGGCGCTGTGTTTGGTGACGCGCTTGCGTCTTTGCTGGATTTTGCTGGCTGGGACGTGACGCGCGAATACTACATCAACGATGGTGGCGCGCAGGTCGATGTTCTCGCGCGGTCTGTCTATTTGCGCTACTTGGAGGCGCACGGGCAGGAGGTGGCATTTCCCGATGGCACATACCCCGGCGACTATCTGATCGACACAGGTAAGGCGCTAAAGGCCAAGGTCGGAGATGCCTATATCGACCAGCCCGAAGCAGTGTGGCTGGACGATGTGCGCAGCTTTGGCACCGAAGCGATGATGGAGCTGATCCGCATTGATCTGGCCTCGCTTGGCGTTGAAATGGACCTGTTTTATAGTGAAAAATCGCTTTATGGCACGGGTTTGATCGAGGCGGCGATCAAGGATCTGGACAGCAAAGGCCTGATCTATAAGGGCAAGCTTGAGCCACCCAAGGGCAAGGTTCCCGAAGACTGGGAGCCGCGCGAGCAGACTTTGTTCAAATCGACCGATTTTGGTGATGATGTGGACCGCCCTATCATGAAATCGGACGGGTCGTGGACCTATTTCGCGCCCGATATAGCCTATCACTATGACAAGGTGCAGCGTGGCTATGACCAGCTGATTGATGTGTTTGGTGCCGATCACGGTGGCTACGTTAAACGGATGAAGGCTGCTGTTTCGGCGCTCTCGGGTGGCAAGGTGCCGCTCGATGTCAAACTTGCGCAACTGGTCAAGCTTTATAAAGACGGCGAACCGTTCAAGATGTCCAAGCGGGCAGGTAAGTTTATCACCGTGCGCGATGTGGTTGATGCGGTGGGCAAGGACGTGACCCGTTTCCACATGCTGACCCGCAAGAACGACGCGCCGCTCGATTTTGATTTCGACAAAGTGACGGAACAGTCCAAAGACAACCCCGTTTTCTATGTGCAATACGCCCATGCGCGCATTGCGTCCGTGCTGCGCAAAGCGGTCGAGGCAGGGATTGTCGTGGACGATACCACACTTGCGGGTGCCGACCTGTCCGGCCTGACCCACGAGGCCGAACTGAAAGTGGCCCAGAAAGTCGCCGAATTCCCGCGCTTGATCGAAATCGCCGCGCGTACCAATGAACCGCACCGGATTGCCTTCTATCTCTATGAAATGGCGTCAGAATTCCACGCTCTATGGAACCGCGGTAACGATGATACGTCGCTGCGTTTCCTGCAAGATGGTGATTCTTCCGCAACACAATCCAAAATCGCGCTGATTCGCGCTGTCGCCGTTGTTATTTCATCCGGTCTTGGTATTCTTGGCGTGACCCCAGCAGATGAGATGCGCTAAAGCGCACGCGTCTGGGCGAGTTGAGGCACAAGCAAGAGACCCGCGGTACGCTCCCATGCGCTGACCACTAGCGGGCAGCGAGGCAATATGGCAGAGATTCCTTATGGAGGTGCACCAGGCGGCGCACCACTGCGTGCAGGTAATTTGGTGAACTATGCAGGTGCGTTTGTGTCGCTCGCGCTGGTCGTGGGCGTCAGCGTTTGGGGTTACAGGTTGCTGGTGCGTGACGTTTCGGGCGTGCCCGTTGTGCGCGCCATGGAAGGGCCGATGCGATCTGCGCCGGACAATCCGGGCGGCGAAATCGCTTTGCATACGGGTCTTTCGGTCAATGCGGTACAGGCCCAAGGCGGTGTTGCAGCGCTACAAGACACCCTGACACTTGCGCCCACACAGCCGTTCCTACCCCTGGAAGACCTTGAAGTGGCCCCAGTGACGCAAACCCCAGAGGTTTCCCAAGCTGACCCGCTTGGTGTCGCCGTGCCCGAGATCGAAGCGGACCTTGCCGCACTTGATGCCCCCGAAATCATGCCGATCGACCCTGACAGACCCCTGACCGTCGAAGATGTTCTGGCGTTGGCCGATCTGATCGCAGCAGGTGCTGCGCCGATGAGCGACCGTGCGGAGGGCGAAGATGTCCCTGTGCGGGTGTCTGTGGCTGATGTCGTATCTGACGTGACAGAGGCGGCGCCTGCGACGCCGGCGGTTATCGCCGTCAGTGTGCCGGGTGTTTCGCGATCTTTGCGTCCGCTGACCCGGCCCACGAGCGGTTTTCCGGCCCCTGTGATAACACCCGTTCTCGCGACGGCCCCTGACAGTGAACCCGCTGCGGTGAACGAAGCAGTGATCCCCGCGGGCACGAAACTGGTACAGTTGGGTGCCTTTGACAGCGCCGATATCGCGGCGAGTGAATGGACGCGTTTGTCGTCCAGTTTTGGCGACTACATGGACGGCAAAGAACGCCTGATCCAGCGCGCCCAAAGTGGCGGACGCACGTTTTACCGTCTGCGGGCCATGGGCTTTGCCGATCTGTCGGAGGCGCGCCGGTTTTGTTCTGCACTGATGGCCGAAGATGCCGCCTGTATCCCGGTTGTGGTGCGCTAAATGCCGCAAGGTGCGGTTATTTTCGGGCCTGAGGGTCACGCTGTAACCGATTGGGAAAAGTCGTTTTTCCGCGATGCAGACCCGCTTGGATTTATCCTGTTTGCCCGCAATGTTGACACGCCAGACCAGTTGCGCCGCTTGACGGGCAATCTGCGTGCGGCGGTGGGTCGTGATGCCCCCGTTTTGATTGATCAGGAAGGTGGCCGTGTGCAGCGGATGCGCGCGCCGCACTGGCGTGAATACTTGCCCCCTCTGGGTCAGATGGCTGTCGCGCGCGATCCGTTGCGGGCCATGTATCTGCGCTATCGTTTGATTGCCGATGAACTGCGTGCCGTCGGGATTGATGCCAACTGTGCGCCAACGGCGGATGTGGCTGACGCGCAAACCCACCCGTTCTTGCGCAATCGCTGCTATGGTGAAACGGTGAACGTCGTGATTGATGCCGCCCGCGTGGTGGTTGCGGGCCTAATTTCCGGTGGCGTTCTGCCGGTTCTGAAACATATCCCCGGCCATGGCCGCGCACGGGTCGATAGCCACAAAGACCTGCCGCGTGTAAGCGCCAAGCGGGCTGATCTGGAGGCGCAGGATTTTGCACCGTTTAAGGCGTTGAATGACCTGCCGATGGGCATGACCGCGCATATTGTGTTCGAGGATATCGACCCGGGCGCCCCCGCGACTACCTCGGCCAAAATGATGCAGGTGATCCGCGATGATATCGGCTTTGGCGGATTGATCATGACCGATGATTTGTCGATGGAAGCCTTGCAGGGCGATCTGACCACCCGCGCTGCTGCATCAATCGCTGCGGGCTGTGATGTTGTGCTGCATTGCAACGGGTTTGCAAAAGAAATGGAACAGGTGGCGGCGGCGAGTGGTGCAATGAGCGATGCTGCGCAGGCTCGCGCCGATGCCGCTTTGGCCATGCGCAAAATGCCAACACCGATTGACATTCACGCCTTGGAGGCCGAATTTAGAGGGCTTTTAGGCGAGGGGCCGCATGGTTGAGCAAGATCAATTTCAAGAGGATGTAAGCGACCGGCTTGCCGCCGAGGCGCTGATCATTGACGTCGACGGCTTCGAGGGCCCGCTTGATCTGTTGCTGATGTTGTCGCGCACCCAAAAGGTTGATCTGCGCCAGATTTCCGTGCTCGCCTTGGCCAAACAATACCTGTCCTTTATAGAACGGGCCAAGGAACTGCGTATTGAACTGGCCGCCGACTATCTGGTCATGGCCGCTTGGCTGGCATTTCTGAAATCGCGCCTGTTATTGCCCCCTGATCCATCCGAAGACGGCCCATCGGGCGAAGAACTGGCCGCACATCTGGCGTTTCAGCTTGAACGTTTGCAAGCGATGCGCGAGGCGGCGGCGAAACTGATGGCGCGTGACCAAAAGGGCCGTGATTTCTTTGCCCGTGGCATTACCGAAGATGTCGCCCGCGTGCGCCGCGTGACCTATACTGCGACCCTGCTGGATCTGATGCAGGGCTATGCGCGTATTCGCACGCGCGACGATTTCCGTCCCTTTGTTATGGACCGCGAGTCTGTGTTCACCATGGAAGAAGCCTTGGGCCGGATGCGCGGGTTGATCGGCTTTGCCGGTGATTGGACCGACATCCTGTCATACCTGCCCGAGGGCTGGGAAACGGACCCTGCCAAGCGCCGTTCGGCCACCGCCTCCACCTTTGCCGCCAGCCTTGAACTGGCCAAAGAGGGCCGCATTGAAATTCGTCAGAGCGAAATGTATTCGCCAATCCAAATCCGTAAGAAGTTGCCCACAGATGGTTGAAATAAAAGAAGAAAGCCTGTTCGAAGCGCCGCCAATGGCCGAACAGGAACGCATGATCGAGGCGATCTTGTTCGCCACTGCCGATCCGGTCACGATCAAGGAAATGGCAGGCCGGATGCCGCATGGCTGCGACCCTGCCGAAGCGCTGGTTCATCTGCGCAAACGCTTTGACGGGCGCGGTGTAAATGTGATCAAGGTCGGCGATGCTTGGGCGATCCGCACCGCGCCTGATCTGGGATTTTTGATGCAAAAAGAAACCGTCGAGGTGCGCAAACTATCGCGCGCCGCGATCGAAACCTTGGCCATCGTCGCCTACCACCAACCCGTCACCCGCGCCGAGATCGAGGAAATTCGCGGTGTCTCGGTCAGTCGCGGCACCGTTGATCAGCTTATTGAAATGGAATGGATCAGGTTCGGGCGACGCAAGATGACACCGGGTCGACCCGTGACATTCGTGGTGACGCAGGAATTCCTTGATCACTTCGGCCTTGAAAACGCGCGCGACTTGCCGGGACTAAAGGAATTGCGTTCTGCCGGATTGCTGGAAAACCGCCCCCCGCCGGGGACGGGGTTTGAAGCCGGTGATACGGACGAGGGCGATGAGGACCAGACTGAGCTGTTCGAAGACGACTAGCGCCACGAAATCGCCCAAGAGCAGTGCTACCAAGCTTGTGATTTGGGAATTTGGGCAACATGTACTATGTTGCGAACTGAGCAGAATAAAGGACGTGCCATGAATGCCGACCGCATAATTTCGATGATTCTTCGCAGATTGATGAACGCTGGTATCAACAAAGGGATCAATCTGGCCGCCAATCGTGGCCGCGATCCAAACGATATGACTGACGAGGAACGCACACTGGCCAAACAGGCGCGCGATAACGCCACGCGCGGCCGCAAGGCCATGCAGATGGGCCGTCGCATCGGGCGGTTTTGAAGCCTAAGCTTTGAAATGCTTGGATAGTTTCAAGCCTTGACCCTGGTAATTTGACGCAATCTCGCGGCCATAAAGCTGCTGCGGGATTTCTGACATGCGTTCATAGACCAATCGCCCGACGATCTGGCCGTGTTCCAGCACAAACGGGGCCTCGTGGCAGCGCACTTCCAGCACCCCGCGTGATCCGGCACCACCCGCACCGTCCCAACCAAATCCAGGATCGAAAAAGCCCGCGTAATGCACGCGAAATTCACCGACCATCGCCAGATAGGGCGCCATTTCGGCGGCTGTATCGGGTGGGATCGCAATCGCTTCGCGGCTCACCAAAATATAGAATGCGCCGGGGTCAAGGATGATCCAGCCATCGGTGGTGCGGACTTCCTCCCAGAAATCGGCGGCGCGATAATGCGCCAATTTGCCCAGATCAATCACGCCGGTATGCGGCTTGGCGCGGTAACCGACCAGATCGTCGACATGCGGTTTCAGATCGACAGAAAAGCCCAGACCATCGGAAATTGCCGCGTCGCCGCTCACGATTGGTGATTTGGCGTGTAGCGCGCGCAGGTCATCGTCACTGATCACGGTTTTGCCGACGCGAAAGATGATCTGGTTTAGCATCTGCCCCGCAGCTGCAATTACCGAAAACGACTGCGGACAAATCTCGACGTAAAGGGGGCCGGTGTAGGCATCTGGCACGCGATCAAATTCGGTACCACGGTCGGTGATGATCCGTGTGAGCAGATCAAGCCGCCCGATGGAAGATTTTGCGCTGGCGGCGCCGGATGTGCCAGCGGGCAGGGCAAGGGATTCCATCAAAGGCACTACATAGACGCAGCCCTTTTCCAGCACCGCCCCATCGCTCAGGTCAATCTCGTGCATCTGGAAATCGGCCATGCGTTGCGCAACGGTGCGGTTGCGCCCTGCAAGGAAGGATGCGCGCACGCGGTAGGCCTTCGTGCCAAGGCGAAGATCGAGTGACGCAGGCTGAATTTGCGCCTGCGCAATTGGTGCACTGGCAGTGATGGCGCCAGTCGCGATCATAACTTGCATTTGACGATCCGAAAGAACACCGGAATTGAGCATGATCATTCTGCCTTTCGCTTGCGCAAAAACAAAACGCCCGCAGCGCTGTTGCGCGAACGGGCGGTTATGTTGGTCGGGCTAGCAGGACTCGAACCTGCGACCTTCCGTCCCCCAGACGGACGCGCTACCAGACTGCGCCATAGCCCGACTAAGGCGTCTTCATACTGGATTTTTGCCCGTGGGCAAGCCGCAATTGCGATTTCTTTGCCTGTGTCAACGGGGAGCCGTGTCAGTTGCGCGCCATGCGATCACGCAGGGCTTCGAGGCGGGCCACAAGCGGGGCAATCTCGGCTGCTTTGCGGCGCACAAGGCCGGGTCTTGCACGCCGCAAGAGCCGTTGTATGCGCGGCGGCGCCTTCATATCATCATCCATAGGATCGTCTGGGATATTGGCCAAAAGGGCCGCGTGAAGTGCACTCGGAGCCTTGGGGGCAGCGTCCGCAGTATGCGCAGGCGCATCGGCAACCGGCTTGGAAAGTGGCACGACGTTATCGTCTGTTTTGGCACTGGCCGCATCGAGCGCTGGCGTTGGACTTGGCGAAGTGGTTTCAGCACTAACCTTGGGTGCTTGATCGGGTTGGTATTTGAGGGTGATGTCCATGGCGGCGGCGGGTGTATCCGGTTTCGGGCCATGGTCGGCCACATGGCCCACGCCCTGTTCGCGCAGCAACTTTTGCACGCCTTTGATGGTCATGCCTTCGTCGTGCAGCAGGGTCTTGATACCGCCCAGCAGGGCCATGTCATCGGGGCGGTAGTAGCGCCGCCCTCCGGCGCGCTTTACGGGTTTGATCTGACTGAATTTGCTTTCCCAAAACCGTAACACATGGGCGGGCGTATCCAGCCAAGTCGCGACCTCGCTGATCGTGCGAAAGGCTTCCCGAGACTTGCTCACGCCTGTGTCCCCTTAGCTCTTGTTGCCAGTGGCAACGCGGCCTTTCATCAGGTGCGATGGGCGAAAGGTCAGGACGCGGCGCGGATGAATCGGCACCTCTTCACCGGTCTTCGGGTTGCGGCCAATCCGGGCTGCCTTGGCGCGTACCGAGAACGTCCCAAAGGACGATATCTTGACAGCTTCACCGCGCACAAGCGCATCAGACACATGTGTCAGCACACTTTCCACAAGATCGGCGCTGTCGTTGCGTGAGAGACCAACTTCGGCATGGACAGCTTCGGCTAGATCCATGCGTGTGAGTGTCTTATCGACCATGATTATCCCCTTGTTATGCAGAGACATTAGGCGGGTTGTAAATTCAGAGTCAATATCAAGGGCTTGCGCCGTGCAATTAAAGGGCAAGTTATCGCTACCAGCGCAGCACAACCGCACCCCATGCAAGCCCGCCGCCAATCGCTTCGGTCACCACAAGATCGCCGCGTTTGATCTTCCCGTTGGCAACACCAACCGACAGGGCCAGCGGGATCGAGGCCGCGGATGTATTGCCGTGGTCCTGCACAGTCACGACTACGCGGTCCATGCCCACGCCCAGCTTCTTGGCGGTGGATTGAATGATGCGGATGTTGGCCTGATGCGGCACGACCCAATCCACGTCATCGGCTGACAATCCAACCTTATCAAGCGCGGTGTGGGCGGTCTGCGCCAGCTTTTCGACGGCATGGCGGAAGACTTCTTTGCCCTGCATCCGCAAAACGCCGGTGTTTTGCGTGGCAACGCCGCCGTCGACATACAAAAGGTCACGGTAGCGCCCGTCTGAATTCAGGTCGGTGGCAAGGATGCCGCGATCGGCGGAATCACCGTTGCCCGGCGCCGCTTCAAGGATCAAAGCGCCCGCACCGTCGCCGAACAACACGCAGGTGCCGCGGTCTGTCCAGTCCATGATCCGGCTAAAGGTTTCGGCCCCGATCACCAAAACGCGGGAGGCCTGACCAGACAAAATAAGCGCGTTCGCTTGGGAAAGCGCAAACACAAATCCGGCACAAACCGCTTGTATATCAAAGGCATAGCCCGTGGTGTTGCCGATTTTGGCTTGCACCATCGTCGCGGCGGAAGGGAATGTGTTGTCAGCCGTCGACGTCGCCAGAATGATTGCGTCGATGTCGGCGCCCGTCAGGCCCGCATCCGCAAGGGCGGCATTGGCGGCATGTGTCGCAAGGTCCGATGTGGTCTCGCCTTCGGCCGCGAAATGACGGCGTTCGATGCCAGACCGCGTCCTGATCCATTCGTCCGTGGTGTCGAGCGTCGCTTCGAATTCTGAATTTTCAACGGTGCGTGCAGGCAGGTAGTGCCCGACGCCTTTGACCACGGCGCGAAGTGTTGTCATGTGTTGCCTTTGCCCTTTGGTTCATCCGCCGCCTTTGACGGCGCGTCCTCTTGGCCCACATCTTGGGCGAGTGCGGCGGCAGATGCAACGCGTGCAGCAAGCCGTTCCGTAAAGCCCGATTTGGCAAGTTGGTAGGCAAGACTGAGGGCCGCGGCAACGCCCGTAGCATCGGCAGATCCGTGGCTTTTGATTACTGTGCCATTGAGGCCCAGAAATACCCCGCCATTGACGCGGCGCGGGTCGATGCGTTTCTTGAACCGGCCAAGCGAGGTCATCGCGAGCAGGGCGGCAATGCGCGACAGCGGTGTTTTCTTAAACGCCTGTTTAAGCAGATCGGAAATCAGATTCGCTATGCCTTCGCCGGTTTTCAGCGCAACATTGCCGGTAAATCCGTCCGTGACGATCACATCGACGCGGTTAGAGGGAAGATCACCGCCTTCGACGAATCCGATGTATTCAAAATTGCCGCGTGGTGCAGCGCTACCGATCAGATCATGAGCAACTTTTAATTCCGCGCGACCTTTGTGTTCTTCGACGCCGACGTTCAGCAGGCCCACGCGGGGTCGTGCAATGCCAAGGCCGTTGCGCGCATAAGATGCGCCCATCAATGCATAGGTTAGCAAATCGTCCTGATCAGCACGAATATCGGCGCCGGCATCCAGCATGACGTTAAAGCCGGACGGATTACGCGAGGGCCAAAGGCAGGCAATCGCCGGGCGGTTCACGCCATCGACTTTGCGCAGACGCACCATCGACACGGCCATCAGTGCGCCGGTATTGCCACAACTGACACAGACCGCCGCGTCGCCGCTGCGCACCGCGTCAATTGCCGACCACATCGAGGTTTTCTTGCCGTGGCGCATGACATGCGTTGGCTTGTCGGTCATTGCCACAACATCGGGGGCATCGCGCACTTCGACCCGTTTTCCAAAGCGACGTTTTGCGACCAAATCGTCCAGTTCTGCCTTGCGGCCATGCAGAATCGCGTGGGCGTCAGGTTTATCGGCTAGAAAAAGCGCAAGGCCCGCAACAACCGTTGCAGGCCCGTTATCGCCGCCCATGGCGTCGATGCTTAGAATAACAGCTTGGCCGTGGTCCCCGTCTTGGGCCGCGCGCGGATCGTTGTCCGTCGTCAGGGCAGAGGACATGGCGAGCTCTTAGGCCGCGTCTTCGTCGAGATCAATCTCGGTTGCCATCGCAACAACTTCGCGATCAGCATATTTGCCGCAGGATGGGCAAACATGATGCGGGCGCTTGAGTTCGCCGCAGCTTGAGCATTCGTTCGGGTTTGCAGCCACGAGAGAGTCATGTGCGCGGCGGTTGTTGCGGCGCGACTTGGATACTTTGTTCTGCTGGACAGCCATGTCACAACCTTTGATTTCGGGGGCGCATGGCCCGTGTTTTCTGCACGATACGCGCAGCCTTGCGGCGTCTTAGGACATCTGAGCATGCCCTTCAAGCCACCATATGAAAGAGGCCGCGAACATAGTGCGATTCCGCGCAAGCGCAACCACTTTTGCCCACTGCCTAAGTGTGCCTCATTCGCCCTTTTTTTCCAAGTTGTTACGCAGGTCTGCAAGGCCTGCAAACGGACGTGTATCTTCGTCGGTCATCGGGGCCTTACCCGGTTCAGTGAAAATGGCGTGTTGCACAGCAGCACCTTGGGAGCGTGGATAGGCTGGAAGGGCCAGTGCCAGTGCCTCGGTCATCACAGCGAAAAGATCAAGGATTTCGGGCGCGCGTTCGGTGGTTTCATCCTCCGGCATTTCGACTTCCTCGCCTTCGATCTGATCCAGCTGCACCACATATGAGCGCGTCACGGTTTCGTCGATACGGGTCGTCACCGGATTAAGCGTGATCACGCAGGGCTGCACCACGGTCGTACCAAGATCGACCGCAAGGTGCCAGTCGCGCCGCCCAACAGGCGACAAGCTGCCCGCAAAGCGCAATTTGCGAATGACACTGATTCCAAGCGTTTCGGCCAGGGCGGCGCGTGCCTTGGCGTCCGGCTCAAGCAAAATACGGGTTTCACGCCGGTTTGGAAGGTCCGAAAGGCGGATTTGTGATGGTGTCTCGTTAGACATTAGCGCATCCATTCTTGAACATGGGCCGTTTCATGATGTAAGCCGGATAAAAGGCATCACAAGCCATGGCAAGGGGTCACTCATGAGCATCATCGGCAGTATCACTGGCGCGAAAACGCGAATACGTATTCTGCGCGGCACTGCGGTGCTGGCATTGGTCACAGTTGTTGGCTGCTCTGCGCAGTTCAGAAACCACGGCTTTGCCCCCAGCGACGCGCAGCTTGCCGAAGTCATCGTTGGCGTCGATACTCGGAGTTCAGTGGCCGAAGCGATCGGCGCACCCACGGCAGGCGGTGTCTTGAATGGTGGCGGTTTTTATTACGTGCAAAGCCGCTGGCGGCATTTCGCCTTTATGGCCCCCGACGAGATTGGGCGCGAAGTCGTTGCGATTACCTTTGATAGTGCGGAGGTTGTCCAAAACGTCGAACGCTTTGGCCTTGAAGACGGGCAGGTGGTTTCCCTGTCGCGTCGTGTGACCCAAGACAACGTGCGTGACACGACCTTTATCCGTCAGTTGCTGGGCGATCTTGGCCGCTTTGATGCAGGTAGTTTCCTTGGTGAAAGCTAAGACCGGTTGCGCTGCCAGCGGCGATGCCTAGGCTGAGAACATGGGCAAATTGAACAATGACATACGGCGCGGCGCTCTTTTGCAAAAAGGGCGCTACGTCGCGCGTTTTGGCGACGGCGCGGATGATCTGCTGGCCGCGCAAGCGCTGCGCTATCGCTGCTTTGTGAATCTGGGCGGGGCGATTGTGTCGTGCGATGGCTATGACTGCGACAGCTTTGATGACGGCTGCACCCATGTGCTGATCAACGACTGCGTCAGCGGCGATCTGGTCTGCTGTTTCCGGCTTCTGTCGCTGAAAAATGGTGCAGAGATAAACACAAGCTATGCCGCGCAATTCTATGATTTATCAGGATTAAATGCAGTAGTCACCCCGATGATTGAGGTCGGGCGGTTTTGTATGTCGCCTGACGTTGCTGACGGTGATGTCTTACGTTTGGCGTGGGGCGCTTTGGCGCGGGTTGTTGATGATCGCGGGGCCAAGCTTTTGTTCGGCTGTTCGTCTTTTGCAGGGGTGGATCAGGCGGTCGCACGGGACTCTTTTGCGATGCTGCGCGATGGTCATCTGGCGCCGGTTGATTGGGCGCCGCAGGTCAAAGCAGACGAAACGGTTCGGTTTTCCGATTGTGGCGCTCTTAAGGATCGCACAGCGGCCCTGCGGGCGATGCCGTCGCTTTTGCGCAGCTATCTGGCGATGGGGGGGTGGGTCAGTGATCACGCGGTGATTGACCGCGCGATGAACACGATGCACGTCTTTACTGGGCTTGAAATTGACGCGGTGCCACCGGCCCGCGCGGCGGCCCTGCGAGCGCTGGCTACATAAAACCCAGCTCAAGGCGGGCTTCGTCGCTCATCATGTCCATACCCCACTGCGGCTCAAACGTCATGGCCACATCGACCTGTTTGACGCCGGGCAGGGGTTCGATCGCATCGGCAACCCAGCCGGGCATTTCGCCCGCGACAGGGCAGCCTGGTGCGGTGAGGGTCATTATCACATTCACCTCCGAGGCGTCATTGATGTCGATCGTATAGATCAGGCCAAGATCATAAATATTCACAGGGATTTCAGGATCATAGACCGAACGAATAGCCATCACGATATCCTCGTAAAGCGGATGATCAGTGGTTGAGGGCGCGATCAGTGGCGTGCCTTCCATTTGGGTGTCTTGCTCGGTCATAACGGCCTCTTTTATTCCTGACTGTTCATATAGGGTTTAAGGCTGTGCAGGTAAAGGGGCAGGCATTACCCTTCCCATTTGCGCGACCTTGGGTCATATGAGCGCCAAACTCAGAGGTCTGCACGCATGACAAAACCATTCTCCTTTTCCCTGAACGCCACCGATGGCAAAGCCCGTACAGGCGTCATTTCCACGCCGCGCGGTGATATTCGCACGCCAGCGTTCATGCCGGTGGGGACTGCCGCCACAGTCAAGGCGATGATGCCCGAAAGTGTGGCCGCAACGGGGGCCGATATTCTGCTGGGCAATACTTATCATTTGATGCTGCGGCCCACGGCGGAACGGATTGCGCGGCTTGGCGGGCTGCATAAATTCATGAACTGGGACAAGCCGATTTTGACGGACTCGGGCGGGTTTCAGGTGATGTCCTTGGCTGATCTGCGCAAGTTGACGGAAAAGGGCGTGACCTTCAAATCCCACATCGACGGGTCAAAGCACGAATTGACGCCAGAACGCAGCATGGAGATTCAAAAGCTGCTGGGCAGCGATATTGTCATGTGTTTTGACGAATGCCCCGCGCTGCCTGCGGATCGTGCGCGGCTTGAAGAAAGCATGCGCCTGTCGATGCGATGGGCGCAACGCTCGCGCGATGCATTCGGGGATCGCCCCGGATATGCGTTGTTTGGTATTCAGCAAGGCGGGCTGGAACAAGACCTGCGCGAGGAAAGCGCTGAAGCGTTGAAAAACGTCGGCTTTGATGGTTATGCGGTGGGCGGATTGGCTGTAGGCGAAGGGCAAGAGGCGATGTTTTCCTGCCTTGATTACGCGCCTGACCAACTGCCGACCGACAAGCCGCGTTACCTTATGGGCGTGGGCAAGCCCGATGACATTGTCGGCGCGGTAAAACGCGGGATCGACATGATGGATTGCGTTTTGCCGTCGCGATCAGGGCGGACAGGGCAGGCGTTCACGCGGCGCGGGGTTCTTAACATCAAAAATGCGCGTCACGCCGATGATCCGCGCCCGCTGGACGAAGAGTGTAGCTGCCCCGCCTGTTCCAACTATTCGCGCGCCTATCTTAATCACGTCTTTCGTAGCCAAGAGATGATTTCTGGCATGCTGCTTACCTGGCATAACCTGCGCTATTTTCAGGATATCATGCAGGGGATGCGCGATGCGATTGCCGCTGGCACGTTTGCAGTCTGGGAGGCCGATTTCCACACGCAGCGCGCGGCAGGGGACATCGATCCGCTCTAGTTTGAGCGAAAAGGTCGCCAGTTCAGCAACCGCATCACTCATGACCGTGGTTTGATCCGCAGGGCCACAAGGGTCGCGGCATTCATGCCGGCAAGCGGGGTCCCGCGTGTGTCGGCAGTGCTGTTAGGCGCGCACCGGATGCGATCTAATGCGTGTAGGTTTTCGAAAAAGGAATGGGTGCATGCAAAATCTTGACGCAAACAAAACCAATGCACAGGCATTTTATGATTTGATGTTCAACCAATGCAAACCACGTGCGGTACTTTCACCAGATTTAGCCAGGTAGCGACGACTATGCGGGGATCGACATCTTTCGCTTTGATCAAGATGGCAAGATTGTCGAACACTGGGACGTTTTGCAGGTGATCCCCGATGGGTCCGCCAACGACAACGGGTTATTCTAGGGGACGGCGCGCCGTTTTGAAATACGGGCGCTATTGCGATGACTGCTTTATCGGCGTGGTTTGCGATGTTCGCTTTCATCGCAAGCTGACAAAACCGGGTCTGGCGATGGCACCGGACCTGAAGTTTGCCCCAGCGTAAGACGGTGCCAAGCCCAGCATGGTGGTGCCTTTCGACAAATTGGACGACCCGGAGGCTTGTGCCCATGATCCGCGCGATGATGGCCAATCTGCCCCCGCCCAAGGCCCGCAAGCGAACCGAATGTGATTGGTCCGCAAAGGTAAGCCATACAATGGCGCGCTTTTTGTGCGGTTTCCCCAGAAAAGACGTGATCTTGCCTTGCGCAGGACGCGCGCAAACGGCAGTCTGGCGAGAAGTAAAAAAGCGCCTTGATGGTTGAAACGCTGGGGCATACCCCCACATCTAGAAGCCAAAGAGGAGATACATCGTTGCCGCCAAGCGGGGCGTCCGTATCTTGCCAATGATAAGGATAGAGCATGCAAGACCCTCTGAGCGCGAGCTACCCCGTATTGCCACTGCGTGATATAGTGGTGTTTCCCCATATGATCGTCCCGCTGTTTGTGGGCCGCGAAAAATCTGTTCGCGCCCTTGAAGAGGTGATGCAGGACGACAAGCAAATCCTGCTGTCCAGCCAGATCGACCCGGGTGTCGATGATCCTGCCAGCGATGGGATCTACACCGTCGGTGCGCTGGCCAATGTTCTGCAATTGCTGAAGCTGCCCGATGGCACCGTCAAGGTGCTGGTCGAAGGCATCAGCCGTGTACGGATCACTGAATATATCGATAATCCGAATTTCTTTGAGGCGAGTGCGGAATACCTTACCGAAGTGCCAGGTGATAATGCCGTGACAGAAGCGCTGATGCGCTCGGTTGCAAATGAATTCGAACGCTATTCGAAGGTGAAAAAGAACATCCCCGAAGAAGCTTTGGCCGCAGTTGGTGAAGCAAGCGAACCTGCCAAGCTGGCCGATTTGGTCGCGGGGCATCTTGGCATCGAAGTGGCACAAAAGCAGGATTTGCTAGAAACGCTTTCCGTGTCGGATCGTCTGGAAAAGGTGTTCGGGTTGATGCAGGGCGAAATGTCCGTCCTTCAAGTCGAGAAAAAGATCAAGACGCGCGTCAAAACCCAAATGGAGCGCACCCAGCGCGAATATTATCTGAACGAGCAGATGAAGGCGATCCAGAAGGAATTGGGCGACGGCGAAGAGGGCGAGGGCGAAATTGCCGAGCTTGAGGCTAAAATCGCTGCAACTAAGTTTTCCAAGGAAGCACGCGACAAGGCTGAGGCCGAGCTGAAAAAGCTCAAGAATATGTCGCCCATGTCGGCCGAAGCCACAGTCGTGCGCAACTATCTTGACTGGCTGCTGTCGATCCCGTGGGGCGTGAAGTCGCGCACCAAAAAGAACCTTGCGAACGCGCAGGCGGTTCTGGATGCGGATCATTATGGTCTAGAAAAGGTCAAGGAACGTATCGTTGAATATCTAGCCGTGCAACAGCGCAGCGCCAAGCTGAAGGGGCCGATCATGTGCCTTGTCGGCCCTCCCGGCGTGGGTAAAACCAGCCTCGGCAAGTCTGTCGCCAAGGCCACGGGGCGCGAATTCATTCGCATTTCCTTGGGCGGTGTGCGTGACGAGTCCGAAATTCGTGGGCACCGTCGCACATACATCGGCTCCATGCCGGGTAAGATCATTCAGGCGCTGAAGAAAGCGAAAACAACCAACCCGCTGATCTTGCTCGATGAAATCGACAAGATGGGGCAGGATTTCCGTGGTGATCCCGCGTCTGCCATGCTTGAGGTGCTGGACCCTGAACAGAACAGCACGTTTGCCGATCATTACCTCGAGGTCGAATATGACCTGTCCAACGTAATGTTCCTGACCACGGCGAACTCTTACAACATGCCCGGACCGTTGCTGGACCGAATGGAGATCATTGCGTTGGCGGGTTACACTGACGACGAAAAGGTCGAGATTGCGAAACAGCACCTTTTGTCCAAGCAGATGAAGAACCACGGGCTAAAGCCAAAGGAATTCGAACTGACCGACGATGCGCTGCGTGAAATGGTGCGCGTTTATACCCGCGAGGCGGGTGTGCGGAATCTGGAACGTGAAATCGCCAAAGTTGCCCGCAAGGCCGTCACCAAGATCGTCAAGAAAGAAGCGGATCACATCGTGGTCAACGCCGACAATCTGGACGACTATCTTGGCGTCAAGAAATACCGCTATGGTCTGGCCGAATTGGAAGATCAGATCGGTGTTGTGACGGGGCTTGCCTACACATCGGTTGGTGGTGAATTGCTGTCAATCGAAGCCCTGCGACTGCCGGGCAAAGGCCGGATGAAAACCACTGGCAAGCTGGGCGATGTGATGAAGGAATCCATTGAAGCGGCGAGCAGCTATGTGCGCTCTATCAGCCCGCAAATCGGGGTGAAGCCACCAAAGTTCGACAAGATCGATATCCACGTCCATGTGCCCGACGGTGCAACGCCCAAAGACGGGCCAAGCGCGGGTCTGGCGATGGTCACATCTATCGTGTCGGTGCTGACGCAAATTCCCGTACGCCGCGATATTGCCATGACTGGCGAAGTATCCTTGCGCGGCAATGCGATGCCGATTGGCGGTTTGAAAGAAAAGCTGCTGGCGGCCCTGCGTGGCGGTATCAAGACGGTTCTGATCCCGCAAGAAAACGAAAAAGATCTGGTCGATATCCCCGACAACGTGAAGGACGGGATGACAATTATTCCCGTGACGCATGTGTCCGAGGTGCTGAAGCACGCACTTGTGCGCCAACCCGAACCGATTGAATGGGACCAAGAGGCCGAGGAAGAAGCCGCCGCCGCTGCCGCGCTGAGACCAAGCGGCGACGGGGCAGGGGCCGTGGCACACTGACACGACCCATGTTGCAAACAAAGGAGGGCGCCCGCGAAAACGGGCGCCCTTTTACTTGGCCAGACAGGTGAGAATCTGGGCTTATCCGACCACGCGCAGGCGCAGGCCAAGCATACCGTAATCCACCATCATAATTCCCTCTGGCAAAGTGATGACCGCTTCGGGTGAGTGCTGCAGGACGTCTTGGGCCATCACACCTTCAAAGACGATCTCGCTGCCGATGTAGCGATATTGATAGAGGGGCTGCCCATTCGTGGCCGCGCCGACAGGAACGATATCAGTCTTCGTGCGCGTGTCACTTAATGCAACAGCGCCGCCGGTATGATTTCCACCGGCTGCAATAAATGCGATCAAGATCAGCGGAACGATGAAATGGCGGTTGCTGTTTGGAGATATGCCCAAAAGTTGGTGACGGCTGTCATCAGGCGGCGTTTTCAAGTTGCTTGATCCCGTCTTTGAACTCAACCCCCTGAATGATTTCGGGCAGACGGTTTGGGCCGGAAATCATTCAGGGGGTTGAGTTCAAAGCTAACCGTTGGTTCGACCCCACATTTCGCATCGTTTGTTGATATGCGATTCCGGCC
>CALAGN010000013.1 GCA_937891785.1 uncultured Octadecabacter sp.
GCGATTGCCGCGTCGTGCGCCGTAAGGGCCGCGTCTATGTGATCAACAAGACGCAGCCCCGCTTTAAGGC
The DNA here is from genome assembly GCA_937891785.1 of uncultured Octadecabacter sp. GTDB lineage: Bacteria > Pseudomonadota > Alphaproteobacteria > Rhodobacterales > Rhodobacteraceae > SW4. The sequence goes on from CALAGN010000013.1 coordinate 71, forward strand.
CCGCCAGGGCTAAGCGACCACAGCTTGACAGAATTAGGGCCGCATCCGGAAACAGGTGCGGCCTTTTTTTGGTCGATGAGCGGATGGCGCTAAATGATGGTCCGCCTGACAATCCATTTATCCTTCCCGATCAGCCTGTTCCTTCAAAAACCATTTCGTTCGGGTGTCGACAGCACACCGTTAAACACAAGCGGTGCTCGGCTTTATCTACCCTCTGTTTCCTTTGGAGTAGCGCACACCACCAAGCCGAGCGATCCCTCAAAGCCACCTCCGGCGCCACCATGCGCGGCTGTAAACTTGGCTTGTGCGGACCTCAAAACGTTCAATTGCGACTTCAAACCTGCGCGATCTTACGCAGGTTTTCCCGACTTTGCACGCTTGTCTCTGGTCAGTTCATATCAAATGGGACTACCATTAAGGAACGAGTTTTCAGCAACCGAAGGACCGATTTTATGGCCAGACATCTTTTCAAAATAACAGCTGGGCTGCTTTTTGCAGCCGCCTTGCCGGCAGCGGCCCAACAGAACTATTGTGGTGGAACGGCTGGTAACGGCCAATGGATTGGCGGCGACGCGATGACATCTGATGTGTCCGCATCGCCCGATTACATGGAACAAATGGCACTTGTTCTGCTGCGCAACGAATATGTTTCCCTGTTCACCGTCAGCCAAGGCACCGAAGTTCGCGTCGAGGCATCTGGGCGCGGCAGCGGTGATACCATGATTGACCTGCGCAACGACGCGGGCACGGTCATCCTTTCGGATGATGATTCCGGTGGCAACGGCGCGTCACGCGGTGAGATCTTTCTTGATCCCGGCACCTATTGCATTTCGATGCGCAGCTATGATGGCGCGCCGCTGACTGGTTTTGTGCGCGTTGGTCGCATGGAGCATGAACCGCTGACAGCGGGCCTTGATGCCGGCGCCTTTGATGGCACAAGTGAAGCATGCATGCCCGATACACCCGCCGCGATCTTGGGTAACGGCCCGTTCATGGGCGATGCGCTGACAGCCACTAATACAATCGACGGCACGCCGTTTTATCGGTTTACGCTCGGCACCGACATGCCGCTTACGGTTCTGGCCGAAAACCCGGGAGCTGACCCGGTGCTTATGCTTTATGATAACTACGGGACGCTGCTTGCAGAAAATGACGATTTCGATGGTTTGAATTCGCGCATCGATATGCAAACGTCACTGCCCGCAGGAACCTATTGCATCGGACTTCACGCTTATTCAGACGCCTACCAGCCGGTCACAGTAACCCTAAAGGGCTATGACGCCGAAGAGGTGCTCAATGGCCTCTATGCCCGCGGCGAAGCCAGCCCGCCACTTGGCGGCACCTATCCGGTGACAGAATTAGGTGTCCTACAAAGCCGTCTGCGCCAAGACGCGCAAGTGTCCGGTGACACCGCATGGTTCGCAGTAGATGTGCCCGAATCCGGCCTGTTGCTGATCGAAGCAATTGCCCAAGGCAACGGTGATCCGGTGCTCGTGCTGTTTGACGAACTGGGACGCCAAATCGCCTACAACGACGATTTCGGCGGCGGACTTGATAGCCAAGTCACCGCCCGCGTCGATCGTGGCATCTATATGATTGGCGTGCACCAACTGGACGATTCAATCCAAGGGTTCATCCGGATTCTGGCTGAACGCTTTGTGCCAGCACAATAAGTCCTGACGCTGAAAATCGACCCGCCCTCAGCAGATGGGGGCGGGTTTTTCTACATTAAATCGGACCGCATCACGTTCCAATTGCGCGTCACCGGCGCTCGATTCGGATACCAAAGCTATCGGCAAGCAGTTGCACAGCGGTGGCCTGATCAAGGTATCCTGTCACTCCTAGCTCGGCGTTATCCTGATAGGCGCGCAAAGCGTTGCGTGTGTCCTCGTCGAAAACACCGTCCACCGCACCGGGGTTCAGACCCATTTCACGCAGGCGCAATTCAACCAGTTGCACGCGTATCTGTGGTAGGCCCAGAGCCTGTTCTTGAGCACGGGCTGCATCTATTGCGGCCTGATCAATAGCAGGCGCGTTAAGCTGCGCGATGCGTGCCTGTGCTTGGACCACAAAAGCCCCGTCAGGTTGGGCAGCAATATAGGCTTGATAACCTGCGACCGTATCCGCGCCTTGGGCATCCTCCCATGCGTTTCGGTCGAACACCTCGGCCGGAGCGGCCCACTCGGCCTCGATCGCTGCCAGACGTTGACGGGCAAGGGCTCCAAACTGCCCGTCGGGGTAGCGCCCAAGATAGGCCCGAAAGCCGGGTTCGTCACCACGCGCGCCCGTTTCATCCCAAAATGCACGATCAAGGAGCTGCTGTGCGAGACGCTCTTGCTCGGCCTCGGCGGCGGCTTGGGCAATGCGCCGCTCTGCCTGCCCGTCCAAACGGCTGATTTGTTCACGCGTCAGATAGGATGATTGCGGATAACCGTTCTGCTGCTGCCAGTTACGTATGGCGCTGCGTGAACCGGGGCCAAAAATACCGTCTACCCCGCGTGTATTATAGTCGAGCGCCGTCAAATCGCGCTGGATTTCACGGCGCGCCTCGCGGGGAAGACCAAGCGCTTCTTCGGCCAACCGATCAGCGCGATTGGGCTCTGAAAGAATTTGTGCAATCGTCGTTTCGGCCTGTTCGGTGTGCTGCCCGTCAGAATACCGGCGCAAATAGGTACGGTAGGCATCAACCGTATCAAGCGCGATCGTGCCCTCCCACAGGGCATCCTCGGCATCTGTGTCTGCAACAGGTGTCCCCAGCGGATCGGTCGGTTCAACATCGACCGCCGCAGGCATGAAAGGCAGCGTCGCGGGAACATATCCTTGGGCACGCACCCGTGGATTGGCGGCGATCAGCACCGCCAGATCGGCATCGCGGGCCGCAAGTTCGTCATCCAGAAATGCTGCGGCATCGCCGGGCGTTGCACGCAAGACAGTGACCCCTTGCGGAATATTCAGCGGGCCAATTCCGGCGCTCAGGTAAGACCCTTCCGTTTCAGTATCATCGTCCGGCTGCACACCGATCAACAAGACAGCACGACCCGGAGCATCCGCAAGAACACGCATCACGCTTTCAAGCGATACCGCCTCGCCACCAAGCGAAAGCAGCGACGGCACCTGTGCTTCTGCCGTCAGCATCCATGTGCGCGTACCGTCATTGACGAAACGTCCCGATAGAACGACGACAATCCGGTCTGCATCCTTGGCCTGCTCAATGAAACTGGCTAACGCCTCGCGCGTGGTATCCGCGCGGCCATTCGCCAGCGTTGTGACGTCAAAGCCCAAATCCTCTAGCCCGGTTGCGGCACTGACGATATCATCGCCCCGAGACAGCCTGCCCAGTTGTTCGTAACGCTCAACCCCCAGCACAAGCGCAGCATCTTCTGCGATCGCGCCAAGCGGCATGGCAGCAAGGATTGTTGTGATCAAAAGGTAGCGCATTGCATATCCTCTCTGATGGGGCGGCCATCGCGGTCAGGCACACTGCGCCAAATGCCGCGCACTTGCTGCCATAGTCGCGAAGTTAGGCCCGCAGCCCCTTGCTATGCAACATCAGTGTTAGGCTTCGCCAACATCAGCAGGCTCACGCTCATGGTCAGACCGTGCGCGATTCGGCTTTTTCGCATAGCCGCTTTCCTCGGCATGCCTCGCGAGCCCGAAAAATGCGACAATACCAACCGCAGCGCCCGCAAAAGCGAGCACGATTGCAGTGACCAGATGGGCAGAGCTTTCGTTGCCGACCGTAAGAGCAAGATAACCAAAGGCCCAAAATCCGCCCCATGCGACAATGTTCAAGATTGCTACGAGTTTTGCCATGAAAGGGCATCCTATCTGCATTCGTTTGCGTTGATGCGAGATTGGTGTAGCAGGCCGACCGCCGTCAGACCCGTTTCTTGATCACACCTTCATTTGACGCAAAGCTATCAGATTTTCGCCGAACTTGTGTTAGGGTTGCATCTATGGATCCGATTTCACTTGGCTTTTATGCGCTTGTTTGCGGTTGCCTTAGCGTTGCGGCACCGCGACTGGGCGGTCTGGCCCCGCGTTTGGCCATCGGCGCTGGGGTTGGCCTGATTGCTGCAACATTTCTACCAATGCTGCGCGGAATGTTAGACGTAACCTACTAGCGGCCTAGCCCCGTAGCGCCTATGCATATGCCGGACAAGGCATGAGGGCTATTATGCATCTTTGGGTTCGTGCGGAACAACGTGACAATGAACAACGGGTCGGTCTAATGCCGGAAGGGGCCGCACAATTGCGCGCTGCTGGTATGCAGATCACCGTCGAGGACAGCGCAACACGAATCATCCCGACCGATGCTTACCGCGCCGCAGGTTGCGATATCGCGCCCGAAGGGTCTTGGCCCAGCGCCCCGATCGATGCGGTGATTTTCGGCCTGAAGGAGTTGCCGGACGATGGCACGCCCCTGGCCCACCGCCACATCATGTTCGGCCATGCATTCAAAGGCCAGCCAAACGGGCGCATCCTGTTGGATCGGTTCAAGACTGGCGGGGGCGTCCTTTACGATTTGGAATACCTGACCGAGGCCGACGGGCGACGCGTTGCTGCCTTTGGCTACTGGGCAGGTTATGCTGGTGCTGCCGTTTCACTGATGTGCCTGGCAGCCCAACAACACGGCGCATTGCAAGGCCCCATCAGCGCCTATGCAAACGCCCAAGCCATGCGCGACGATCTGCGCGCGCAACTTGATGACACCCCGACCAGCGCCCTGATCATCGGCGCGCTGGGACGGGTAGGCACGGGTGCCGCCGATCTTTGCCGCGAAATGGGCGTAGGCGTTACCCTGTGGGATATGGCCGAAACCGCAAGCGGCGGTCCCTTTCCCGAAATCATGGACCACGAGTTGTTCTTTAACTGCATCCTTGCACGCCCCGGCACGCCCGTCTTCGTTGGCGCAGATACAGGCACACAACCGCGCGCCCTACGCGTGATCGGCGATATCGCCTGTGATCCCGATAGTGAATTTTCGCCTGTCAAAGTCTACGGCAAGGCGACAACGTGGGCAGCGCCCGCCCTGCGTGTCCACGACACGCCTCCGCTGGACGTGATGGCTATCGACAATTTACCATCACTCATGCCGCTTGAAAGCGCGCAAGATTTTGCAGCACAACTCTTGCCGCACCTTTTGGCTCTGCCACAAATCGGCTATCGGGTCTGGGGTCGTGCCCACGCCACGTTCAACGATCACGTTTAGTAAAGGTCGTCCTCGGCATCGCTCGCGGAAATGCCCAAAGCATCCAATCCATTCTCGAGGTGATCAGCCAGATGCGGCGATCCCTTAAGATATGTTTGAGTCGGCGTTGTCGCCTCGCTCGCGGCGGCGTCGATGGCCTCTTCCAACTCCTCTGGCTCGAAACTACCACGCCCAATCCACATCACGGCGACAAGGCTAAATTTTTCCTCATCACGCAGGTTAGAGACAAAGGCATCAAGCTCGGCCTCGCCGCGTGGCATGTCGCGCGCAAGGATAATCACCTCGGCAATTTTGTCGGTGCTAATTTTCAACATCGCGCGTATCCCTTCGGACAGTTGGCAGCCACATCAGCATGCGCCACACTAATACCTCAGGCTTTGTTCTGGTGCAAACTTATCGCGCTCCAAAAATCCGGAAGTAAAGCCAGTCTGGCAAGAACTGACTACCCCTGAACACCCACGAAAACAACATTGGAAAGCTTTTCTTAAAGCCTTCGCTATTCATGTGATCAAACAACTCCCGCGCGGCGGTTTCCGGCTCCATGATAAATGGCATCTTGAAGTCGTTTTTGTCGGTCAAGCGGGTCTTGATAAAACCGGGGTTCACGACCTGCACTTGCACGCCGGTGCGGCGCAAGTCGGCATGCATGCTTTCAGCCAGCACCATCAAACCGGCTTTGGACGCCGAATAGCCAATCGCGCCGGGCAAACCGCGAAAGCCCGACAGTGATCCTGTAAGAACAATATGGCCTGCATCACGCTGCACCATCTGCCCGATGACGGCGCCGACCACACGGGACGCGCCAAGATAATTGACCTGTCCCATCATGTCGGCCTTTTCGTTGTCCCAGTCCTGCGCAGCCATGGGCCAATAGACGCCAGCCAGATAGACTACGCCGTCGATCTCGCCCACCTCGGCTGCCGCCGCTTGGACGGCAGCAAGATCGGCCACATCCACGAGCACAGCTCTGCCCTTTCCCGGCAGTTCATCAACTAGCGTGTCCAGACGATCCTTGGAGCGCGCGCTCACGATGACTTCGGCACCGGCCCTGCTTATCAACAGCGCCAACTCGCGACCCAATCCCTCGCTGGCACCAACCAACCAATATCGTTTACCTAGCCACTCTCGCACACTCTTTCCTTTATCCTTAGGCCGCTTTGGGCCGCATCGTCGCGACCAACTCCGCAACCTTGATTCCGTATTTACGGAACTGGCTGCGGTTCATGATCGTGCCATTTGCCATGAGATACATCCAATCGGTTGCATCCAACACATGGCCCCCAGCCGCGTCAGCCAGTTTGATGCGGTAATTCAAGACAACGCTGTTTCCAGCCTGCTGCCCCGTTGCAGTGCCAATCACATCAGGGGCAGTGGCTTGTATCGCGCCATCATTGCTTACCGTCAAAACCCACTCGCGGTCCTGCATCGTTCCACTGTCATATTCGAATTTTTCAATCATCCGACCCACGTTGCCCTGCCAACTGGCGTCAAAGTCCGCAACGAACCGTGACGCGACACGCCCTGTCGGGCCATAAATCACGCCTTCGCACTGGATCGGGCCATTTAGATGTTCGCGGATGCTGAATTCGGGTCCGGCCATCACGTAGTCTTCGGGGCGTTGTGCTGCAAACGAAAAGCGGCGTTTGAACAGTGCAGTGGCAATGATCGACAGCGCGACCCCCGCGATAACAGAGAGAAAGATTGTCATATCTTAGTCCTCCAGTTTGGTGGCTGCCAGAAGAGCAATTGCAACAAGTTTCAGGACCGACGGCACAAGCGCATAAAGCACCGTAAGCATTATCAATGCCTGTTCCGGTTGGGCCGATACCGACACAGTAAAGCCCGACCGTTCCAGCAACGGCAACAAAAGCACCGCGGCAAAAGCCAAAGTGAATTTCGACACCAGCGACCACAGACCAAAGCCCTGCCCCCCATTGGGGGCTATCACTGCAAGGCGGCGTGCAAACATTGCAGGCAGCAAGGTCAGATCAGCCCCAATCGTTGCACCCGATGCGATGCAAATCAGAGCGAACGCGGTCGTGTCGCCCTGCCCCAATGTCAGCGTGATGCCAAAGGACGCAACCGCCAAAACCATAGCCGATAGTAGCACCGGCTTTTCGCCATAACGCCGCGCCAGCATGCTCCATATCGGCGAGGACACGGCGGCGGCAAGAAAGAACATCACAAGTAGCGGCCCCTCCCATCCCGGCGCTCCTAGGCGGCTTTCGACGTAAAATAGGAACAACGTCGAAGAAACGGCCAGCGGTGTTGCGTTGACCAACGCAAGGATCAGCAGTCGCCGCGCCAGTGGGTCACGCAGAATGACCCCCATCGGGCTTGGCGGCAGATCAGCCCGCGCGCCTGTCCATTCGGGCCACATGAAAAGTGTGGCAACCAGCGTGGCGGCAGCAAACCCCCAAGCAAACGTCGCAAAGGGTGCCGCACTCACATCCATCAGCAATGTCGGCGCAACTGCGGCCAGACATACGCCCAACAACGCCCCACTTTCGCGCCACGCGGCCAGGCGAATATGACCTTTGGTGTCATCACCCACTTTGGTGATCCCTTGGGCGTAGAAGTTGATCGTCAGGAAGCTGAACGCGGAAAACAGCCCCGTAATCGTAATGCCAAACCACCAGATCGGATCAATCGGCGGGGCCATAGCGAATAGGCCCAGCATCGACGCTGCAAGCAACACCGCGCCGGCGCCTACTGCAAAAGCCCTGCCCTGTCGCAAGCGTTCGCTAATCCAACCCAAAACAGGGTCTTGGATCACATCGAACAAGCGCAACCCGAACAACACCGCACCCAAGGCCGTTAGGCTGACCCCGAATGTATCTGCATAGTATTTCGGCGCGTAGATATAAATGGGCAGGCCCGCGCCTGACAACACGGCGGCAAACCCAGTATAGGCCGGAAAGCGTTGCGCCAGCGCCGTCATTTCGACACCTCGTTGGCGGGCGGTTCGGGGCGTAGGCGGAAGGTAGCGCCTTTCCACCAAAGCTTGAGAGCCTGCCAATGGATAAGTGCCAGCACACGCCGCGACCCGAACGGACGGCGCAGCATCGCCCGCAGGATACCGCCGTTCGTTAGGGGCTTGCGTGCGCCAGCAAGCGTGGCAATCAGCCCGCCGTTACCGCGCGAATAGTCAATCCAGATACCGATACTGTCGGGCTGGATGTCGAAACGAAATGTATAGCCGCCCTCGACTGGCTGAAACGGCGACACGTGGAATATCTTTTGTGCGGCAATCGTATCGGCCCTTACAATCTCGCGCAGGTCATCGTGATAGCAAAGGTAGCTGTGACGATCCCCAAAAGTGTTCGAGACTTCGGCAATAACAACGCGCAACACGCCGCTTTCGTCATGGATTAGCCAGAATGAAACGGGGTTGAACACATGGCCCAGCACGCGAGGTTGGGTTAGCAAATCAACCCGCCCCGTTACATCCAGACCGTGATTGGCCAGCACGCCCCTCACCCACGGGGCACCGCGCCCCTGATGGGGATCGCCACCATGGTCAACGTCATACACCGACATCAATCCCCGCGCATTGCGCCCGAATAATGCCGGATGATCAACCGTGTCGTCTGCATCCAGCAGCACATAGTCTATCGAGTAGCGAAAGGCATTTTTCGTGCCCCCGCGTCGACCATGATAGGTCTCGCCAGCGATATGTTGAACGCGGCTCACTCGGCCGCCATAGCATAGTTGTTTGCGTTGATTGCGGTGACAACATCAACCGCGCTGGACAAACCGTCTTCGTGGAAGCCGTTTTTCATCCAAGCACCGCAGAACCACGCGCGGTTTGCGCCATTCATCGCTGCTGCCGCCTTTTGTGCGGCCAACGCTTCGAGGTCATAGACTGGATGGCGCAACGTGACCTCATCCCAAATCAAATCCTCACGAATCTGGCGCGTGCTGTTCAGGGTCACAAAAAATTTGTCCCGCTTAAGCCATGGCTGAAGGGAATTCATCCAATAGGTCAGATCAATCTGGTCCGACGTTTTGCCTGCGTCTTCGGAATAAACCCATGACGACCAGACCGAACGCCGCTTGGGCATGATGGTTTCGTCGGAATGCAGCACGATCTTGTTGGGCTGGTATTTCACTGCCCCCAGCGCACCGCGTTCGCGTGGTGTAGCATCAGCAAGCAAACGCAGCGTGTCGTCTGAATGAGTCGCAAAGACCACCTCGTCGAACTGTTCCCAGTCCCCACCATATGTCTTGATCGACGCGGCCATCAGTCCGCGCGTGACCGCATCAATCGGCGATCCAAGACGCAATCGTACTCCGCGCGACTGGATAGAGGCACCAAGGCGCGACACATATTCGTGACTGCCGCCCTGAACTGTGAACCATTGATGCTGACCGGAATGGTGCAGCAGCGCGTGGTTCTCAAAGAACTGGATCATTGTGCGGGCTGGAAAATCCATGATCTTTTCCAACGGTGTGGACCAAATCGCGCCCGACAACGGGAGCAGGTAATAATCGCGAAACCACGGCCCTGTGCCAAGTTTGTCAAGCAGGCCCGCGATTGTCAGCCCGTCCTGATCGGCGGCTTCAAGCGCCTTGGCGTTAAAATGAACGATGTCACGCAGCATGCGCAGAAAACGGGGGTTCGTCATGTTACGCTTTTGCGCAAACACGGCACTCAGCGAGGCAAGACCGTATTCGAAACGCCCGCCATCAATTGATGCACCAAAGCTCATGTTTGAAGGTGTGACAGGAACATCGAGTTCGTCGAACAACGCTGCAAGATGCGGATAGTTGGCGTAGTTAAAGACGATAAAACCTGTATCCACAGCCTGATCCCCGTGCGGCCCTGCCATACGTGTGCGGGCATGACCGCCAAGACAGTTCTCTGCCTCGAACAGGGTAACGCGGTGGCTTTTTGCGAGCATGTGCGCCGCGCCCATTCCTGAGATGCCGGCACCGATGACTGCAATATTCTTGGGTGCAGAATTCCCTGATTCAAATGGCATAGGTTTGGTTTTCTCCTTTCCGGAAAATTCGGTATGACTTTGTTACGCACGAGGCGCGCGATTGGATGAACAGAACTTTCTGCATATGTGGTGATCCAATATCGGATCAGCCGCGTAAATCTGATATGTTCACGGCTTTCGAGACTCCCACTTTTGCGGATGCACCCGCCTTTCGCCTCCCTTATGGTAGGACGACAAAGGCGCGCGCCGATTTTTACGGAGGGGCCAAATTGGCTAAAGCTGAACACCCCGATCGCACGTTGTGGGTCGCCCATCTGGAAGCGATCCGTGACAAACGGGACGAGAAGGCGTTTGCTGATATTTTTCAGCATTTTGCGCCTCGCGTAAAAGGTTTCTTGATGAAATCCGGCGCAAGTGCCGAGCTTGCCGAGGAGTGCACACAGGATGTCATGGCGACCCTGTGGCGCAAAGCGCATTTGTTCGATCCAACCCGCGCAAGTGTGTCCACCTGGATCTTTACGATAGCCAGAAATCGCAAGATCGACCTGTTGCGCAAACAGCGCCGCCCCGAGCCGGAAGACCTGACCTGGGGGCCCGAAGCAGCGCCAGACCAGACCGATGTGCTGACCCTGCAACAAGACACAAAACGGCTGGGTGAGGCGCTTGCTGCCCTGCCAGAAAAGCAAAGAAGCCTGATTGAGCGCGCCTATTTTGGTGACCTGACCCATAGTGAAATTGCCGGCGAAACCGGCCTTCCACTAGGCACGATAAAATCGCGAATTAGATTGGCGCTTGATCGTTTGCGCCACACGATGAAATGAAGATGGATATGAACGTGATCAAACATCATCTGACCGACGCCCTGTTGATGGGCTATTCCGCGGGCACCCTCCCTGAGGCGTTTAACCTTGTGGTCGCGACGCATATTTCGCTTTGCGATGAATGCCGCGCGCAAATGCACACATTTGACGCCCTCGGTGGTGAAGTGATGGAAATGTCCGAAATCGCCGCGCTCAGCCCAGACTCTTTGATGGTAACTCTCGCGTTGATCCGTCAGGACAGCGCAGATGCGGTTCCTATCTGCAAACCCGCACCGTCAAACGGTATCTTTCCCGCTCCACTGCGTGATTATGCAGGCGGTGATCTGGACGCAGTCAAGTGGCGCAAGATTGGCGGCGGTGTATCGCAAGCCATCCTAAAAACCGACAAGGGTGCAAGTGCGCGCCTGTTGCGTATTCCGGCGGGAACCGCTGTGCCGGGTCACGGTCACCGTGGCACCGAACTGACCCTCGTGCTTCAAGGTGCATTCTACGATGAAGCGGATCGGTTCGGAAAGGGTGACATCGAAGTTGCCAATGAGGACATGGTGCACACACCTATAGCCGAAGAAGGCATGGATTGTATCTGCCTTGCCGCCACAGATGCGCCGCTAAGATTCAGTGCGCTTATTCCTCGGATCGCGCAGCCGTTCCTGCGGATTTAACCCCTAGCCCCACGCGAGCGGCAGATAATCATTGCCCCGCGTCATGTAGCCGCTACCACCGGGTGACCGATAGAAAATGCGGTTGCGATATGCATCGCTGACAACATCCCAGAGTGCACCATCATGCAAATGCCCACCCAACCTAACAGCAACGTCAGATCACTCCTTTGGCGGCGCGATCGGCACGACGTTTGCCGTATCATCATTGTCGGGGGCCATCTCTTCAAAGTCAAAATTATCCAGTCGATCAGCCCGTTTTCCTGCACGCGTGCTTGCCGTCAAAATGCCGCCAACGTCATCACCAGCCTGACGCAGATGCAACTCAAGCTTGCCTGCCTTTTCGCCGATAATCTCGACGTCGCGGTGCAACTGTTTCAGCGCTTTGCGAATCGCGCCTGCCTGTTCACGCATCCGCGCATCTTTCAAAATCGCGCGCATCGTGTTCAGCGTCGCCATGCAGGTAGTTGGTGACACGATCCAAACACGGGCATCAAACCCTTCGCGCACGATATGGGACAGACGCGAATGCAGTTCCGCATAAACTGCTTCGGAAGGCAGGAACATCAGCGCACCATCGGCGGTTTCGCCTTCGATGATGTACTTTTCGCTGATCGCTTTGATATGTACACGCACCGCCGCGCCAAGTGTTTTCAGCGCGCGCTCCTGCGCTTCGCGCCCATCCGCGCGGATGTATTCCTCGTAGGCCTCAAGCGGGAATTTCGCGTCGATCACAATCGGACCCGGCGGGTTGGGCAAATGGATCAGGCAATCCGCGCGCTTGCCGTTGGAAAGGGTGGCTTGCAACGCATAGCTATCGGCAGGCAGTGCTTTGCGCACGATATCCGCCAGTTGGATTTCCCCGAATGCGCCGCGCGTTTGTTTGTTGGACAAGATATCCTGCAACGACAGCACATCGCTCGATAGCTTGGTGATATTGTCCTGGGCCTTGTCGATCGTCGCGAGACGTTCTTGTAACTCGGTAAGGCTTTTGGTGGTCTTTTCGGAGTTACCGTGCAGGCTATGCTGCATCCGTTCTTGCATTTCGACCATCGCGCGCTGCGCCCTCGCTGCGTTTTCCGCGAGACGATCATTCATTTGTTGTTGCACGGACCCAAGGCGCGCTTCGACAGTCTGAATCACCTTCACCTGCGCATTGGCCTGGGTTTCGCTAACCATCTGCAAGTTGCCTGACAACTGTTGCTGCCCCGCACCAAGGGTCTGCACATCCATATTCAATCGCCCGACCTGCTGTGCAACCTCGGCGACAGATCGCGCCTGCGCTCCAGCCCGACTCACCGATATCATCAGCAGAATCACGACAAGAATAGCGACGACAATGCCCATCAGCACCAGCAGCGTGGCCGGATCGCCCAGATCATAAGTGGTATCGCCAAGCGTAATCATGTGCGCCCAAACAGCCGTTCAATGTCGGATAATTTCAGTTCCACATAAGTGGGCCGCCCGTGGTTGCACTGGCCGGAATGGGGCGTCGCCTCCATCTCGCGCAACAATGCATTCATTTCTTCAGCGCGCATCAGACGGCCCGACCGGATCGACCCGTGGCATGCCACGCGGCTAAGGATCGCTTCGATCCGCGCTTGCACGGATTGACTATCACCCAGATCGGCCAGTTCATCCAGCACGTCACGCAGCATCGCCTCAGCGTTCACTTCACCCAAGATCGCTGGGGTTTCACGCACAGCAATTGCCCCACCGCCGAATGGTTCTATCACCAATCCAAGGCGCGCCAGATCATCAGCCAGATCAAGCAATAACGCCGCATCTCCTTGGGACATTTCCACAATCTCGGGGATCAGCAAAGCCTGCGCCGCGACCCCGTTTTCTGCCATTTGACGTTTCAGTTTCTCATAGACCAGCCGTTCATGTGCCGCGTGTTGATCAACGATCACAATACCCGTTTCTGTCTGGGCGATGACGTAGTTTTCATGCACCTGCGCGCGGGCTACGCCCAATGGCAGATGGGCGGTTTCGACAACCTCGGGCGCGGGTTCGAACCGCGCAGAAGGTGCCGCCATTTCCGCAAATCCCGGCGCGGGCCGTGTAAACCCCTGCGACGGGCGGTCCATCTGATAGACCCGCCCTTGTTCCGGCTGCATCGCCCCAAGGGTCGCTCCCGCCACAGTTGTTGACGCACGATGCCCAGCATTTGCCAACGCATGACGCAAGCCGCTGACGATCAGCCCGCGCACAGTTGCAGGATCACGGAACCGGACTTCGGATTTTGCAGGATGCACGTTCACGTCAACCAGATGCGGGTCGCAATCCACAAATAGCGCAGCAGCGGGGTGACGATCACGCGACAGAAAATCCATATAGGCCCCGCGCAACGCACCAATCAGCAGTTTGTCCCGCACCGGACGGCCATTCACGAACAGAAATTGCTGCACCGCTGAGCCGCGTGAATACGTCGGCAGAGCCGCGTATCCGGTCAGGTGAAACCCTTCGCGCTCGGCATCGATCGCTAAAGAATTATCAGCAAATTCGCGGCCCAAAACGCCGGCCAGCCGCCCGTGCAACGCATCAAACATATCGCCACTTTCAGGGTCGGCGCGGAACACCATGCGCCCTTCGCCGCCGCCCGAAACATCGCGCAAGGTAAAGCCGACGAACGGTTCAGCCATTGCCAACCGTTTGATGATGTCAGTGATCGCCTGCGCCTCGGCGCGGTCAGTCCGCAAGAATTTCAAACGGGCGGGTGTAGCGTAAAACAGATCACGCAATTCGACCACGGTGCCCTTGGAGAGGGCGGCGGGCCGGGTCGGTTCGACTGCGCCACCCTGCACGCGGATCATCGCGGCACTCTCATCGCCAACGCGGCTGGTAATCGACAAACGGCCAACGGCGCCAAGCGACGGCAGCGCCTCGCCACGGAACCCGAATGTGTGGATGTTCAACAGGTCCGAACCGTCGATTTTCGACGTGGCGTGACGGGACAACGCAAGCGGAAGATCTGCAGCCGATATCCCGCAACCATCATCCGTCACGCGGATCAGAGTCTTGCCGCCATCGGCCACGGCCACATCAATGCGTGTCGCGCCCGCATCTATCGCGTTTTCAACCAACTCCTTGACCGCTGAAGCTGGCCGTTCCACGACTTCGCCCGCCGCGATCCGATTGATCGCAGCATCATCCAACTGCCGGATAACAGGGCGGTTTTCGCCTATCTTGGGGTCAGCTATGGCCATACCCCAAGTGATAGCGCAGGAAACCCGATTCTGACAGGGGGTTTTGGCTTATATTGGAACATGCTTTGATCAATGCTAGGCCTAGAGAAGAATCAAAACATACGTATCCTCGTTTTCGGCGGAACTGGATTTTTGGGCGGCACTATGGCATCTGCCGCCCGAGCGGGCGGGCCGGACTTGAACCATTATGGCCTGATCTCGTCCGTCCCAGCCTATAGTGACATGTCTGATCCCAACACAGATTAAGGCGGCCCCAGCAGGCCCACAACAGACGAAGATCTAGCTATGATGCTTCCAGCAGATAAACGCACGGATGCGGCAGCACACGGCGCGGCCTATGGGCCGTTTAAGCGATCGTGCGAGGGCACTTTAGTCGATAGGGTAAGCAAGTGCAGCGACACCCCGCTGGCCTGCGGCATGGTAGCCGCCCAAGAAGTTGCGTTACTCGCCTAGTTCGTGCTTTCCAGCCCCACAGGCTGCCCGACGACAACGAAGTGCAGATCGTCAGGCCGCAACAGTTCGGCGGCGACCCGGTTCACGTCATCCAGCGTCACGGCTTCGACAAGGGCATTGCGGTTGATTACATAGTCGGGGGGCAGATCTTGCATCTGCATCCCCACAAGAATACCGGCAATCGGCGCGTTTCCATCGAACCGTAACGGATACGCCCCTGTCAGATAGGTCTTGGCTCCATCCAATTCCTCGGCCGTCACGCCATCAGCCGAAAGGCGCGCCCATTCATCGCGGATCACTGCAATCGTCTCGCCAATCCGGTCATTACCCGATGCGACCGAGCCAATCATCATTTCCCCATGATCTTTGGGAACAAGATGAGTGTAAACGCCATAGGTCAGCCCACGCTTTTCGCGAACTTCTTGCATCAGGCGGCTTTCAAAACCACCGCCCCCCAAAATAGTATTCAAGATATAGGCAGCAAAAAAGTCTTCGTCGTCACGCTTGATCCCTTGGTGGCCGAAATAGGCAACAGACTGGGGCGTTTCAAACGGCACGACCGTTATACCGCCGCCAAGGCCAAAGGGCACATCGGGCGACAAGGGCGCACTGGTTTCAGGCAGGTCGGCCAGCAGATCGTCAAGCAACGCGCCCAATTCCGCGGCGGTTATATCACCCACGGCACCTACATAAATCCGGTCGCGCGTCACAACATTCTGGTGCGCGGCAATCAGGTCTTCGCGGGTCAGTGCACCGACACTTTCAACGGTTCCATTCAACGACGACCCATAGGGATGATCGCGAAACGCCGCCAGATTAAAGGCCGCACTAGCAAGACGATTGGGGTTCTTTTCATCGCTTGCGATAATTGACAACACCTGCGCACGCACGCGCTCCACGGCGTCATTGTCAAAGGTTGGGTTCACAAGTGCATCGCGCAACAAAGCCATAGCCTCGCCTCGGTTTTCGCTAAGAACGCGGGCCGATACGGAAAAACTGTCGTCATAAACATCAAATCCAAACGACGCCGCAAGACCCTCTCGGGTTGCCTGAAAAGTCCGCGCATCCATGTCGCCTGACCCCTCTTCAAGCAGTCCCGTCATCAGATTGACCGCGCCGCGCGCACCTGGCAAATCAAGGGACGCACCGCCTTTGATCTGTATCTCAAGCGCAAGGAACGGGATTTCATGATCTTCGACCAGCCATGCGTTGATCCCACCGGGCGACGTCACTTCACGAATCTCGACTTCGGCATGCGCTGAGGCAGCAAACACGGACAAGGCTGCGGTAAATAGGAAACGGATCATTGGGCTAATGCCTCGCGGTTGGGAACGATCCAGCCCGTGACGGACTGGCGGCGATCAAGAACTTGGGTGGCGATGGCGATGATATCTTCGGCAGTCACAGCCTGCAAAATTTCGGGCCAGTCCTGCACGTCCTGCACGGTCAGCCCCTGCGTCAGGGCCGCCCCATAGCGGTTTGCGATCCCCTCGACATTGTCGCGAGCGTAAACCTCGGCAGCACGAAACTGCGTCCGGATACGCTCAAGCTGTTCAGGGTCCACACCACGCTCAAGGAAAGCAGCAACGGCGGCGTCCATCGCATCTTCAGCCGCTTGCAGTGACACGCCCGTAGCAGGAACTACGGTCATGCTAAACGTCGTGTCATCAAGGCTGCTGCCATCATATCCCGCGCCCGTGTAAACCGCGATTTGACTATCAAATTGCAACGCTTCGCCCAGCACCGACGTAAAAGACGACCCGCCAAGAATATCGGCCAGATAGACTAATGCAGCGGCATCTTCCTGCGCACCGTTGTCACGTTCAGGGGCAAGATATGTCCGCGACACATAGGCCTGGGAAACGCGCGGATCTTCGTAGATCAGACGGCGTTCTGCGCTTTGTGGAGGCTCTTGCGGGCGCAACCGCGTGGGCAGATCAGGTTCGGCGGGAATCGCACCATAGTACTGTTCAGCCAGCGCAAGCACCTCATCGGGCCGCACATCACCTGCCACAACAAGAATCGCGTTATTGGGTGAATAGTAAAGATCATAGAACCCAAGCGCGTCTTCAAGGCTCAGGTCTTCCATTTCGTGACGCCAACCGATGATCGGAACGCCGTAGCGGTGGTTCAGGTATTGGGACGCACGCAATTGCTCGCCTGCCAATGACCCGGGATTATTGTCGGTGCGTTGCGCGCGCTCTTCAAGGATCACATTACGCTCGGTTGCGATATCGGCCTCCGTGATCATAAGATTGTTCATACGGTCGCTTTCCATCCGCATCATCAATTCAAGACGATCCGCAGCAATCCGCTGATAGTAGGCGGTGTAATCATAACTAGTGAACGCGTTGTCGCGCCCGCCATTTGCAGCGACGGCTGTCGAAAACTCGCCGCTTTCCATGTTTTCCGTCGCTTTGAATAACAGGTGTTCCAGAAAGTGCGCCACGCCAGACGCGCCCACAGGTTCGTCCGCCGATCCGATTCGATACCAGACCATATGAACAACGACAGGGGCGCGGTGGTCTTCGATCACGACAACGTCCATGCCATTATCAAGCGCGTAGGTCGTGACATCTTGGGCAGAAATCGCAGTGGTGCCAGCAAGCAAGGCAAAGACGGCAGTTATCGCACGCAACATCGGCAAATCCTTTGAATAGGTTGCTCTTAACCTACGCTGGATCGCGCGGGCTTCAAGCAGACAAACGTAGATGTGAGGATGCGTTAGGGCGCGGGTGGAGCGGTCGGCGTTGCAACACCCAAATTGCGAAAGCGCGTCAGCTCGGCATAAGCATCAAGCGCCTGCCTCGCGTAGGCTTGAAAATAACGATCCTGCCCACCAAACCCCAGAAAACTGATCCGCGTGCGGCGGTTGCGAAACGCTTCGTCTTCGGATGCCAGCGTGGCACGGATATTGGGATCTGCCCCATAACGGCTGGCGCGGGTCACAAGGGCCGCGTCAGATGTCGGAATACCACCGGCAAACGCTTCACTTTCGCTGCCACCAAGGGCTGCGATTGCAACACCACCAGGATTCGGATCACTCAAGTTTGTGCCGCCCGGCGTGGGTGCAGGAAGGGCGGAAATGCTCTCGGGCACAGTCAGCGGGTTAACCGGCAGAACCGAAAACTCATCAGGTCCGCCGCCGCTACTACGCATATCGCGCAAGCTCCTATCACCGCCAGCACAGGCGGAAAGTGTCAAAATAGCAGCTGTTGCAAGGAACATCGCACGCATATCGCGAACCTCTTTTCCGGTTTCCCCGTTTGTTTAACGCAGCTTGGCGGCAACGTCACGGGTCTTGTTCTAAGCCGACTTTTTAGAATCGCCTGTGAATGCCACAAGGCCCATCGCACCAACAAAAATCGCGATATCCGCGACATTAAACGCATAGGGGTTTTCGATACCACAACAGGACATATTCAGGAAATCGGCTACCCAGCCGTAAATGATCCGGTCAACCACATTGCCGAGCGCGCCACCCACCAGCAACCCGGCGGAGATATAGGCCCATTTGCCAACTTTTTCCTTGCTTACCCAGTATAGGACCAGCGCAGAAATCACGATAGCAATACCAATCAGCACCCAGCGCATATCAGCATCCGCAAACAACCCGAAATTCACGCCACGGTTCTTCGCCATGCGCAAATTCAAGAATGGCGGCAGGAGGTCAATCGACAGCCGCGTTTGCAGGTCAAGTGGATAAAGCACGATGTATTTGGTTACCTGATCCAACAGGAAAACCCAAAACCCCGCCCAAAATGTCAGCCGCATGGCACGTCCTTTCGTGTCACCCCCAAAATTGGCAGCGATTAATGCCTAAAGTGGCGCATACCCGTAAATACCATGGCCAACCCGGCCTCGTCGGCGGCGGCGATCACGTCATCGTCGCGCATCGACCCACCGGGTTGAATAACCGCGGTCGCGCCCGCTTCGGCTGCGGTCAACAAACCGTCCGAGAATGGAAAAAATGCATCAGAAGCCACAACCGACCCGTGGGTCAGCGGGACGGGCAGGCCCATTGCTTCGGCCATGTCTTGGGCCTTGCGCGCAGCGATGCGTGTGCTGTCAACGCGGCTCATCTGGCCTGCGCCCACGCCGACGGTCGCACCGTCTTTGACGTAAATGATTGCGTTGGATTTTACGTGTTTCGCCACGGTCCATGCAAACAACAGATCGGCCATTTCAGCATCTGTCGGCTGCTTCTTGGTCACGACTTTCAGGTCACTCATGGACAATCGTCCTGTGTCTTTGTCCTGCACCAACAGCCCGCCAGACACCTGCTTATAGGCGAGCCCTTGCATCGTCGGATCAGCCAGACCGTTCGTGATCAACAGGCGCAAATTCTTTTTCGCAGCAAACACCGCGCGGGCGTCATCATCGGCTGCAGGCGCAATCACAACTTCGGTGAATATCTGCGCAATTTCTTCGGCAGTTGCCCCATCAAGTGGCTGGTTCAGCGCGATAATTCCGCCAAACGCACTGGTGCGATCACAATCAAACGCGCGGGTATATGCGTCTTTCAGTGTCGCGCCACGGGCCACTCCGCATGGGTTCGCGTGCTTGATAATCGCCACCACGGGGCCATCGGCGGGGGTAAATTCACTGACCAGTTCAAACGCTGCATCGGTGTCGTTAATGTTGTTATAAGACAGTTCTTTGCCCTGCACTTGCTGCGCAGTTGCCACGCCAGCACGGTCCGACCCATCCAGATAGAACGCCGCACGCTGATGCGGGTTTTCGCCATACCGCAAAGTCTGCGCGAGGGTCCCCGCAAAGGCACGGCGGCGCGGCGTTTGCACGCCTATCGCATCGGCCATCCAAGTGGACACCGCCGCATCATAGGCAGCCGTACGAGCATAGGCAGCCTGCGCCAGTTTCTTGCGGAGTTTCGGGCAGGTCGCACCATTGTGCTGCGCCATATCGCCCAGCAATTTGCCATAATCTTCGACATCAACGACCACGGTCACGAAGGTATGATTCTTTGCCGCAGCACGGATCATCGCAGGACCGCCGATGTCTATGTTTTTGATGCAGGTGTCATAGTCAGCACCCGCCGCGACGGTTGCTTCAAACGGATAGAGGTTCACGACCAGCAAGTCGATCGGGCCAATCGCGTGCTGCTCCATCGCCGCAATATGATCGGCATTGTCGCGCAACGCCAACAAACCGCCATGCACCGCCGGATGCAGCGTTTTGACACGCCCGTCCATCATTTCGGGAAAGCCTGTAACATCAGCCACATCGCGCACCGGCAGGCCGGCCTCTCGCAGGGCTTTCGCACTTCCGCCTGTGGACAGCAACTCAACGCCGTAGCCATGCAATGCCTTTGCCAGATCAATCAGGCCGGTCTTGTCTGACACGGAAAGAAGTGCGCGGCGCACGGGTTGCATGTCGGTCATATCACGGCCCCTCAGGCATTTTTAGCTATGTCCGTCAGGTGCGCGTCAAAATCCTCGATTCCGACATCGCGCTGGGCGGTCGGCGTATCTTGGGCCTTGGCCAACGACCAGCGGACGCGCGTCGCATATGACATTGCGCGGCCAGTTAAAACCACCTGTTGTGTCGCACGTGGCTTTAATCGCCCATTTTCAAGATAAACTGAAGGCTCCAGCGTCATTTCGGCGCTGCCATCTTGGCGGAATACCCAGATCTCGCCGCTTTTCAGGGCAAGGCTAATCGCGCCACCGCCCAGATCAACCGACGCCTCGACCTCGGGGTGAAGATGAAACCGGACGGCATAAGCGATGCCCTGCAGGGCCTCGGCATCAAGGGCGCGGCTGAACGCAGCCTCATCCGCTGGCGTCAGGGTCGTCAACAGGTCTTCGCCAGCAATCGCGCGCCCGTCAAAGGCCATATCAATGGTGCGGGCATGGGTCAGTCCGTGGGTATGGCGATAGCCATCATGGGCCAGTTCAAGCCGCATTCCATCGCTAATTGTGCTTGGGACGCAGTGCACATCCTCGGGCACTTCAGCCAGCAATTCACCGCGTAGCGATGCGCCTCGGCTGGGCGGGTCCAAGCGTGACGACGAATACCCCTCAATTGCGAGGGTTGAGTGGCTGGGTGTCGCGCGTCCTGCCCTGCGCCATTCCTCGCCAAAACTGGCGCCCGAACCGCAGTTGACGATCAATGGACGCCGCCCAGATGTCAGATCGAACGCAAGTGTTGATGCATGGCCGTCGAACGACGCCGCGCCAACTGGCGGCGTGCTGGCGTCAACGATCAATGTCGTGCGGCTCGCGGAAAGTCGCGTATAGCCCATATGCAGGCCCTCGCTGGGGCTGTGTTTTGTCTCGGCGGCGGCAAGCGCGTGATCCAATCGCCCCTCGAGCCCGCGCCCGCCGCCGTGAAACCGCGCAAGTCCGCCGTCAGCGTGGCGCAAGGCGCGCAATGTCGGCACAATCCGCGCCTGTGCGGACAACAACGTTTCCGGGACATCGCGCCCGGCTTGGGCCAATGACTGCGCGGCCCAAGTCAACAAGGTTAACACCTCAAGAAGTTCCTCGGGATTGCGCGTGGCAATGCCACCCTCGACGTCCACCTCGACCTTGCAGTCATGAGCAAGGGCGCGCACAGCCGGATCAACGTATTGCTCCATCCCGGCAAGGGACAAGCCCGCATAGATCATGCCTGTCAAAGCCTCAAAGCGGGGCAATCCGCTGCGGGCTGACTTCCAACGCCGCGCAAGAAAAATCGTCTGGCGCGCAAGGCTACGGTAATATGCATCGGTAAAGGCGCGGTCCTGCCCACGCATCAAAAAGAATCCGTGATTAATCCAGCGAATAAGCCTGCGGCCCGTCATATCCGGCGTCCAGCCCGGCCCCGCGCCATTGCCATACCGCGCAATCCAATCCGCAACCCATGCCTGGCCTGTGTCGCGCGCCTTGGCATCGCCGACAGCGGCCAAGTCATCCAGCCAGACACAGCCCTGCACAACATTCGCAACCCGAGGGTCGCTGGGGACAGCATCCCAAATTGATGTATTCTTGGCCTCGACCAATTGACCGGCAAATAGAAAATTGCCAGCCATCAGCTGGCGCCCGCGCGCATAGTAGCCAATCGTGCGCGGCTCGGGCTGCGACACAAAACCTGTTGCCGGACGCGCACGCGCAGCAAGCCGTGCATGCCAGCGGTCCATCCAACGGGCGTTAAAGGCCCGCAATGATTGCGAATGTGTCAAGTCTATGCTGCCTCTGGTCGTGCTTTGCGCATCTTAAGGTTAGCGGCAGCATACCGCGCTAGGGGATTCGTGTCACGCAGGCTTTCGCAACACGGCGATATAGAACCCGTCCATGCCACCTTGATCGGCCCAGTAGTCGGGTCGCAGGCGCAAACCACCTTCCTGCGTGCGCCATGCAGGATCAATGCCCGCGACAGTCAGGGCATCCGAATCGACACTTAACCCATCATGGCGCGCCAATGCCTCGTCTACCTGCACCTCGCCCTCATCTGGCAGCAAGGAGCAGGTGCAAAATACAAGCCGCCCACCCGGTTTCAAAAGGGAGAGCGCATGATCAATCATCCGGCTTTGCTGTTCGATCAGCGCGCCAAATTCCGATCCATCCTTAGCGTGGGGCAGATCAGGATGTCGGCGAATCGTTCCCGTCGCAGAGCAGGGCGCATCAAGCAAGACAGCGTCAAACCCATCGCTTTCATAAGAAAAAGCATCGGAAACAACGATCTCGGCGCTTAGCCCTACACGTTTCAAGTTCTCATCAACCCGCGTCATACGGCCAGCCGAGGCATCAACGGCCACAACTTGGGCACCAGCGGCCGCAAGTTGCATCGTCTTGCCACCCGGCGCTGCGCACAGATCAAGAACGACCTCGCCTTGTTGGGGTGCCAGTACCATGACCGGAATGGCTGCGGCTGCATCCTGCACCCACCAGTCGCCGGTATCATATCCGGCAAGGGCCGTAACCTGCCCCGCATCTGCCAAGCGCACCGAACCGGTCGGCAGAACAATGCCGCCCACGGCATCCGCAACGGCCTGTGGGTCACCTTTGGCGGTCAAATCAAGCGGGGCGCCGGCAAAATGCGCCGCCTCCATCGCGATCACCACATCACGACCATATGCATCGCTTAGCGGGCCACGCAGCCATCCGGGCAAACGCGGAATGGCCAGTTTTTCCCAGCCTTCGGGGCCGTCAGCGGCGACTTTGCGCATGATCGCATTAACCAGCCCCTTCATCGACGATGTGCGTTTGTCTCGCGCAACCATTTCGACGCAGGCATTCACAACGCCATGCGCCGCAGCACCGCCCGCAATTTCCACCGTCCCAAGGCGCAGCACGTTTCGCACCGTCAGCGGCGGCGTCTTTTGCAAAAATCGGCCCAGCATCCGGTCCGCGCGGTTCATCCCGCGCAGGGTTTCCAGCGCAAGGCGCTGTGCACGGGCACGATCTTCGGGAGCAAGGTGTTGCAAGGCACCCGCGCCAATCAATTCCGGCAGCAGTTTGCCCTCGCCTGTGACCTGATCAATCAGGTGCAGGGCGGCACGACGCGGGGCAAGGCCTTGCTGACTCATGGGGTGTCCTCTTGTTCAAAGCTGGCTGTGCCGTATATCACAAGGATCAGAGCCACAAGGAAGCGACATGACCAACGATACACCAAAAAAACTGCCTGCTGCGGCCCTGCGCGCCCTTGAAGAGGCCCAAGCCCGCCGCAAGGCGACCAAAGATGACCCCTTGCCGACCGAACTTGGCGGACGCGACGGGCCCGAGCCTGTGCGTTTTGGCGATTGGGAAAAAAAGGGTATCGCCGTCGATTTTTAGCGGTCAGCGCAGATTGAACGTCGCGCGGTCACCTGCGCCACGATCCACGGTAAAGCGGATTTTTTCGCCGCCCCGCACTTCGACCAACTGACAGTTGTAGGGAATGGGCGTCCCGCTCCAGTCCATCTCGCGGCAGAAATACCCGTCCCGCCACGTCCAGCTACCGGACACGTCCCAGCCACTTGCGCGACCCAAGATTGTTCCGTCAGGGCGCACATCCAAAGAGATACCAAGCAACCCAAGACGTAATTCGCGCCCGTCTAACAGCGCGACAAAACGGTCGCGGTCGGTGACCACCTCAAACGCCTGCGCGGCGGCAGGTATGGACAGTGATGTGGCCGTGATCAAAGCAAATACAATCTTGCGCATCTGTCCCTCGCAATTTGTCTTTCGAGTTCTACGCTGGAAAGATGCATATGGTTCACTTTTTGGCGGGCAGTCCACGCCCAGAAAATATCGGGAACCGATGGATAGGCGGAGCGACCGATTTGAGCAGGATGACAAGCCGGTCGGCTAGCACTAGAACCCTATCAAGACCTATAATCGATCCGGCGAGGCTCCGGGCACACAGGAGTTATGACCAATGCCTAAAATTGTACTCGTCGGCGCAGGAAGCCTGCAATTCGGTTCCGGTATGTTGGGAGATATCTTTCAATCTGCCCATCTGAGTGATGCCCAAATCATCCTCAATGACATCAACGAAGCGGCAGCCAAGCGCACCGAAGATGTGGCAAATGCCTATATCAAGGAAAACGGGCTGAAGCAGGTCGTCAGCGTTGAAGCCAACCTTGCATCGGCCCTGCCCGGCGCGGATTTCGTTGTTATTTCCATCGAAGTCGGGGATCGGTTTGCCCTCTGGGACATGGATTGGAAAATCCCGCAGCAATATGGGGTCGGCCAAGTTTACGGCGAAAACGGCGGCCCCGGTGGGCTGTTCCACGCGCTACGAATCATCCCGCCAATCCTCGAGATTTGCGGCAAAGTGATGGAGCACGCGCCAAACGCTACCGTGTTCAACTATTCCAACCCGATGAGCCGGATCACCACGACCGTGCATCGCGCCTATCCCGGCATCAAATTCATCGGCATGTGCCACGAGATCGCATCGCTCGAACGGCACCTGCCGCCGCTTCTGGGTGTCGCGCGTGACAAAATCCACTACCGCGCGGGCGGGTTAAACCACTTCTCGGTGATGACCGACGTTACTTATGTGGACAGCGGCAAGTCAGCCTATGACGATGTGCGCGCCAAGGCCGAAGGGTATTTCAGCACCCAGCCGGGTTATTGCGAAATCCTGCAAGCCTCGCGTAAGACAGGCAAGGCCGTGGACACCGAAGGCTGGATGGATATCGACCTAAGCCATATTACCGATGTGCGCCCGTGGTCCGACCGCTGGCTGTTCAAGGTGATCCTCGACACTTTCGGGGCGCTGCCGATCACCTATGACAGCCATTTTGGCGAATATATCCAATGGGCGCATGATTGTTCCGACCACCGCGGAATCCTTGATTTCTACACCTACTACCGCAACTACCTTGGCCATGTGACGCCCACGATTGAAAAGGACCTGCACGAACGGGTCGTCCCGATCATCGAAGGGCTGGTCACCGGCAACGCCTACGAAGAAGCCGCCGTGAACATTCCCAACGCCGGTTTTATCAAGGATTTGCCCGACTGGATCGCCGTCGAAGTCCCCGCCAATGTGGACAAGGACGGTGTGCATGGCATCGCCGTGGACATCCCCGCCGGCATCCGTGGCCTCCTGTCCAACCAGATCGGCATCCACAACATGACCGCCGAGGCGATCTTGCAGAAGAAAAAAGACCTCGTCGTGCAAGCGCTACTGGTCGATCCGGTCGTGACCGTGTCCAAGGGTATCCCCGAACTTGTCGATCACATGATCGCCGAACAGGGTCCGTGGCTTGATTATTTGAAGTGATGTGAATGAAAGGGCCAGCGAAATCGTCGGCCCTTTCGGCGATCGGCATGTTCTACCTTTCGGACGAACCCAACATTTGAACAGTTGACTCAATCGGTGGCATCCAAGGACGTCTGCGACATCTATTCCCGTAGGTTCTTTGGCTTGTTGGGCTTAGCCTATCACCTCAATAATCAAGCGAAATGTTTACCTTTTCGGGCGCAATCCCCGCCAGTTTTGCAATACGCACTCTTGCTTCTGAGATAACTTCGGGAAGGGTGAGGTCAGTGTCCTGTCGCTTTTCCGTTAGATCAGTCGACGGCGCACCATGCCAACTCACGCCAGATTCAAGGTAATCCAACGGTGCATCCAAAGCGTCACCAAGTGCCATCAAGTTCTCAGGGCGAGGTTCTGTGTTTCCTTGCTCCCAATTCCACACACAAGTGGTGGTTACTCCTACTTTCTTAGCAAGAGCCGTTTTTGAAAGTCGACGGTGTTCTCGAAGTGCCTGTAGGCGATCTGAAAATGCCATCACTGTTTCTCCATTTGGTGAATTCGATGACCTTTATGTAAATGCGAGCCTGCGTTTTGCAAGTAATAATATTAATTAATGTTACTTATTTTGACTTATTGTCACTTATTTTGAATTTCAGCACATAAGCGACAACCAGGGTAAGTGTCCGCTTCGCGAGTTTATTCGCTCAAACAAATGTGCCTGACCTTCCAAAACGTGTCGAACTCTGGGAAGCTTTTTCGGCCCTCTGCCCCTACAACCCCAACACATCCACCATATCGTATTCACCCGGTTTCTGCCCCTGCCCCCACAGCGCGGCCTTGAGCGCACCGCGCGCGAACACCGCGCGGTCCGTCGCTACGTGGCGCAGGGTGATCCGTTCTCCGGCGGCGGCGAACAGCACGTCGTGTTCGCCGACGATGTCACCGCCACGGATCGCTGTGAAACCGATGTCACCGCGTTTGCGCGCACCGGTGATCCCGTCTCGCCCGCTGTCGCGCACATCGGCCAGCGATACGCCGCGCCCTTGGGCGGCAGCTTCGCCCAGCATCAGGGCGGTGCCAGACGGGGCATCCACCTTTTGGTTATGATGCGCCTCGATCACTTCGATATCGAAATCTTCGTCCAGCGCAGCGGCAACTTTCTTGGTCAACTGCACCAAAAGGTTCACACCCAAAGACATATTTCCCGCCCGCACAATCACGGCATGATGCGCGGCGGCCTTGATCTTGAGCAAATCATCATCCGACAGCCCTGTGGTGCCAATCACATGCACCGCGCGGGCCTGCGCGGCCAATCCGGCAAATTCAACAGTCGCGGCGGGGGACGTGAAATCAATCACCGCCTGCGCGCGGGCAAACACCGCCACGGGATCGTCAGTAACCGAAATGCCCAGCGCGGCACCGCCCATCGCTTCGCCTACGTCGCGGCCAATCCAATCGTGACCCGCGCGTTCGACCACGCCAACCAGCTTGGCCTTATCAGACGCCGCAACCATTTTGATTAACATCTGCCCCATACGCCCCGAAGCGCCGGTGATGACTATTCCGTCCTGATGCTGCATGTCTTTTCCCATTTCCGTCACGTCTTTGTCACCCGATCAAGGCACCGCTTGGCAAGCGTTACGCAATTCCTTACATGGGCCATATGGCAAAGAACAGATCACACGAGGGGCGCGCCCCTTCCCAACGGCAACTGCGGGTCGGAGAATTGATCCGGCGCAGGCTGTCAGAAGTCCTTCAGCGCGGCGAGGTCCATGACCTCGAACTGGGGCGCATGATGATTACCGTTGGCGAAGTGCGGGTCACGCCCGACCTGTCCATCGCCACGGCCTATGTGCTGCCCTTGGGCGGGGACGGTGCCGAAGAGGCCCTGCTTGCCCTGCGCAAGAACAAAGGCGAACTGCGCCATCAGGTGTCCAAAGCGCTCGCGCTGAAACATGTGCCGGACCTGCGGTTCTTTATCGACGAGACATTCGATCGGATGGATCACACCCGCGCATTGCTTGCCGACGAACACGTGCGCCAAGATCTGGACGACTGATGCTGCGGCTTGCCGCCCTCTTTGGTATCCTTGCTGCACCTGTTTGGGCGGTTGACTGTTCCGACATCACCCACCTTGGCCAATCTTACACCATTTGCGAAGTAATCCCAGCGAACGATGATCTGCAGCTGTTTCTGCGCGATGCGAACGGTGGCATCCTTGGTACGTTCAGCGCGATCCAAACTGACACCGGCCGCAATCTGCTATTCGCCATGAACGCGGGCATGTATCACGCCGATCGTGCGCCAGTTGGGCTTTATATCGAGGAAGGCATTGAAGAAATGCGCGTCATTCCCACTGCGGGGCCGGGCAATTTCGGGCTGCTGCCAAACGGAATATTCTGCGTACGTGACGGATTTGCTTACGTCGTCGAAACAGGCGACTACCTGAACGATACACCGCCCTGTATTTTCGCCAGCCAATCTGGCCCACTGCTTGTGGAAGGCGGAAATCTTCACCCGCGCGTGATCCCGAATGGCACGTCGCGGCTTTATCGCAACGGGGTTGGCAGCGACACCACAGGTGAACGGGTCACCTTTGCAATTTCCAACGAACCCGTGAATTTCCACGACTTTGCCACACTGTTTCGTGACACGCTGGGCCTGCCTAATGCGCTGTATTTTGATGGCAAGGTCAGCCGCCTTTACGCGCCCGAATTGGGCCGTGACGATTTCGGGTGGCAGATGGGGCCGATGGTCGGCGTGCTTGCCCCTGTTGACGGCACGAGCGGCAGCGACTAATCCGCTCTTTTACCTGTAACGGAGACCTCAATGGCACGCAAACGCAAGGGACGCGACATTTCCGGCTGGCTGGTCGTGGACAAGCCCGCGGGCATTACCTCGACGTCCGTTGTGAACAAGGTGCGCTGGGCGTTTGACGCCAAAAAAGCGGGCCATGCGGGCACGCTTGACCCTGATGCAACCGGCGTTTTGGCCGTGGCGTTGGGCGAAGCGACTAAAACTGTCCCCTACATCACCGATGCGCTCAAGGCCTACACGTTCACCATCCGCCTTGGGCAGGCCACCAATACCGATGACGCCGAAGGCGAAGTTACGGCCAGCAGCGACACGCGCCCTACCGACGATGAGATCAAAGCAGCGTTGGGTCAGTTCGTTGGCGATATCATGCAAGTTCCGCCCTTGTTTTCCGCCGTGAAAATCGACGGAGAACGCGCTTACAAACGCGCCCGCGACGGCGAAGACTTCGAGATCGCCGCCCGCCCCCTTTGGGTTGAGGAACTGTTGCTGATCGACCGTCCCGATGCCGATCATGTCACGCTTGAAATGACCTGCGGCAAGGGCGGCTATGTGCGCGCAATTGCGCGCGATTTGGGTGCGGCCCTTGGCTGTTTCGGCCACGTCCGCGAACTCCGCCGTAACTGGTCCGGCCCGTTCGATGTGGCTGACGGCGTGACGCTAGCGAAAATCGAAGCGCTGGCAAGATCGCCGGAGATTGATGCCTTCTTGCGCCCGCTTGAAGAAGGCCTGCAGGACCTGCCGCAGGTCTATTGCCCCGCCGATAGCGTCATCAAACTGCGCAATGGCAATCCAGCGATGGTCATGGGCGATGTGGAGTATGGTGACGAATGTTGGGCCTGCCACGATGGTCACGCAATCGCAGTCGGCATATTCAAAGGTGGCGAACTACACCCCAGCCGGGTTTTCGTCGCCTAGCGGTGCTGATCAATCAGGATCGGGTTGCCGTCGGGGTTGATTGCGACAAAACTTGCAGGGCCTTCAGTCCCTCCTTGCTCTTGCTCGATCGCAACTCCGGCATCCCTGAGGCCTAACTTGATCTTGCGCACGTCATCGAACGGGTCGACCGCGCCAGCACTTTGATCCCAACCGGGATTGAAGGTCAGCAAATTGCCCTCGAACATTCCCTCAAACAGCCCCACGAGCGTGTCACCGTCCTTCATGATGGCATGACCGTGATTGGGATTAGTTAAAACCCAGCTTCTGATAGAACGCTTTGGAAATCGCGAGGTTCTTGACGTTTAGGCTGATCGAAAATGCACCGAGCTTTATACCGTTCTTCTTTTTGCGCCGACATCGACAACACCGCGTTTTCAGGCACCATCGGCGTTCAGGTTCAAGAATTCGATTTCTGGATGTCTGGTACAAACGCAACGCTTGATATTGGCATTCCCGTTACTTTTGGTGCGGATGCCTTGACGTTTGGTGGAGGCTAAAGGTTCTCTGAAAGCGCCGAAGTCGCACTGTCGATCCCTACTATTGATGAGCCGTCGAGCACTTTGGACAAACCGATTTACATTCTGTCTGCCAGCCACGACGGCAGCCAATGGGGCGTCGAGCTTGACGCGTTGTGCGCAAACTTGAGTGGGGCCTTGGATATCGCCCAAGTGAGCGTCGTCGCACTTGGTGCAAACTACGGTATCGATGATACGTGGTCCGTCTGCTGCAACTACGCCCAAGCAGATCTTGATATCATTGAGGCGAGTAGCACGCGTTTGAGCGGTGCCTATAATGCCGGTACTTACGCCGTCTTCGCAGACTATTCTGTGAGCGAAATCGATGGTGCGCCGGACGATCTTCGGGGTGTGACAATTGGTTTCTCGATGGACTTTGGCGGCAAGCCAACGACGCATGAAACAACAAGAAAAAGAAGGTCTCACCTTTTGGTGGGGCTTCTTTGTGTCGCGTTATAGGTGGGCCGTCAGCCGGCCTTCACCCACGCCGAACTGATGACGCTGTCGCAGCGTTTCACAATGGGCCCTCACGAGGGTCGGGCGCAAGGTGATATGCCACGTCTGCTGTGCAATTGGCGCGCGCTGGGCAAATGCTGCGCAGCTAAGCACTGCTAGATTCGCACCCTTTTCGGGGTCACGGACAGACTGATAGCGGATTGCCTCGCACCCATCGCCGCGCAGGGTATCGGCAAGCGTCAGACAGTCGGAATAGTCATCGGGATGCGCCCACCGCCCCCGTACACGCATGACCGGATCGGTCAGATCGACCGCCACAGCAGCGCGAATATCCGCCTGCACTGCCGTGTGTTCCACGGGTCTGCGCGGCATCGGCGTGTCCGGCGAGGCACCAAAAAATGCCAAAGCGCCCCAGATGCTTTCAACTACAGCTGTCAGTGCGCTTTCAGCCCCATACCAAACCCCCGGCGTTTGTCCCGCACGCCCAAACCGCGATGCGTGCGGATAGCAGCCATAACGAAACGGCGACCAGAATTGATAGGCGAGATGCTGGCAGGATTCGGGCACGGGCGGCTTGGACTCTTCAAGGATATGCTCAAGCACGGCATGTTCGGGATCGGTATCAACAATGCGCACTGTGGCAGACCGATACTGCCCTTCGATCAATCGCCAGACATTGCCATGATACGGCGCGTAGGGCGTATCAGGTCGGGGCACGGGCAGCATCAAGGTAGTTCATCACGCCGATTAGCCCTGCCGCCTGCGCGATAAGCGCGCGAGGTGCGCCATGTAGGTCACTATTTGCATTTTCCATCCACCCCTTAATCGTGTCGGGATCGCCCCCCGCAATCGCATCAAGCGAACGGAACAAACGCACCAGACAGGCGGCCAGCTCAAACGGTTTCCCGCCAAGGTCGTAACCGCCATCTTTCATGCGCGACACGGTGGGTTCGCTGACGCCAATCACTTCGGCCAGTTCCTTTTGGGTCAGACCCAATTCACGCGCCGCATTCACAGCCGCCTTGGCAAGCACACGCCACCGCGAGAGGCTGGCATCATATACGGATTTGGTTTTAAGCTGCATCACGTACCTCCTGAGCAATGAATATCTATTTTCTTTCCACAGAAATTAATAGCCTCCGTGACGCCACGCAATCAGCTTGCTAAACATCCCCATGATCATCCGCACACACATTAAGGGCGATGCGCCCTCAACTGCCGTTTATTCGCCTTGCGAAAGCTATCGCTACAGCCTTGACCGCGTGTGGGATCCCGCGGGGCGAAAGGTGCTGTTTGTGATGTTAAACCCTTCGACGGCGACCGAAGTGCAGAACGATCCCACCGTCGAACGCTGCGAAAGGCGGGCACGTGCGCTGGGCTTTGGCGGCTTTTGTGTGACGAATATTTTTGCTTGGCGCGACACTGACCCGCGCAAGATGCGTGCAGCCGCAGACCCCGTCGGCCCCGCCAATGATGACAAAATCCGCGAAGGGGCCGCTTGGGCGGATCAGGTTATGGCCGCTTGGGGCGCACATGGCGAACATCTAGGGCGCGGTCTGACCGTCGAGACCCTGTTACGCGCCACGGGCCGGCCGCTGTTTCATCTGGGCCTTACGAAGGCAGGCCACCCAAAGCACCCACTTTATATCGCTTATACGCAACAGCCGGCGCCTTGGCTGCCCAGCGCCGCTGATTAACCATTCTGCAACTTTCGGTGCCGCGTTTATCGCGACAAATGATATAGGATTTCTTGAAAATCATAGTGGCCCAAAGCAGGTCATCCCCTCATGAAATCGAGAACGCAATGTTTGCCCTCCTTGGACTCCTTGGAATTGCCTTTGCCGGTGCCGCACTTATTGGTGACCCCACAGTTGATGCACCCGATAGCGCGCAACCAGACGCCGATATCATCACCACCGACCAGCCAATGATCGACATCCCCACCGACGACAGCGATGTGATTTTCGCGGCGGACGATGATGACGAAATCGATGCGTTGGGCGGTAATGACTACGTCGACGGCGGAGGTGGCGATGACACCTTGAACGGCAGCGCGGGCAATGACGAACTGCATGGCGGCAGCGGAAATGACGCCCAGCACGGCGGCGCCGACGACGACAGCTTGTTCGGCCATATCGGCGACGACACGCTGCATGGCGGCGCGGGCGATGACCAGCTGAATGGCGGCAGCGGCACGGACACCCTTGTCGGTGGCGACGGGGACGACGCACTCCTTGGTTCGCTTGGGAACGACATGCTTATCGGCGGTGCAGGGCAAGATGTGCTGCACGGCGGCGCAGGCGACGACGTGATCGACGGCGTGACAGGCGAAGAAACCGCAACGCTTGACTATCTGAACGGCGGCGCGGGAAATGAGACGTTGATCGGCAACGCTGGCGATATTCTAAGTGGGGGAACTGGCGCGGACATTTTCGCAATGGATGCCACACAGGGCAGCATGACCGTCATGGACTATGACGCCGCTGATGATACCCTTGTAGTGCTGTATAATGGGGCCGAGCCGATCCTGAGCACAGAACTCACCGAAGGTGGCCTGATACTTTTTGCTGACGGTACCGAAGTGGCGACACTTGGGGGCATTGAAACGCTTGATCTGGCCACGGTTCAAATGGTTGCAACCTAAACGCCCTTTTCTTTTCGCATGATTGCAACTATCAGCACCCTTCGCGCGCGATTCCTGTACGCGATACCCTCCAAGGGCCTTGCTGGACGACATCCCGGCTTGCGCCATCACCCTTTAGACAAGGAGACCCCGATGTCGATTACTGCCGAAGAAAAAGCACGCGTAATGAAAGAATTCGCAACCAAAGAAGGTGACACTGGTTCACCCGAAGTTCAGGTTGCTATTCTGTCGTCGCGCATCGCCACCCTGACAGAGCATTTCAAGATCCACAAAAAGGACAACCACGGTCGTCGTGGCCTTTTGAAGATGGTGGCCCTGCGTCGCAAGCTGCTGGATTACGCCCGTAGCAAGGATGAGGCCCGTTATCAGGACCTGATCAAGCGTTTGGGCCTGCGCCGCTAAACCAGCGCGCAAGAACGAAACGATACTGCAAGGGGACCGAATTTCGGTCCCCTTTTCTTATGTCGGCCTCGGGACTAATTTCATCCCCTTGGACAAAGCCCCGCATCTGTCGGGCCCGATACCGATCGAAGCCGGTAGCGCCGCAAAGGCACACCCGCTGCGGATCGTGTGACAAAAGTGTCTGGTCCAACTGTTTCAAACAATCCGGCACCAACATCCAAAGAAGACCGCTCAACTTCAATCAGCAGCCCCTGCTGATCACAAAGTGCTGCTGGAAAGTTGCCCCGAAAATCATACCGCTGACGCTCAGCCATCCCCCAGACAGGAATTGCAGGAAAGTGATAAGATAGCATTCCAGTCAACGCATAGTCAGTCGTGGCGATCCAAGCCGCGCCAGACGCCTCCATCGCATCAGCCATGTCTATTCTGGTCTGGACCCAACCACGGGTCTGATTGGGTGGGTTGTTAGCCGTCCCCAAGGGCTGCCAAGGATTGAATGCGGCCCCCAGTAAGCCAATGGACATAACAGCCGCTGTGACAGACGTGGCCCAAGCGGACTTTGGCCGCCCGACCAGCGCAAGCGTCGCCATGACGACGATCGAGCCTTGAACCGGTATCAGCCAATTTGCCTGAACTTGAGCATGGCTTGAATGATACAGAAAATAGACAAGCAACGGTGCCATGCTCCACCAGATCAATGACACCTCTTTCGTGCGGACAAAGGCGGTGGACCGCAGGGCGAACCAAGCCACCAAAGGCGTCGGCAAAAGCACAAGAATAACAAAATACTCGACAACGAATTCCAAAGTCAGACCATCAGCAGCAAGCCTGCTTCCCTGACGCTCAAATCCTAGCCAATCGTTGTCAATATTCCATAACAGATAGGGGAGGAGAGACAGCGCCGCAAAAACCGCGGCCGCATAGGGCCGCCATGTACGCAGAAACCCTCGACCCGTAGTATCAAAAACAAGCCAGCCAAACAATCCTATCGCCAAAAAGACATTCGTAAATTTGGACAGCCCACCAAGCCCGAGACATAGCCCCGCCAGAATCCACCACCCACCTGTGCCAAAGCGAACAGCCCGTAACGCAGACCAAAGCGCCGCCATCCAAAAGAACGATGAAGGCGCGTCGGGCGTGGCGAACGATCCCACGCCCATAACCAGCAACCCAAGGTTGAATAATGCTACGGCCAAACAGGCATGCAACCGCCCCAAACCCATAAGGCGCGCGGTATCACCAACGAAAACAGATGCCAACGCCATCCCCAAGACCGGGAAAAACCGGATGCCGAACCCGTTTTCGCCGAACACCATAACCCCAGAACGGATCATGTAGGCGATCATCGGCGGGTGGTCATAATAGCCAGCGGAAGGATAACGTGCCCATAAGGCGTAATAGGCTTCGTCATCGAAAATCGGAATTGCGGCTGCTACAGCCAGATGCAGCCCCAAGAACCCTAAAGCAACATGGCCATATGAGAGTTTCATGCCAATTCCTTGCTCTTTGATTCTCGACAGGCATAAGGCTAAGACAAGCCATAATCTATAACAAGGACGCGTATATGTACGACCTTACGGTGGTAATCCCCACCTTTAACGAATGTGGCAACGTGCGCCCCTTGTTCGACCTGTTGGACAAAGCCCTGAAAGGGGCAAAATGGGAAGCGGTTTATGTTGATGACGATAGCCCGGACGGCACCGCAGACGAGGTGCGCGCTCTTGCCCAAGACCACGCCAACATCCGCATCCTGCATCGTATCGGTCGGCGCGGCCTTGCTGGGGCATGCATCGAGGGCATCTTGTCGTCCACTGCCCAGTTTTGCGCCGTGATCGACGCCGATCTACAACACGACGAAACCTGCTTGCCCGTGATGCTGAACCAATTGATGAACGACCCTGCCCTTGATGTGGTTATCGGTAGCCGGAACATCGACGGCGGATCATCGGGCAGCGGGCTATCGCGTATCCGCAAATGGGGGAGCGATAGTGCCACGCGGCTGACGCAACGGATGCTCAAGATAACGGCAAGCGATCCCATGAGCGGGTTCTTTATGGTGCGCCGCACGTCATTCAATCAGGTCGTGACCGAATTGCAGACCGCAGGATTCAAGATACTGTCAGATATGCTGTCCGCATCCCGTGGCCGTTGGCAGATCGCGGAAGTCCCTTATACCTTCCGTAATCGCCATTCCGGTGACTCCAAGATGGACGCGGCCGTAACGGTTGAATTCCTGTCGCTGCTTGTCGCGCGGCTGACTGGCGGGTTGGTATCCGTCCGCTTCATTCTTTTCGCCGCAGTAGGGCTTAGTGGCGTTTTCGTGCAATTGGCTGTCGTGCGCTTGATGCTTGGCTTCATGCCCGAACAATTTGGCCTCGCGCAGGCTATCGGCGTCTTTTTCGCCATCAACAGCAACTTCTTGCTCAACAACGCGTTCACCTATCGGGACCGCGCCCTCAAGGGTCGCGAATTCTGGCGCGGGTTGCTAAGCTTTTATCTTGTTTGCGCATTTGGTGCCCTGATGAACGTGGGCTTTGCCGAACTTGTCTTTGCGACCTTCCCCTATTGGGCAATTGCAAGCCTTGCTGGCGCAGCTGCCGGAGCAGTCTGGAATTTTCTGGCCAGTTCCTTGTTCACATGGCGGGCGCGGTAAACGGGCAATGCGGCGCCAGGAGCTTTCCAGCGAAGGGCCACCTAATCCCCATCCCCCTTCCCAAACCCGGAGATCCGGTGTATGGCGCAGCCATCTGAGACGTGATGTTTGATCCCGACATCGTGCGCAGGACAGGGATCGGCGGCAATGGGGCCGCTATGCAATAGGGCACTTGGAACGCCAAGATTGGCCCGGATAGGAAACGATTGATGTTTAACGAAGTGAAAAAATCCATTCAGTGGGGCGAAGAAACGCTGACACTGGAAACGGGCAAGGTTGCTCGTCAGGCAGACGGGTCTGTCATCGCCACATATGGCGAAACCTCTGTGATGGCGAACGTGACGTTCGCAAAGACACAAAAGCCGGGGCAGGACTTCTTTCCGCTGACCGTGCACTACAATGAAAAGTATTACGCCGCAGGCAAGATCCCTGGTGGTTTCTTCAAGCGCGAAGCGCGTCCAACCGAAAAAGAGACGCTGACATCCCGCCTGATCGACCGTCCGATCCGCCCGCTGTTCGTCGAAGGCTTCAAGAACGAAGTCCTCGTAATCTGCACCGTGCTTTCGCATGATCTGGTGAACGACCCCGACGTCGTCGCCCTGATCGCAGCATCCGCCGCGCTGACCATTTCCGGCGCACCATTCATGGGCCCGATCGCTGCTTGCCGCGTTGGTTTTGAAGATGGCGAATACACGCTGAACCCTGAAATCGACGACATGCACAAGCTGCGTGAAAATCCTGATCAGCGCCTTGACCTTGTTGTGGCCGGCACCGCCGACGCGGTGATGATGGTTGAATCCGAAGCGTATGAACTATCCGAAGACGAAATGCTTGGTGCCGTTGAATTTGCTCACGCGCAAATCCAGCCAGTCATCGGGTTGATCATTGATCTTGCCGAAGAATGCGCCAAAGAGCCGTTTGATTATCAGGCGCCCGACTATTCGGACCTGTCCAAAGCCGTCGCAAAAGCTGGCGAAAAGGACATGCGCAAAGCATTCGCGATTCGGGACAAGCAAGAACGCACAACGGCTGTCAGCGCGGCCCGCGAAGTGATCAAAGCTGCACTGACCGATGAGCAGCTTGCTGACTCAAACCTCGGTTCGGCAATGAAGGGCCTTGAAGCCTCGATCTTGCGTGGCGACGTTGTCAAAACCGGCAAGCGGATCGATGGTCGTAAGACTGACGAAATCCGTGAAATCGTGTCCGAAACCGGCATCCTGCCACGCACCCACGGGTCTGCCTTGTTCACACGCGGTGAAACCCAAGGTCTGGTTGTGACCACGTTGGGCACTGGCGACGATGAACAGATGATCGACAGCCTGCAAGGCATGTATAAGTCGAACTTCATGCTGCACTATAACTTTCCACCGTATTCGGTTGGTGAAGTTGGCCGCTTTGGTTTCACAGGTCGTCGTGAAATCGGTCACGGCAAACTAGCATGGCGCGCGCTTCAGGCTGTTCTGCCTGCTGCCACGGACTTCCCCTACACGATCCGCGTTGTGTCCGAGATCACTGAATCTAACGGGTCGTCTTCCATGGCGTCCGTTTGTGGTGGTTCCTTGTCGATGATGGACGCTGGTGTGCCACTTAAGGCGCCAGTTGCCGGTGTGGCCATGGGCCTGATCATGGAAGACAACGGCGACTATGCCATTCTGTCCGACATTTTGGGTGACGAAGACCACCTTGGCGACATGGACTTTAAGGTTGCAGGCACTGAAGCGGGGATCACCTCCTTGCAGATGGACATCAAGATCGCAGGCATCACGCCCGCCATCATGAAGAAAGCCCTCGCACAAGCCAAAGAAGGCCGGATTCACATTCTGGGAGAGATGAACAAAGCACTGTCATCCGCTGGTGAATTCTCTGAGCACGCCCCACGCATCGAAACGATGCAGGTGCCCACCGACAAGATCCGTGAAGTTATCGGATCCGGCGGTAAGGTCATCCGCGAAATCGTGGAAGTGTCCGGCGCAAAGGTCGACATCAACGACGAAGGCATCATCAAGATCGCATCGCCAAACGCCGATGCCATCAAGAAAGCCTACGACATGATCTGGTCGATCGTAGCCGAGCCCGAAGAAGGCAAAATCTACAAAGGCAACGTCGTTAAAATCGTCGACTTCGGTGCTTTCGTGAACTTCTTTGGCAAAAAGGACGGCCTTGTGCACGTCAGCCAGATCGAAAACCGCCGGTTGAACCACCCGTCCGATGTCCTCAAAGAAGGTCAGGACGTTTGGGTCAAGCTGCTGGGCTTTGACGATCGCGGCAAGGTACGCCTGTCGATGAAAGTCGTTGATCAGGAAACTGGTGAAGATGCCAAAGAGGAAAAGGCCGAAGAGTAATCTTTCGGTTCTTCGAAATGAGAAAAGCCCCGGTGGAAACGCCGGGGCTTTTTGTTTGTGTTGGTGGTCCTAATACGGACTGGCACTGCAAACACTGACCCTATTTCTATTCAAAGAACGCGCTTCCACTCTCTTTACGAACCTTTCCAATAGG
>CALAGN010000014.1 GCA_937891785.1 uncultured Octadecabacter sp.
TTGGCTCCGGCGGTAGGGATCGAACCTACGACCAATTGATTAACAGTCACTTTTGCAGGTCACACACTTGCTAACACTGTAGAACTATCACGTCAGCAAAATTCGTTGTATTGCTTGCGATTACGCTGAATGTTCGGCATTGTTCCTAACACTGTGTAACATTACATATCGGCTAATTTTGTTACCCCAGTGTTACCCCAGAGGAAAAATTGGCTATGGCCAGAGCATTGACGACTAAGGCGGTAGAGGCCGTGAAAGCGGATGGCGGTCGCCGCGAAATCCCTGATCCTGCTTTGTTTGGTCTGTATCTGGTGGTCCAGCCCAGCGGGGTTAAATCCTGGGCTCTGCGCTACCGTTACGCGGCCAAGCCCAAGAAGTTGACCCTTGGACGCTGGCCGGTGATGGGCTTAGCGGATGCGCGAGCCGCCGCGCAAACAGGCCGGACACATGACTGCTTCTGACTAATGCACAAATCGGATCAAATATGTCTTGCTATGCAAGAGCCATCCACACAAGACCTTCGCTGCGGATGCGAGCCAACTTGGCCCTGACAGCAAGAGCAGACGTAAAAAGGTAGATCGTCCGCTTGATTATCAGTTTCTTTTGGCTGGCGCAGCGTCTTTTGAGGCCAAGCCTTTAATAAACTTCCTCTGTGGCGGCCCGCCTTGTGACTTTGCTCTGGCAATTTCCGACCAACTTCGTTCTGGATTTGACAGGCCGCGACTCATCGGGGTTTTTTCGGCTCGTTATGCAGCAAAGAGGCAAAAATGGCAGACTATGATTACATCATCATTGGCGCAGGATCGGCCGGCTGTGTTCTCGCGGAAAGACTGAGCGCATCAGGGCGCCACAAAGTGCTTGTTCTGGAAGCGGGGGGGCGCGGCAGATCGCCTTGGATCGCCTTGCCGCTGGGCTATGGCAAGACCTTCTTTGATCCCAGCGTAAACTGGCAATACCAATCCGAACCAGAAGAGGCGCTGGCTGGACGCAAGGGGTATTGGCCCCGCGGCAAGGGAGTAGGTGGCTCAGGGGCGATCAACGCGTTGGTCTATGCACGGGGATTGCCGCGCGATTTTGACGATTGGGCGGTGGCCGGTGCGACGGGTTGGGGTTGGGACAGGGTGCGAACCACATACGAGGCGATGGAAACCCAAGTCAGTGCAGATGGCACACGGCAGGGCAATGGCCCGATGCAAGTACAGGATGTCTCGGACCAGATACACCGCGCAAATCGGCATTTCTTTGCGGCAGCCAAAGAACTTGGGCTTCCTGTCACGGACAATATAAATGGCGCCCAGAGTGAGGGGGCCGCAGCTTACCAGATCAACACGAGCGGCGGACGGCGGATGCATTCGGCACGCGCCTTTCTGGCTCCGGCCCTGAAAAGACGCAATGTCACGTTGATGACTGATGCCCGCGTCGAGCGGATCGTTTTTCAAGATAGGCGCGCGACCGAAGTCCTGCTGCGCCATAGGGGAAGGTCGGTTACCCTGCGGGCTGGGCGCGAAATCATTCTATCTGCAGGCTCTGTGGATTCGCCGCGCATTTTGCAACTCTCAGGTATCGGTCCGACAGAAACATTGCAGCGTTTTGGCATTACAACATTGCTGAATGCCCCGCATGTGGGCGGCAACCTTCAGGATCATCTGGGCATCAACTACTATTTCCGCGCCACGGAACCGACGCTGAACAACGTCCTCAGCCCGTTTCTTGGCAAGCTCCACGCCGCCCTGCAGTATGCGCTGACCCGGCGCGGGCCGCTGTCGTTGTCGGTTAACCAATGCGGTGGCTATTTCCGCTCTGAACCCGATCTGGTGCAGCCCGATCAGCAGCTTTATTTCAACCCTGTCACCTATTCCACCTCACCTGCCGGCAAACGGAGCGTGGTGCGGCCCGATCCTTTTGCGGGCTTTATCATCAGTTTTCAGCCATCGCGGCCGACCAGTCGCGGACGTATCGATATTCGTGCCGATGACCCCAAAGCAGCGCCCCTGATCCGTCCCAATTCGCTGGCAACCGAAGAAGACCGTATGCAGGTCATCGCCGGCGGCCAGCTGTGCCAAAAGCTGATGAATACAACCGCGCTCAAGCAGTTGGTCGAAAGAGCCATGGCACCCGATCTCTACGCCATGTCGCCCGACGATATTCTTGCCGATTTTCGTGAACGCTGTGGCACTGTCTTTCACCCTATCGGCACCTGCCGGATGGGGGCGGATCCAGCTACCTCGGCGGTGTGTCCACGATTGAAGCTGCATGGCATGGCAGGATTGCGCGTCGTGGATGCTTCGGTTTTCCCAAATATCACGTCTGCCAATACCAATGCGCCAACCATGATGCTCGCCCACCGCGCCGCGGACCTGATCTTGGAGGACGCAGTATGAGCGCTCCGTATTCCGCCTCTGGCGCTGTGCCCGTCACCTTTGATCGTGGCAAAGACGATACCGGCCTGCGGATCAGCCAGATCGAGACGTTTTGCACGCCGTTTGTTGGCTTTGTCCGTGTCACCGCCGAGGATGGCTCGACCGGCTGGGGGCAGGTCTCTCCCTACAACAGTGATCTCACCTGTGAAATTCTGCACCGTCAGGTCGCACCATGGGCATTGGGGCGGGGCATGGATGCGCTCGAAGATATAATTGCCGAAATTCCACTGCGCGAACACAAATATCCGGGCAGCTACCTGCGCCGTGCCATGGCCGGGCTGGACACTGCGGTCTGGGACTGGCGCGGTAAGGCCGCAGGCAAGCCGGTGGCCGAGCTGCTCGGCGGCTCGGCGGGATCGGTCCGAGCATATGCTTCCTCGATGCGGCGTGACATCACTCCCGATGACGAGGCGAAGCGCCTGACCATTTTGCGCGATACGCAGGGTTTCGATGCGTTCAAGGTGCGGGTCGGTTCAGAATGCGGCCAGGATCGCGACGAATGGCCCGGCCGTACCGAAGCGATCATTCCGACAATCCGTAAGGCTTTGGGACCTGAAGCGGCGCTTCTGGTCGATGGCAATTCTGGCTTTGGTCCCGACCACGCCATCAAGGTGGGCCGGATGCTCGAAGACAATGGCTATGAACATTTCGAAGAACCATGCCCCTATTGGGAGCTTGAGCAGACCGCAGAAGTGGCGCGTACCCTTTCCATTGATGTCGCAGGCGGTGAACAGGACTGGGACCTTCAGAATTGGAAACGAATGATCGCGCTGCGTACCGTGGACATCCTCCAACCGGATATTCTCTATGTTGGCGGCGTGATACTTGCCAGAGAGGTGGCCCAGATGGGTCAGGCTGCCGGTCTGCCCTGTACGCCGCACGCGGCTAACCTGTCACTCGTGACCCTTTTTACCATGCACTTGCTGCGCGCCATTCCCAACGCGGGCCGCTATCTCGAGTTTTCGATTGAAGGCGACGCATATTATCCTTGGCAGCGCGATTTGTTTCGCAATGACCCCTACAGGATTGAAGACGGCAACGTTGCCGTTTCGGACGCGCCGGGCTGGGGCGTCGAGATGAATCCAGAATGGCTTGCCAAATCTATTTATAAAAGCAGCATAAACGGCTGATTGACATCCTCCACCCTGCGCGACTTGTTCCGTTGTCAGGTTCTGAATTTGGTTGACTGGCTGGGCAAATCAGGGTCTTCATGGTCCACATCGTCGGCAGATGTTTCGCATTGCAATTGCACAGGAATAGGGTCGCGCTGCGCAGCTTTTCGGAGATGTTATGTTGACCACTTCACATGATTTATTTCAGGCGTCCGTGGCTGGTGTTCAGACCCGTTTGCTAGAGGATTTTCGCGCCAAGGAAGCCGCCCGTTTTGTGGCTGAACGGCCTCGCAGCCAGGCCGCACTGGATGCGGGGGCGGCGCCCTGGCTGAACGGTGTTCCGATGCATTGGATGCGGGACTGGCCCTCGCCTTTTCCGATGGTTGTCAAAAAAGCAAAAGATGCGCGGCTGACGGACCTGGACGGCCACAAACTGGATGATTTCTGCCTTGGTGATACGGGGTCAATGTTTGGCCATTCCCCGCCCGCAGTGATCCGTGCGATCAGGCGTCAGGCGGTCCGTGGGTTGACCTATATGCTGCCTTCAAAGGCGGCGCTGAGGGCGGGGTCGCTGATGTCGGCGCATTTCGGGAATTTCATCTGGCAGATGACGCTCAGCGCGACGGATGCAAACCGCAATGCCTTGCGCGTAGCCCGAGCACTCACAGGACGCCGCAAGGTTCTGGTGTTCAACGGCTGCTATCACGGCTCGCTGGAGGACACGATGGTCGAACTACACGCAGGCCAGACCGTGGCGCGGGCAGGTCTGGTGGGGCAAGGCTTTGATCTGGTCGAAGGGGCCGTTTGTGTTGAATTTAACGACCTGGAGGGGGTTGCGACCGCGCTGGCCCAAGGCGACGTGGCCGCGATCCTGACCGAACCTGTGATGACCAACTCCTGCATGGTCTTGCCGCAGCCCGGATTTCTGGAGGGTTTGCGCGCCCTTGCCGATGCGCATGGCGCGCTGCTGATCATTGATGAGACACATACGCAATCCACGGGGCGCGGCGGCTATACTGGGCAGCACGGGCTTGCCCCGGATATCTTTGTGGTCGGCAAATGTGTGGCGGGGGGCATGCCAACCGCCCTGTGGGGCATGACCGACGCTGTGGCAAAGCGGTTCCAAACCTATGA
Source organism: uncultured Octadecabacter sp. (assembly GCA_937891785.1). Classification (GTDB taxonomy): domain Bacteria; phylum Pseudomonadota; class Alphaproteobacteria; order Rhodobacterales; family Rhodobacteraceae; genus SW4. The sequence goes on from CALAGN010000014.1 coordinate 4,667, forward strand.
CGCGGACCGCCCCTCTGGCCATTCTGGCATGGGCACTACTTTGGCCGGCAACCCGATGCAATTCGCCTGTCTCGAGGCTACATTGTCAAAGGTTGCAACGCCCGATGCCTTTGACCATATGGATACCGGTGCCGCGCGGCTGGCCGAGGGGCTGGATGCTGCGATTGCGCAGGCAGGTTTGCCATGGCACGTCGTTCGGGTTGGCGCGCGCGTGGAATTCATCTGTGCGCCGGGGCGGCTGTTGAACGGCACGCAAGCGGCGGCGGCACATCATCCCGCACTTGAAGGTGCGATGCATCTGGGCCTGTTGAACCGTGGCTGCCTGATTGCCCCTTTCCACAACATGATGCTGGTCAGCCCTGTCACGACGGTTCGCCAGATCGACCGACTGATCGAAGCTTTCACGGCAGTCGTGACTGAACTCAAAGGGGGCACGCATGCCTGATATCTGCCCGTCGGGCGCATCCCTAGAAGAAGCAACCGATTTTCTTGCTGCCCACCCAGAAATAGAAGCCATCGACATCGTTCTGCTCGATTCCAACGGCATTGGACGCGGCAAGATTATCCGCCGTCACGAACTTGAGGCGCTTTATTCCAGCGGTCGGCATTTGCCGATCTCGATCCTTGGGCTGGACGTTGTGGGCGAGGATGTCGACGAGACCGGCCTAATCTGGGACACAGGCGACGGTGATCTTCGCGCATGGCCCGTGCCGGGATCGCTGGTCGCACAGCACGAGACCCAGCCTGCCCGCGGGGAACTTTTGTTGTCGCAATATCATCTTGACGGAACGCCCATGCTCTCGGATCCGCGTCATGCGTTGCGCGGTCAAATCGATGCGATGGCCGCTCTTGGCCTGCATCCGGTCGCGGCGCTTGAACTGGAGTTTTTCCTGCTGGATCCTGAGCGCGACAGCGAAGGGCGCGTGCAGCCTGCTCGCGATGTGCTGGACGGTCGCCGCTCCCGAAAGACCGACGTCTATTCCGTAGATCATCTGATTGGAATGCAGCCGCTGTTCGCAGATATCTATGCCGGTGCGGCCTTGGCTGGGATCACGGTTGAGACGCTGATTTCAGAATATGCGCCAGGGCAATATGAACTGACGCTTCACCACCGCGCGGATATCATGCAGGCCGCAGATGATCTGGTACGCCTCAAGCGGATCGTCCGTGCACAGGCGCGACGGCACGGAGTTGTGGCGTGTTTCATGGCAAAGCCGCTTGCGGATTGCGCAGGATCTGGAATGCACCTCCACATCAGCTTGTGCAATGATGCGGGGCTTAATATGCTGGCCGAAGAACCAGACCAAGGCTGGAGCGACATGTTGCGCCACGCCATTGGCGGCCAGCTGGCCTCGATGGGAGAGAGCATGCTGGTCTTTGCCCCACACGCCAACAGCTGGCGCCGCTTTGCCAATCAAAGCTATGCACCGGTCGCACCAACATGGGGCGTCAACAACCGTTCTGTCGCCGTCCGCGTTCCAGCAGGAGCGCGGTCTGCGCGAAGGATCGAACATCGCCTGTCCGGTGTGGATGCCAACCCCTATCTGGTCGCCGCAACCGTGCTGGCCGCCATGCGCAAAGGCATCTCCGAACGGATTGACCCCGGCACGGAGACCACCGGCAATGGATACGACGCGGACACGACAAACGCGCTGCCACGTGACTGGAACGCGGCAATTGCAGCAGCCCAGGCGTCGGTCTTTTTAAAGGATGCCTTGGGGGAGGAAATGCACCGCACCTTTATTGCGGTAAAGGCAGCCGAATATGCCCGCGTTGCCCGCACCATTTCAGATGTGGACTATGACCTATATCTGCATACAATCTGAAATTGGGCTCACAGACAGCTTTAGAA
>CALAGN010000015.1 GCA_937891785.1 uncultured Octadecabacter sp.
CATGAACAACACACTCCATATCATCGGCGGCGGCATGGCCGGATCCGAGGCCGCATGGCAGGCCGCCAACGCTGGCGTCCAAGTCGTGATCCACGAAATGCGCCCCAATGTCGCAACCTTTGCCCATCGCACAGGCAATCTGGCTGAAATGGTTTGCTCCAATTCGTTCCGATCTGACGATAGCGAACAAAACGCCGTCGGCTTGCTGCATTGGGAAATGCGTGCCGGTGGCGGGGTCATCATGGCCACTGCCGATCAGCATAAATTGCCCGCCGGTGGCGCGCTGGCCGTTGACCGCGATCCCTTTTCTGAATCTGTGACCGCTACATTAACTGCGCATCCTAACATATCGGTTTCATACGAAGAAATTGACGCGCTACCTGATGATGGTCACTGGATTATCGCCACTGGCCCGCTCACATCCAGCAATTTGGCCAATGCGATTTCTGCCGAAACTGGCGCCGAAGCGCTGGCATTTTTCGACGCCATTGCCCCGATCATCTATCATGACAGTATCGACCTGACCAAGGCGTGGATGCAAAGCCGCTACGACAAGGGCGCGACCGAGGAGGAGCGCACAGCCTACCTTAACTGCCCGATGACCAAGGCCGACTACGAGGGTTTCATCGACGCCCTACTGGCTGCGGACAAAACCGAATTCAAAGAGGGCGAGACCGCAGGCTATTTCGACGGCTGCCTCCCGATCGAAGTTATGGCGGAACGCGGCCGCGAAACCCTGCGCTTTGGCCCAATGAAACCTGTCGGTCTGACCAACGCAAACGACCCGCAAAACAAACCCTACGCCGTCGTGCAACTGCGCCGCGACAATGCATTGGGCACGCTTTACAATATCGTCGGGTTTCAAACCAAGATGAAGTATGGCGCGCAAGTCGATGTTCTAAAACGTATTCCCGGTCTTGAGAACGCAAACTTTGCCCGCCTTGGCGGTATCCACCGCAATACCTTCCTGAATTCACCGACGTTGCTTGACGATCAAATGCGCCTGAAATCGCGCCCCAATATCCGCTTTGCCGGTCAGATCACCGGCGTCGAAGGCTACGTCGAATCCGCCGCAATGGGCCTGCTTGCAGGTCGCCTTGCCGTTGCTGAGATGCGCGGTGTAACCCTGCCGCCCGTGCCAGATACCACTGCCACAGGCGCGCTGGTGACGCATATTACCGGCGGTGCGGATGCTAAAACATTCCAGCCTATGAACGTGAATTTCGGGCTATTCCCGCCCGTCGAAGGTCTTAAATCAGGGCGTCGGGGCCGCAAAGACCGCTACAAGGCCTATACCGACCGCGCCAAGCTGGATTGGCAAGGCTGGCTTGATCACAGCCCACTAGACGCGACCTGAGCGCGCGCGCTAGGCTGCGGTCATGAGCGACACACTTGATACCAAACTCTGGAAGCCGCGTAGCGTCTCGGAAACCCGCAAAGTCTACCAAGACTGGGCGGCCACCTATGATGACGATGTGATCGGTTCGGGCTACGCGACGCCCGCGCGACTGGCAGCGATTGCCGCCAAGTATTGCGCGCGTGACCTGCCGTTGCTCGATTTCGGCTGTGGCACTGGACTGTCGGGCGCAGCCCTTTTTGCGGCGGGGTTCGCCACGATTGACGGGACTGATCTTACGCCAGAAATGCTGGATATCGCGCAGGGTAAAATGATCTATCGCGCGCTTTGGCAAGGCAGCGGCGACGCGATAGCCGTAACCCGTGGTGATTACGCAACGATCACCGCCACAGGCGTGGTAAGCCTTGGCGCGGCCCCGCCAGAAACCCTTGGTACGTTGCTTGATTGCCTTGCTACTGGCGGTCATCTGGCCCTGTCGTTCAATGACCCCACACTGGCCGACCCTCGCTACGTCGCGGCGCTGGACGGTGTGATGAATGACGGTCGCGCCATGCTGGTTGCGCGCGAACACGGGCCCCATTTAACTGGCAAGGGCATGGGCTCCGACGTGATCTTGCTACGCCGCTTGTGATCACGCGCTTTGCGCCGTCCCCGACCGGACCGTTGCACCTTGGCCATGCCTATTCGGCGCTGCTTGCCTTCGATATGGCGACACAAAACAATGGCACCTTCCTGTTGCGGATCGAAGACATAGACCAATCCCGCGCCCGACCTGAATGGGAGGCACAAATTTTCTATGACCTGCATTGGCTCGGGCTGCATTGGCCCACGCCTGCCATGCGCCAGTCTGACCGCCTGCCCGCTTACAGTGCCGCCTTGGACCATCTTTGGCAGCACGGTCTGATTTACCCCTGCACCTGCGCCCGCCGCGATATTCACGACGCGATCAGCGCGCCCCAAGAAGGTGTGCCAACCATAGGCCCCGACGGGCTGATTTACCCCGGCACTTGCCGGCCGCCACACCAACATGCAACACACGCCCCGCGACCCGATGCTGTCCTGCGGCTGAACATGGCGCGCGCTATTCAAGCGATAGATGCACCGCTTGAATTTAGCGAGACCGGCCTGCACTGCGACCACATTACCTTTGCCGCTAACGATGTGATCACCAAGATCGGTGACAGCGTTTTGGCACGGCGCGCCATGGGAACGTCGTACCACCTGTCGGTCGTGTTGGATGACGCCGCCCAAGGGATCACCCATATCGTCCGCGGCCAAGACCTGTATGAGACCACCACGATCCACGTGATCTTGCAGCGACTGCTGGGCCTGCCAACCCCTTCTTACCATCATCACAAACTCATCCGCGATGAAAATGGCCGCCGCCTTGCCAAACGCGATGATGCGCGCGCGCTGTCAAAGTACCGCGCCGAAGGGGCCGGCCCAAATGACATCCGCCGGATGGTTGGCCTCTAATCCGCCAATCTCATCTTGCCCAAAATATCCCCGCCGGAGGCTCCGTCACTCAGCCAAAGGCGCCATCAGTTCAACCTCACCCCCAACCACGGATGTATAAAAGCACGACCGTCGGTTCGTGTGACAAGCTGGGCCGACTTGACGGACCACAGCCAACAAACAATCGCGGTCACAATCGACCCGCAGATCGACCAGTTCTTGAGTGTGCCCGCTGCTTTCGCCCTTGATCCAGAACGTGTTGCGTGACCGTGACCAATAGGTCACGCGCCCTGTCGCCAACGTTTGCCCCACCGCGTCCGCGTTCATCCAAGCCATCATCAGCACTTCGCCCGTGCCATCAGCTTGGGCGATGCAGGGGATCAGACCCGCGTCATTGTAGATAAGTGTCGCGGGATCAAAGCCCATAGCTGGATTTCCTTTTGCAAGTCTGGCGCTGCGCACTATCTAGGGGGGACATCGTGAAAGGGCAAACACCGTGACAGCCGACCAGGACATGATCAAACTCTACTCGGCGCGCATTTTGGCGCTGGCTGCTGATATGCCGCATACCCAGCGTCTTGCATTACCTTCGGGAACGGCCAAGCGCCGCTCGCCTTTGTGCGGCTCAACGGTGACAGTTGATATCGCACTTGATGACGGCAAGATCACCGCCTTTGGTCAAGACGTCAAAGCCTGCGCCTTGGGACAGGCGGCGGCGGCTGTGGTCGGCGCGGGGATTGTCGGATTAGACGAAACAGCAGTGCAACAGGGGCGCGATGAATTGAACGCGATGCTTAAATCCGGCGGGCCCGTGCCAGCCGCACCGTTTGACGGGCTTAAGGTGCTGCAGCCTGCTGCTGAATACAAGAACCGCCATGCATCGATCTTGCTGGTGTTTGATGCGACATTGGATGCCTTCAAGGCCAGCCGCGCGGCAAACTGCGCCTGATAACCATCTGTGTATAAACGAAAAAACCGCCGCACATCCGGGACAGGATGGCGGCGGTAAGGTGCGTTTCCGTGTGGGACCCAACACCCTTTCAGAGGAGGCAATCTCTGCAAGGTATTTGGACAGGCAGTGTCATTCGCTTGGTCACATTGAATGTTTGGGACAGGTCAATGTGGGGCGGGTGTCGGCACGGATCGCAGGCAGGTCAGAACGTTCCGGGCAGGGAAAGTCCGACAAACAGCATCACAACAAGGGACAGGGCACCGATTGCATCAGAAATGATCGTGTCTTGTGATCGGGCGATCACGTTTTTGATCTCTTTTGCCATTGTGGTGCTCCTGTGTCGTGTTGTTCTATTTGTTGCACCTTTGTTCTCATATCATTAACCATTCCGCAAGAACTTTTTAAGAACATTTGCGAACAAAATGTTCATGATAAGACTAACCCACTGAAATTAAACGAATAGCCTTGTCCTGCTCCATCAGCCAAAGCAGCACCCGCGCTGCCTGCCCGCGCGGTGTTTCCAGTGCCGGATCATCATTTAGCAGCTTGCGCGCATCGGTTTGCGCCAATTCCATCAGTCCCGCTTGTCGTTCCAGGTCGGCAATCTGGAACCGTGGCAGCCCCGATTGCGCGGTGCCAATCACATCACCTGCGCCACGCATCGCCAAGTCTTCTTCGGAAATGCGAAACCCGTCCTCGGTCTCGCGCAAAATCTCCAACCGCCTCTTACCACTTTCGCTGAGCGGGTTTTGATACATCAGTAAACAAGTCGATTGCGCCGCCCCGCGCCCGACCCGTCCGCGCAACTGATGCAACTGGGCCAGTCCGAATTTTTCGGCCCGTTCAATCACCATAATACTGGCATTGGGGACGTTCACACCTACCTCGATCACCGTGGTGGCGACCAGCACTTTGGTATCCCCCGCTACGAACCGTGCCATCGCTGCGTCTTTCTCGGCGGGCGGCATTTGCCCGTGCACCAGCCCGACCACGTCTTCGCCCAAAACTGCGCGCAAGCGTTTGAAACGCTCGGTCGCGGCGGTCATATCGCTGATCTCGCTTTCCTCGACCAGCGGGCAAACCCAGTAACATTGCCGTCCTTCGGTCACGGCGGCGCGCAACCGATCCACCACCGCGTCGATCTTGGCCGTGCTGACCAACGCGGTTGTGACAGCCGTGCGCCCGGGCGGTTTTTCGTCCAGCACCGACACATCCATATCGCCGTATTGCGCCAGCGACAGGGATCGCGGGATCGGTGTCGCGGTCATCACGAGAACATCGGCCAACTGGCCTTTTGATCCTAGCTCCATGCGTTGCGACACCCCGAAACGGTGCTGTTCATCAATCACTGCAAGGCGCAGATCGTGGAAATGCACATCTTTTTGGAACACCGCATGGGTGCCGACCAGAATTTGAATATCGCCGCTCGCGAGTGCTCCAAGTTTGGCGCGCCGCTCGGCGCCTTTATCACGCCCTGTCAGCAGTTCGAGCACAACGCCCGCGTGTTCCGCCAAGGGGCGCAGCCCCTCAAAGTGTTGACGCGCAAGGATTTCTGTCGGGGCCATCATCACCCCCTGCCCGCCGGATTCAACCGCCGCAAGCAAAGCCATCAGCGCCACAAGCGTCTTGCCCGACCCCACATCGCCTTGCAAAAGCCGGTTCATCCGCTGGGGTGCGGCCATGTCAGCGGCGATTTCAGCAACTGCGCGGGTCTGCGCGCCCGTCGATTTATAAGGAAGTGCCGCCAAAACGCGGGCTTGCAGAAACCCCGTTCCGGGACTCGCCCGCCCTTTGCCCCGTCGCAAAGTCGCCCGCGCCAAGGCCAGCGTCATCTGGTGCGCCATTAATTCATCATAGGCCAGCCGCTGGCGCGCAGGATCGGTTGGGGCCAGATCGACACTGCCTTCGGGCGCATGTGCAGCCTCGAGTGCCGCATGCCAATCCGGCCAGCCTTCGCGGGCTTTCAACGCAGGATCGATCCAGTCGTCCAGCAACGGGGCCATCGCTACTGCCGCGCGCGTCGCTTTCCACATGAGTTTCTGGCTGATACCGGCAGTCAGCGGATAGACTGGTTCAAAGGGCGGAATATCGCCGGCCTCGTCCACCGGCAATACATGATCGGGATGCACAATCTGTGCTACTCCATCAAACAATTCTACTTTGCCAGACACAAGACGGCGCTGGCCGGTGGGCAGCAGTTTGCGCACATAGTCGTCGCGGGCGTGAAAGAACACGAGCTGAAACGAGGTCTGCGCATCCTCGACCGTCACACGATACGGGCGGCCACGACTGGCGGGGGCGTGATGTTGACCAACGGTGACTTCGACCGTAACAGTCGCGGGTGCAATTACATCTTTGATACTCTCGCGTTTACGGCGATCCACGCCGGAATGCGGCAATGTGAACAACAGATCGCGCGGCTTTTCGATACGCATCTGCGCGAATGTCGCGGCGATTTTAGGCCCGACCCCGTCAAGCGTTTTCAGCTCGCCAAACAGCGGCCAAAGGGTTTCGGGTCGGCCCGTCATGCGTCGCCGATTAGGCTTAGCCAGCCATCCTCGTCGATGGTTTCGATGCCCAGATCGGCGGCTTTATTCTCTTTCGATCCCGCCCCCGGCCCTGCGACCAGTAGGTCAGTCTTGGCGCTCACGGATCCGGCAACTTTGGCCCCAAGGGATTCCGCCCGCGCCTTGGCCTCGGCGCGGGTCATTTTTTCAAGCGATCCAGTGAAGACCACGGTTTTGCCTGCCACAGGGCTGTCGCTAGCGGGCTTTTCGGCGGGCTGCACGTCAAGCTGCGCGACAAGACGGTCGATGCTGGCCCGCTCGCCGTCCTGCTGCAATGTCGTGATGGCCGATTGGGCCAACACCGCGCCCACGCCGTCGATGTTCAGCAGGTCATCCCACTCCCCACCGGCCCCGATTTCGGCACGTGTCAAGGCCGATTCAAATGCGGCCCACGTGGAAAAATGAGTCGCGAGCAGTTTTGAGACCTGTTCACCCACATGTCTAATGCCAAGCCCGAAAATCAGCCGGTGCAGCGGGATTTTACGTTTGTCATCAATCGCATCGAACAGGCTGGCAGCACTTATGTCGCCCCAGCCGTCGCGGTTCTTAAGCTGTTGCAGACCACTACCAAACCGCGTGCACAGGGTGAAAATGTCAGCCGGTTCACGCACCCAGCCGTCCTTGTAGAACTGTTCAACCTGTTTTGCGCCCAAGCCGTCGATGTCGAACGCGCCACGTGACACAAAATGTTTCAGCTTTTCGACGGCCTGCGCGGGGCAGATCAGCCCGCCGGTACAGCGGCGCACGGCGTCGCCTTCTTCGCGGATCGCTTCAGAGCCGCAATCAGGGCAGATGTGGGGGAATTCATAGGGTTGCGCGGTAGCGGCGCGTTTGGACAGGTCAACATCGGCAACTTTCGGGATCACGTCGCCGGCGCGGTAGACCTGCACCCAATCGCCAGTACGGATGTCCTTGCCGCCGCGGATCGTCTCACCTTTGTTGCCACGCCCGGCGATGTAGTCTTCGTTGTGCAGCGTGGCGTTGGACACAACCACACCGCCCACAGTCACAGGTTTCAGCCGAGCAACGGGGGAAAGCGCGCCGGTGCGTCCGACCTGAATGTCGATTGCATCCAACGTGGTCCATGCAAGTTCGGCAGGGAATTTATGGGCAATCGCCCAACGAGGTGTCGTGCTGCGAAATCCAAGGCGACGCTGCAGATCAAGATCGTTCACTTTGTAAACCACCCCGTCGATATCATAGCCCAACGTCGCGCGTTGGGTTTCTATTTTACGATACTGCGCGATCATTGCCTCAACGCTCTTGCAGAGCTTTGTGAGCGGGTTTGTTGAAAAATCTAATAGCTCAAAATTGTTAATTGCATCCATCTGGGTTTGGGCAAATGCGGAAGAGGTTTCCCCCCACGCATAAGCGAAGAAACTCAACTTGCGACGCCGAGTTACGGCTGGATTGAGTTGGCGCAACGACCCTGCGGCAGCGTTTCTAGGGTTCTTGTAGGGCTTCAAGCCCTTCGCCGACTGCTCTAAGTTTGTCGATTCAAGATCAAGATGAGACATGTAGACTTCGCCGCGCACCTCAAAGATGCTCTGGGAGGATCGTATCCACTCAAGCCACGGAGCATCGTGCCCTACGTTAAGTAGGTGTGGTATGCTTGGTATTTCGAGAGCATTCTTTGTTACGTCCTCGCCAACAGCGCCGTCACCACGCGTTGCTGCTTGCTTTAGCACTCCACCTTCGTAACGCAATGAGAGGCTCAGACCATCTATCTTGGGCTCGACAGAGTAAGCCAATTCCTCGCTCCCAAGACCAAGAAACTTGCGAACCGAAGCGTCAAATTCCCAAACTTCTTCGTCTTCGAAAGCATTCCCCAGAGATAACATTCGAGCCGCGTGTTTGATCTTACCAAAGCCACTGTTGACGGGCGCGCCGATTTGATCTGTTGGACTATCTTCGCTTTTTAGGTTTGGGAACTGCAATTCAAGAGCTAATATACGCCTCTTCATGTGGTCATAAGTAGCGTCCGAAATGACAGGATCATCGTCGTTGTAATAGGCTAAGTTTGCCCGCGCCGCTGTCTTGGCAAGTTCGGCCAGTTCTAAGAATGCCTCTTCGCGTGACATTTTTTTTGGTGATACTTCAGCAGCCACGCGGTTCCCCTAATTTCCAACAGCCGCCAACAATTCTGCTTCCGTGGTCTTGGCTATTGATAGGACCGCACCCTGCCTGCGTCCAGCCCCGTAAGACTCGTGAGGTCAAGCGGGATCGGGTAAAAGCTTCAGATCATTAACTGTCTAATTCGTTTCGCAGCTAATGGGGCCACCAAACTTCGTGCCATCAGATTTGGAAATTGCCCAGTCCACCGAAATGATTTTTTAGGACCAACAGACGTTTTGTGACTTGGCAACGTCAGACAAACGAAACCCCTATCACTTGTGTTAATAACTAACCCAAGTGATAGGGGCGAGTCCCCAGCGCGTCCCGTCCGTCCGTGCGTGGCGCGCGCGCCGGTAATTTCACCAATCGGTCAGGCGCCGATCGCAAGCCGTTCTTGATCCATCGACATCGGCTGTGGATCACGCAACACGTAGCCACGGCCCCAAACGGTTTCGATATAATTGTAACCACCCGTTGCCACGCTGAGTTTCTTGCGCAGTTTGCAGATGAAAACATCTATGATTTTCAGCTCCGGTTCGTCCATGCCACCGTAAAGATGGTTCAGGAACATTTCCTTGGTCAGGGTCGTGCCTTTGCGCAGGGAAAGCAGTTCGAACATCTGGTATTCCTTGCCCGTCAGATGGACGGGTTTTCCGCCAACCTCGACGGTTTTGGCATCAAGGTTCACACCGATCTGCCCAGTCTTAATAATCGACTGCGCATGCCCCTTTGATCGGCGAATGATCGCGTGAATGCGCGCAACCAATTCTTCTCGATGGAAGGGTTTGGTCATATAGTCATCTGCGCCAAAGCCAAAACTCTTAAGCTTGCTTTCGGTGCCGTCATCGCCCGACAGGATCAAGATTGGCGTGTCGATCCGCGCGAGTCGCAACTGGCGCAGCACCTCGTGGCCATTCATGTCGGGCAGATTGATATCAAGCAGGATCAGATCATAATCGTAAAGCTTGGCCAGATCGATCCCTTCTTCACCGAGGTCGGTCGCATACACGTTCAAGTTGGCATGGGTCAGCATCAATTCGATGCTTTTGGAAGTAGTAGGGTCATCTTCGACCAGCAATACACGCATGGGTTTTCTCCGCTATGTCTTCATCCAGATTACCCTAAGACAACAATGGTTAATCACACGTTACCGGATACAACTATCATGATCACTCTACCTAAGGTTGTCTATATTTTTGTAGTGCCGTGGTGCGAAGGGCCGCCTCTCCGTGGTCGCGAACCGCGTGCTCCCACTCACAAAATTCATCCTCAGAGAGGCCATACTTCGACTTTGCGGTATCCCTCGAAATCAAACCCGCAATCACCGCGCGCACCACAGCTGCCTTGCGCGATGCAACCCAGCGGCGGGTATCAGCAGGCGGCAAATCGCCGTGGGTCATTGTTTTGCCATCAGGCAAGGTGACGGCACGTGGGCCAGCAATTTTTTTTAAATACATCTCTCACACCCCTATGTGATTGGTTGTGCGGGCACTTTGGCCCGTCAGCCTTAACGCACAGTGAAACGAGCCCTTGAGAGTAGGTCAAATTTTCCTATATTCTGATGTAGCTGCATATTTGGATATCTCATGCCCCTTGATCACGCCCTGAATTCCCTTGGCTTTGCCAAACCGCCCAGTGAAACCCGCGTCGTCGTTGCTATGTCGGGCGGCGTGGACTCCTCCGTCGTTGCGGCGCAACTGGCCGAAGAAGGCTATGACGTGGTCGGTGTCACGCTTCAGCTGTATGATCACGGCGCGGCCTTGGCCAAAAAGGGTGCTTGCTGTGCCGGTCGCGATATTCACGATGCGCGCCGCGTGGCCGAAGACATGGGCTTCCCGCATTATGTGCTGGATTACGAGAACGTCTTTAAGGACGCGGTGATTGATGAATTTGCCGATAGCTATCTAGCAGGTGCGACCCCCGTACCCTGTATCCGCTGCAATGAGCGGGTGAAATTCAAAGACCTGTTGAACACGGCCAAAGATCTTGAAGCCGATTGCATGGCTACGGGCCACTACATTCAACGCATGGTTGGTGATCAGGGGCCAGAACTGCATTCGGCAGCTGACGCGGCCAAGGATCAAAGCTATTTCTTGTTCTCGACGACACCAGAACAGCTCGATTATCTGCGCTTTCCGCTGGGGCATCATGCGTCAAAGGATGAAACTCGTGCCCTCGCGCGCAAATACGGGCTGGCCTTGGCCGACAAGCCCGACAGCCAAGACATCTGTTTTGTGCCCAACGGCAACTATGCCAGCGTGATCGAAAAGCTGCGCCCCGGTGCGGCGGAACCCGGTGATATTGTCGATACTGAAGGCAACGTGTTGGGCCAACACAACGGCGTGCTGCATTATACCATCGGGCAGCGGCGTGGCCTTGGTATCGGTGGGCTGGCTGATCCGCTTTATGTGGTCAAACTGGACGTGGACGCGCGCCATGTGATTGTCGGCTCAAAGGAATTGCTGGCGACCCGCACCGTGCCTGTGCGCGAGATTAACTGGCTTGGGGATGGCGGCTTTGACGATATGCGCGAACGTGCAATCCGCGTGAAAGTACGATCGACCAAGCCCCCGACCGACGCAATCTTGCGCCCGCTCTCGCCCACCACGGCCGAAGTGGACCTGCTGGTCGCCGAAGAAGGTGTGTCACCCGGACAGGCCTGCGTGTTCTACGAGACAGGTGGCAGTCGCATCCTTGGCGGCGGATGGATCTGGCGCGGATACTGACAAATCTTTTTGCAGGATTTACGTCCAGAGCTTCAACGGAACTCTGTCCCCTTCGACATAAGTGAAAGGCCCACCTCTTGAGCAACACAGCCCTTATAACTGGTGCATCTTCTGGCATTGGTGCCGAACTCGCGCGCTATCATGCGTCCAAAGGCGGTGATCTGATCCTGACCGCGCGGCGTGCTGACCGTTTAGCCGACCTTAAGGCCGAGCTAGAGCGCGATCACGGTATCACGGCCCACGCGATTGCCCAAGACATCGGTGCAGTTGATGGTGCCGCCGCGTTGGCCGCACAGATCGAAGGGGCGGGTTTGCGCGTGGATATCTTGATCAACAACGCGGGTTTTGGCGGTTTGGGAAACCATATTGAACGCCCCCTGACCGATGAAATGGCGATGATTGATCTGAACGTCAAAACCCTCACTGAATTGACGCATGTCTTTGGCGCCAAGATGGCCGCGCAAGGCGGTGGCAAAATCCTGAATGTCGGATCAGTAGCCGCCTTCATGCCCGGGCCCAAGCAGGCGGTTTACTTTGCCACCAAAGCTTATGTGCAGTCGTTCAGCCAAGCAATTGACCACGAATTGCGCCCTCGAGGCGTGACCTGCACCGTGCTCTGCCCCGGCTATGTGGAAACCGAATTTGGCGATCGGGCTGACTTTGGTGATGCCCCGATGACCAAAAACAGCAAGCTGACCGCCGCCCAAGTCGCCAAGATTGGCTATGACGCCATGCAGCGCGGCAAGCTGGTGGCAATCACCGAATTCCAGATGGCTGTGGCTTTAAACTGGATACTTCCATTTGTGCCGCGGCGATTAGTGATGGGTTTGGTCGAAAAAGTGCAAACAAAGACAGGATAAGGGCACGGCCCTGACCTGTCATCATCCCCGCCGGCAACCAGTCTAAAGCGCAAAATGAAACCATATGCCACAAGCATCCGCCCATCCAGGTGACCCCCATTATATTACGCGAAGCGGCTGGCTCAGGGCGGCTGTTCTTGGCGCGAATGACGGGGTCGTTTCTGTTTCATCCCTGATCGTAGGTGTCGCCGCCGCGGACCCGAACCCGACAACCGTAATCATTGCAGGTATCGCGGGCCTTTCTGCGGGGGCCATGTCGATGGCTGCGGGCGAATATGTCTCGGTCTCGTCACAGTCAGATACGGAAAGAGCCGATATCGCGCGCGAAGCCAAAGCCTTGGAAGAGTTGCCCGAGGAAGAGCTGGCTGAACTGGTCGCGATCTATCAGGAACGCGGGTTGAGCGAAAAGACGGCCAGAATTGTCGCCGATGAGTTGACTGCAAGTGACGCACTTGGTGCGCATGTGCGAGACGAGTTGGGGCTATTCGAGGCCCATGCGGCGAACCCGCTTCAGGCGGCGTTTACGTCCGGTGCAACCTTTAGCATCGCCGCCGCGATCCCACTGATTGCCGCGTTTTTAGCGCCGACAGGTTCGATCATCCCTGTCGTTCTTTTTGTGACGGTCATCGCGCTGGCCATTCTCGGGGCGATGGGGGCCAAAGCAGGTGCTGCTCCTGTCTTGCGCGCGACACTGCGGGTTGTCGTTTGGGGGGTATTTGCAATGGCTGTTACGGCCGGTATCGGGTCACTTTTCGGCGTAAGCGTATAAACATAGTTGGATGCAGGGTCACAATGACCCTGCATCTGGCCATCACGTGTTTTGCGTCATGCCAATCGCTTTGGCCCCCAAATCAGCAACCATATGGCAAAGCCAAGCTCCGAGATCGTGACAATCACCAACAGCGCGATGATCAAGAGATTGAGCGGTGCCAGATCGACGAACATTAACTTGACGATCCCTTGCAGCAAATAACCAAACGCGCCGATAAACAGGCCCCAGCCAAGCAGGCGCGGAGCACGTCGTGTCTGCGCAACGATCCAGCCAAGGGCCAACATGTGCACGCCAAAGAATAGCTGCCAGACATAGACACCCAGATCATGTGCGGCAAAGAACATCATCATCCGGTTTTCGCCCTCGCCTTGCCCCAAAAGGTCAGACAGAAACGTCAGCGGCATGACCCAGATCAGCAGATTGATCCCCATCACAGTGATCATCCCCGCACGGGCAATCAGCGCCAGCGCGGACAGAGTCGGGTGTGTGGTACGAAACATGACGTAAAGGATCACCGTGAGCGCCAGCTCGAAGACGATCACTGCGATATCGGCAAGCACGCCCATCTTGAACAGGCCAAGGTTGGCAGCAAGGTTGGTTGCCGTCGCACCGGCGTCGCCTTGGGTGATTATCGCTTGCGGCACGTAGCCGATACTGAATCCGCCAAAGACGGCAATGGCGAGGTAAAGTGCGCCTGCGATACGTGGCGCGCTGGGCTGGTGGGATTGATCCGACATTGCTTATCCTATTCGTGGCAAAGGGTGACGTTCCGTTCCGACCAAGTGTCGCGACGGTTCATGAATTTCTGTATGCGCGTCGGCGATTGCCACTTTCTAATATGCGGAATGCGAGCTGTGAATTGCCGAATTGCTGACGGATCATATACAAATTTGCATAAGGTAGGGATCAGCCAGTTTGACCGTCGCCGCGTGGCGGATGATCAACGCAACAAAAAACGCCCGCGCAAAAAAGCACGGGCGTTTAAAAATGATAGGGTTGCACTGCGTCTTAGCTGCGGCGACGTCCACCTGTGCGCCCTGCCCGTCCACGGCCCTCTTGGCCGGCTTTGGGGGCTTCGCGGTTCGCCATGATCCATGCGGTGCCCGATGGGTCGTTGTTTGTCAGAAAGTTGGCAGCGCGAATGGCTGACATTTCTGATCCGGCACGGGACTTGGTGCTGCCCAGACCGAACAGTGTCACGAATACTTCGTCGTCGATATCTTCGGGCAGGATGATACCAGCGGCTTGGATCTCGGCCTTCTTCTCGGCGATCTTCAGCGGACCGATGGGCAGCGCCACCGGGTTCATAATCGCAGAGGTCATCCCCGCAGCCATCGCCATTGGCAGAAAGGCGTTGTTAATGCCGTGACGGTTGGGCAGGCCAAACGAAATGTTGGACGCGCCACAGGTCGTATTCACGCCCAGTTCTTCGCGCAGGCGGCGCACAAGTGTGAACACCTGCAACCCAGCCGTGCCCATCGCGCCGATTGGCATGACCAGCGGGTCAACAACGATATCATGGGCGGGAATGCCGTAATCAGCAGCGCGTTCAACGATCTTTTTGGCGACAGCAAAGCGCACATCTGGGTCTTCGGAAATGCCAGTATCATCGTTGGAAATCGCTACGACCGGAACGTTGTATTTCTTGACCAGCGGCAGGACCATCTCCATGCGTTCTTCTTCGCCGGTGACAGAATTGAGCAGCGGGCGACCTTCGGCAGCGGCCAGACCATTTTCAAGCGCCCCCGGCACAGAGCTATCAATACACAGCGGCACATCGACCACGGCCTGCACCCGTTCGATCAGCTCGCGCATCAGGGTAGGCTCGACAAAGTTATTGTCGGCATAACGCGGATCTTCGGCCATCTTGTTGGAGAACACAGCACCCGAGTTGATGTCCAACACCGTGGCGCCAGCGGCAACCTGTGCAATCGCATCTGCCTCAACACGGGAAAAATCGCCGCGCTCAAGCTCCTCGGACAGAATTTTGCGCCCCGTTGGGTTGATCCGCTCGCCAATGACGCAGAACGGCTGGTCAAAGCCGATGATGGCGGTCCTGGTTTTGCTTTCGATAATCGTGCGGGTCATTGGGTGGCTCCTGTGAGGCGCGCCAACACTTGGTCCAACGCGGCGTCTGTGAAATCTGAAATGGTGATATGTGCACCTGCGGCGCGCAATGTTGCGTCATCCAGCGACGAGCGGATGCCGACGACATAGGCACCTGACGCGGCAGCAGCGCGCAGGCCGGACGGGCTGTCTTCAAAGGCGATGCAATTTTCCGGCGCGACGTCCAGCGCGGCCATAGCGGCAAGGTAAGGTTCGGGATCGGGTTTGCCGCGCGCACATTCTTCGCCAATGATCAGCGTGTCGAAATGGCTGCGCAGACCGATGGCATCAAGCATACATTCAGCGTTCAGACGCATGGCGTTGGTCACAACTGCACGTTTCCAGCCGTTGGTCTGCGACAGGTCAATCAGGTCTGACAAGCCGGGCATCGCTGGATAGGGTTTGGGTAAACGAGCGCGAAATTCAGCCTCTTTGGCGTCAGACAGGGCCTGTGGGTTGGGATGATCTGATAAGAACTCAGCAAAGATATCGACGTTCAACCGCCCGTGCATGTGCGCCATATAGAAGTCGCCGGACACCGCAAGACCAAGCGGCGGCATCATATCCGCAAACACGGACATATGAATCGCATCGCTATTCAGCATTGTGCCGTCCAGATCGAAAAGAAGTGCGCGATGCCCCATGTCAGCGATTAAGATACGCTTGCCGGCACGCCGGATGCGCCACCGTTTTCGGTGGCCCAAGTGGCGTTGGTCTTTATCCCGCCCAATGGAAAGAAATGCACTCGTTCGATGTTGAAATCGGGGTTGGCAGCCTTGTGGGCGGCGAGCTCCGCGACAACTTCGGTCGGCTCATAGGGCAGCAGCAGCTTGGTCACATCCATCGCGCGTTTTTGCAGCACTTTCAGCGATGGTCCAACGCCACAGGCAATCGCGAATTTGATCAGGGTTTGCAGCTTGGCAGGGCCAGCAATGCCAATGTGAACAGGAATATCGACGCCCATGTCCACCAGACTGTCAGCCCATTTGATGATCGGCCCGGCCTCGAATGCGAACTGGGTCGCCAGCGCCATCTTGGCATCAGTGCGTTTGGAGAATTCCTGCTTCCAGCCAAGGGCGGCGTTAACGTTCTTGAATTTGCCATCCGTGTCGATATCGCGGTTACCTTCGGGGTGACCCGCAACGTGCAGACGCTTGAAACCCGCCACATCGAACAGTCCGGTCTCCATCATCTGCATGGAACTGTCGAAATCTCCATGTGGCTCCTTGACGCCGCCTGCCAGCAACAGCGCCTGATCGACGTTTGCTTCGCCCTGATAACGGGCGATCCAGTCGGCCAGCATGGCCTTGTCTTTGATGATGCGCGCGGGGAAATGCGGCATGACGCGATAGCCATCGCCATTCAGACGTTTCGCAGTGGCTACCATATCTTCGATCGGCGTGCCTTCGATATGGGCGATATAGACGCGGGTACCGGTTGGCAGCAGATCGGGAAAATTTTCGACCTTTTCGGCAGTTCGCGGCATCACCTCGATGGAGTAATCCTGAAGGAAGGTTTCGACCGCCTGATTGACGCCTTTTGGCTCGGATGATTTCTTTTTGAAGTTCAAAAGGGCCATTGCAGCCTCCTTAAAGCGGATCAGAGTTCCGCGGACATCAGGTTTTCCGCTCACGCGCGCCCGTCGTTGTTAATCAGGACGATCAAGCGGTCTTTATCATATTCGGTCTCAAGACGTGCCGCCTCGCTTACGGCCACATCCGTGTCTTCGCCCACGACCTCTACGGGGACAGCTTTGCGCCAGTCGGCAAGATAATCGTCGGTGCCAGCAGCACCTGATTTCATCGCGGCGCGGTCAATAGCCTGCTCGAACCGCTCGCTGAGCTGTATTTTTGCGGCGCGTCGGCCCCTGCCGACAATCACCTGTGCAGGGATGTCGCGCCAATAAACGATTACGACCTGTGCCATGCGATTCCCTCCCGCTATTGCGTTAGTCGCTTTTACGCGCGCCCTGCCCCGTTACGGGGATCAATTTCGACATGACACGCGCAGTCAGCGACTTTCACCTATGTCGCAATTGCGCGCCTGTGTGGCCAGTCCCGAACGCTGCATGATCATCATGAGGTGCGCATGGTCCTTGCGCGGGCGCGGCCGCGTGACTAGGTTGAGGGTAACTCGATATAGGAAGGCGCAATTATGGCGCCTCAGCGTCCCGATGGTGCGGGCGCGGTCCCCAGCGTGGTCGAAAGCCCCGCACCCGATACGCCCGAACTCGCGCCGCTTTATGCGGCGTTGGACTTGGGCACAAATAGCTGCCGCATGCTGATTGCCCAACCCGTGGGCCATCAGTTTCAAGTCGTGGACAGCTTTTCAAAATCTGTGCTGCTTGGCCAAGGGCTTGAAAGCTCCGGAAAATTGTCGCGCGCCTCGATGAATCGCACGATTTCCGCGATGCGCGTCTGTCGCCAAAAACTGCAACGACACAACGTCAAACACATGCGCCTTGTGGCGACCGAAGCCTGTCGGCGCGCCAGTAATGCGGGGCATTTCATCCGTCAGGTCAAACGCGAAACCGGCCTGCGTCTGGAAATTATCACCCCCGAAGAAGAAGCCCGTCTGGCCGTGATTTCATGTGCTCCACTGGTGAACAAGAATACCACGCAGCTGCTTGTTGTGGACATCGGCGGCGGATCGACAGAGCTGGTCTGGATCGACCTGACAAATGTACCGAAAAAGGAACGATCTGGGGCGATCATGCGGCTGCACGCCGGTTTTGACAGCGATCCAGGGGCTTTTGTCGGCGCCAAAGTCGTAGACTGGATCTCGGTGCCACTTGGCGTGGCGACCCTGCGCGACCAATTTCAGGACGTCGAGGATGACGGCGCAAGGTTTGCCCTAATGAGCTGGTTTTTTGAAGAAAATCTTGAGAAATTCGCACCCACCTCGGAGGTTCAGGACCGCAAGGGGTTTCAGATCATTGGTACGAGCGGCACCGTGACGACCGTGGCCGCCAGTCATCTGGGATTACGCCGTTATGACCGCACCAAGGTCGATGGGTTGCGCATGACCACTGATCAAATTGATGCGGTTATTAAGGACTACCTTAGCTTGGGCGTGGTCGGGCGGCGCAACGACCCGCGTATTGGCAACGACCGCCAAGCTTTGATCATGTCGGGTTCGGCGATCTTGCAAGCCTTGATGCGCCTTTGGCCCACGGACCGGCTTTCAGTTGCGGATCGCGGCCTGCGCGAGGGGCTGCTTTATGCGCAGATGTCGGCGCATGGCGTGCTGGACGACGCGCCGACCTAGGATCTTGGCACTATACTAGGGTCTTAGTCGTCAAGTCTGTCCAGAACGGCACGCGCGGCGCGCAGTCCGGGTGCTTCGCCGCCCTGCCCGAGCCGCGCCATCGTCAGCATCATCGCAGCGTTTTGTGCATCTGGGTCTGTCAGCACATTCAGCAAGGCGGCCCCGATCGGCACAGGCTGGCAGTCTTTGCCTATGAATTCCGGCACGACGCGTGTTTCGCTTACCAGATTAACCAGCGTCACCGTGTCCACCAGCAGCATTCGTGAAATGATCATCTGGCTTAGCCAGTTCATATCGTAGGCGATCACCATTGGCGTACCGACGGCCGCCAGTTCAAGCGACACCGTCCCCGAGGCCGCAAGTGCCACGTCAGCGGCGGCAAACGCAGCGCTTTTGCCCGCGGGATCATTGGCAGAGATTAAAAGCGGTTTGACGGGCCAATTGGCAGTTAATTCGCGCACGAGCGCCTCGACTGGCCCCGCACAAGGCACGATGACGCGGGCTGTTGGATGTGCAGCAATGACAGGCTGCAGGGCCGCGCCGAACCGTGTGGCCAGTCGGGTCACCTCGCCACGACGCGATCCGGGCAATGCCAGGATCAGCGGGTCCGCGCCGAGATTATGGGCGCTGCGGAATGCGGCAACATCGGCAGCGGTGGCAATCGTTTCAGCAACGACAGGATGACCGACAAAATCGCAAGCCATTCCGGCTGCCTGCATCAGGCGCGGTTCGAACGGGAACAACGCCAGCACATGGTCGATGACTTTCGCCATCTTCGTCGCCCGTTTGGGGCGCCATGCCCAGACGGTCGGGGCGACATAATGCACAGTGCGGATGCGGCTGGCGTCCTTGACCAGCCGCGCCACACGCAGGCAGAAATCAGGGCTGTCGATAGTGATCAGCACATCCGGTTTGGCGGCGATCACGGCCGTGGCCACTTCGCGGATGCGGCGTTTCAGGTGGAAATACTTGGGCAGCACCTCGGCAATGCCCATGATACTAAGTTCATCCATCGGGAACTGGCTGCGCATCCCTTGCGCCTGCATCAACAGCCCGCCCACACCTTGGAACGTCACATCGGGGCGCAACTGGCGCAGGCCCACCATCAGAGCGCCACCCAGCTTGTCGCCGGACGGCTCGCCTGCGATCACAAATATCTTCATGCGGCTTCCCGTTCGCGCACCCAAAACACCAACCCGTTTGCATCCGCAATCGCCACACAGCGTGGTTGATCAAGCACGATCACCCCGCCTGATTCGATCACCACTGCGCTAAATCCGGCCTTTGTGGCCAGCATCAAAGTGTTGGGGCCGATGGTCGGCAGATCAACGCGGCGGTCTTGATCGGGCTTGGGGGCTTTGAACAGGATTGCACCGCGTGCGGGGGCGATCATCGCATCGGTGCCCTCCAGCCCTTCGCGCGCCAGAACCTCGCTCGCGCGAATGACGCAGGCCTGCCCGGTATCGGCGCGGCCCATCGCGGCAACAATTTCTTCGCCACGAATCGCATCATTGATTTGGCGCACATTGGGCTGCGCCCGACTAAGAACACCGCTGGGTGGCAGCAACTCAGGTGCGATGTCATGCGCTGCGCAGATGCTAAAACCAGCCTCTTGCATGATCGCGATGATCTCGCGCAGGGTTCCATCGTCCCCCAACCCCAGCGCCGCACCAAGACGGGCCATTAACGGGGCGGTAGCGACATCAATCGCACTTTCATCAATGACTGGGCGTCGCACCCGACCCGCCATGCAAATCTGATCGACGCCCATCGCGCGCAGATCAACAAACAGACTGCCAAGGGTTTCAAAGCGAAAGGGGATGCGCGTCATATCTGCGGGCAAATCAGGCGTAAACCCGTCCATCTGGCAAATCACCGGATCGGGTTGCCCGCGCGCGCGCAATGACGCGACGAGCACAGGGGGTAGGCCCCCCTCGCCTGCGATCAGTGCCAACATCAGCTTGGAGTCAGAAAATTGCGGTCACTGTCGCCAAGGATAAAGGTCACCATTTCCTGCACGTAAGCGCTGTCACTTTCATCGGCCAAACGGCGGGCGCGATCCATGAACGACCCTTCGCCGTCCTTGAGGGTCTGAAATGCGGCCCGCAGGGCGGTAATATCGCTGCGATCCACGCCTTTGCGCTTGAGGCCTACAAGGTTCAGCCCATCCAGCACCCCGCGTGGGCCCATCACAAGGCCATGCGGAACGACATCGTTTGTGACCATGGTACAGGCACCGATTATCGCGCCCTTGCCGATCCGCACAAACTGATGAACGCCTGACAATCCGCCCACGATCACATCGTCTTCGATGATCACATGGCCAGCTATTGCCGACGAGTTGACCACGATCACACGATCGCCAATCTGTGCATCATGGGCAATATGACAACCGGCCATGAACAAGCCGTCGTCGCCCACGCGGGTCACGCCGCCACCGCCCGCGGTGCCTGCATTCATGGTGACATGTTCGCGAATGCGATTGCGCGCGCCGATCCGCAGGCTTGTCTTTTCGCCACTGAATTTCAGATCTTGCGGGATCTCACCAATCACCGCGAAAGAAAAAACCTCGGAACCGGCACCGATATGCGTGTCACCTGTGACAACAACGTGGCTGTGCAGGTGCACGCCTTCACCCAGCACAACTTGGGGTCCGACAACACAAAGCGGACCGATCACGCAGCCTGCGCCGATTTGCGCGCCTGCGTCGATCACTGCACTGGGATGAAGGGTGGCTTTACTCACGCTTGCTTATCCATCATCGCTGTAAATTCGGCTTCGGCGGCCATTTCGCCGTCAACCGTGGCCACGCCTTTGAATTTCCAGACTTTGCCGCCAGCCTTGCCACGTTTTGTTTGGATGCGAATCTCGAGCACATCGCCGGGGATGACCTTGCGGCGAAACTTGCAGCCATCGATTGCCATAAAATAGACCAGCAAATTGCCGTCAACCAACCCCATCGTCGCGCCAACCATAACGGCGGCAGTTTGCGCCATTGCTTCGATGATTGTAACGCCGGGCATGATCGGCGTGCCTGGAAAATGGCCCTGAAAATGCGGCTCGTTCATGGTCACATTCTTGATGCCCAAGGCCGAGGCCGTGCCGTCAATCTCCTTGACGCGGTCGACCAGCAGAAACGGATAACGGTGTGGCAGGATAGCTTGAATAAGCTGGATGTCAGCCTCGGTTATCGGGGCGGCTTGAGGGGCTTGGGTTGCGTCGCTCATGGGGCATCCTTTGGGGTGGTTTGCTAACAACCTGAGTAGCAACCCCAGCCCAAGGGGGCAAGCGTGCGCTTAGTTCGCACCTGTCGTGTCAGCTCCGTCTTCACCGGCTGCCGCGTCAGCGACCGGATCAAGCAAGTTGTCCAGCGCCGGCGCGAGCGTTTCAGGAATTTCGATGCCGTCGCCAACCTGGGCGTCAATCGCGGCAATCGCCACATCGGTGATGTCGATCCGGCCAACTGACATGACAACACTGCGTCGATCGAGAATGGCACCAGCCCCGTTATCTATCATCAATTGTCCAAGAATGGGGCGAATGCTCACGAAGAAATCCTCACGCCCAAGGCTAGTTGATTCTTCAAGCGCGCGTTGCTTGCTATCTTGCGCTGTGCGGATGCCCTGAACTTTTTCGTCAAACGCCTCGGCTTCGCCGCGAAAAACTGCGGCATCCATCTCGCCACGACGCTCGGTCAGGCTGCGTTCCTCTTCGGTCAAGGCGGCGGCAATGGTACGGTTTTCTGCTGCCAAAACCTCGCTCTCAGCGCGGAAATCTTCGGAAATACGTTGACCCAGCTGGGTCGCGGCGAACAGCCGATCAATGTCGATTGTCACAATCCCCACGGGCGACGGCCCGTCTTGGGCCCGCACAATGGGGGGGCACGCGGCGATCATCGCCAAGGCAAAAAGCGCCGCGCGCAGCATTAGAATTGCGTCGAGATCGTCAAGTCAAACGACTTCGTTTCGTCGTTGGCTTGCACATTCAATGGTTCAGTAAAGTTGAACCGCAGCGGCCCGATTGGCGTGTCCCAAAAGATCGCTACACCGGCAATCGAGCGTGGGGTGAAATCATTGTATTCCACATTCCCTGTCAGACTGCCACCCACGTCCCAAACCGACCCGTAGTCGACAAAGACGCCGCCCGAAATCCCGTATTCTTCGGGAAGACCCAACGGAAAGCGCGCCTCAAAGCGGGCAGCGGCAAAGTATTCGCCACCCAGAGCATCGCCGCTTACCGTATCACGCGGGCCGATGCCGCCAGGCGCAAAGCCGCGCATCGTGCGGCTGCCCAGGAAGTAACGGTCGGTGATCCGGCTTTGGCCGTCTTGATAGATCAACGCGCCGCCCTCAATCGTGGCCTGCAACGTCACATCGCCATTCAAGACCAACGTTTGCGCTGTCGCCTCGGCCGACGTCTTGATGAACTGACTATCACCAAAACCGAATTCTTGACCAAAGCGCAGTAAGACACCCGCGTCCGGGTTCAGCCCTGTGCGGCGCGTGTCATAGCTGAAAGAGTAACCGATCGAGCTGGTGCCAATGCCACCAAGCAATTCATCGGCCTGAATGATTGAGCTGCTCAGAGGATCGGCATTCATAATGTCGGTGTAGCCATAGCCATAGAACACCGACAAACGACCATTCTCGCTAACCGGAAAGGCAAAAGAAGGGCGGAAATTAAAGGCTTGCGTATCATAAAGCGCGTTAGCGTTATCAGTCTGACCATAGTTCAAACCAAGCCCGAAGCTAAGATCACGCGCTAGGAAGTTTGGCTCGGTGAAGCTAAAGCTAAGGTCCTGAGTGTCTGCGCCCGCCGCCAACTCAAAGCTGAGCGACTGGCCGCGACCAAGGAAGTTACGTTGTTTGAAGCTTGCCAGAAGCGAAAGACCGTTATCCGACGAGAAGTTACCACCAAACGACAACGAGCCGGTTGGCCCCTCTTCGACGTTCACATCAATGACGACCTGATCAGGCGAAGACCCTTCGCTCGCGTCAACATCTGCATTGACGAAATACCCCAAGGCGCGAATGCGTTCAGCACTTTGGCGGATTTCGCGTGGATTGAACGGATCGCCTTCGACCACGGTGAATTGATTACGCACCACACGGTCAAGCGTCGTGTTGTTTCCCTCGATGTCGATACGTTCGACGAAAATGCGGTCGCCGCGCACGAGCACAAATTCAATATCCAATGTCAGGTCACGATCGTTGCGGGTAATCCGCGGCTCGACCCGCATAAAGTTGATCCCCTGACGGATGGCCAGACGTTCGATGCGGGCGATGTTGGTTTCAATCGCAGTCGGGGAATAATAGCTGCCCGAGCGCAGATGCAGCCCGTCCTCGAAAACAACCGAATCTGCTTCATCGATTTCCGAGATCACCGACACATTGCCAAACCGGAAGCGTTGCCCTTCTTGGATGTTGTAAGTGATCAGATAAGCATCGCGTTCGCGTGTCAGAGACACGTCAACGTTTTGCACCTGAAAATCAACATAGCCGCGCGAGCGGTAGAAATCGCTCAATACCTGCTGGTCAAAATCGACACGGTCGGCGACGAATGTATCACGCGAAATGATTGCGCGAAAAATGCCGACCTGCTTGGTTTCAAGCACGCCGCGCAAGCGACGATCAGAATAGCTACGGTTACCGACAAAGCCGATACGGCCCACTTCGGACACGCCGCCCTCAAAAACTTCAAACACCAGATCGACCCGGTTGTCGCTGCGTCGGATGATACGCGGCGTGACGGTCGCGTTGATTCGTCCCTGTTGCGCGTAGGCTTCGGTAATCGCGGCAACGTCCTGTTCAGCCTGTGATGGACTATAGACCCGGCGCGACTGCGAGCGCACGACAGCTGACAGCTCATCGTCCGATAGTCGCGAATTGCCTTCAAAATTGATCCGGCTCACCGTTGGATACTCAACGACCCTGATCACCAGCCTGTTGCCCGAAGGCACCAGATCGACGCTCTCAAACAACCCTGCGGCGCGAATACGCTGTGCGGCATCGTTCACGGCACCGGCTGAAACGGCCTCTCCGCTAGTGATTCCTGCGTATGTCAGGATTGTTGCGGTCTCAATCCGCTGGTTTCCTTCGACGACTACGGTACTAAACCGGAAGGTCTGAGCCTGTGCTATGGCCGCAAAAGCCATTGCAAGCATCAGAACTGAAAGGAAAATTACTTTTTGTAGTGCTGTGTGGCTTTTCGCCACTTTGTGTGCAAATGCGCTGCTCATTTTTTCCGCCTGTTTCGACATCCCAAGTGCCTTTCAAGTATCGGGAATAAGCGGCCTTGTCAAAACGCAAGAACGCGCAACCTTGTGGTTGCGCGTTAAGACTACACTAAAGGAGGTATGTTAGCCTAGCCGGGAAGGTCAACTGTGCCGAGATATGCCCCGACCCACAGCGCACCAACGATGGTCGCCAGATACAGGATGCGGTCCCAGTTTATGTCGATCAACAGTGACAATCCGCGATAACCAGAAGCAATAGTCTGCATGGGAAACCCCTATGAATAATTGTTTCCATAGTTCTGGACCGCAAATATGGCGCAAAGGTGGCACGACTGTGAAACCACTGCGGCAATTGTCAACTGTTTCTTAAGGGCAAAGGAATAGATCGTTGGCAATCGCAAAGACCATCAGCGACAGGATCAACGACAGTCCTACAGCCATAAGTATCCGCAAAGCGGTATTGCTTGGCATCTTTCCCGTCACGGCCTCGTAGGCGTGAAACATCAGGTGACCGCCATCTAGTACCGGCACTGGCAGCAGGTTCAACAGCCCTACCGCCGTCGAGAGCACGGCAACAAACCAGATAAAGCTGCTTGCCCCCTGGCTGGCCATGGCACCGCTTGTCTGGGCAATCCCGATCGGGCCGGACAGATTACATGATGAAATTGCGCCGGTAATCATGTGCCAAAGGCCCGACAGTGACGATTTAATAATGAACCAGACCTGTTTCACACCCGACCAAAGCGCCGTGACCGGACCCACGGACTCGGTTTGAGCCTCAAAGAAAAGCCCGCCCGTGACGCCAATCCGATACCGGGTTTCAAAGCCACCTTCGGGCATCGGCCGATCACCGCTGCGCGGGGCCAGCGTAAAGTCGATCATTTCGCCGCTGCGCCACACTGTTGCCAGAAGCGGACGCCCTTCGGATGCGGCCACGGCCTCTTGTAGTTGCGAAAAGGCAAAGATCGGCGCGCCATTGATCGCCGTGATCACGTCACCAATCTTCATGTCGATGTCAAAGGCGGCTGACTGCGGGTTCAACGCAAGAACCATTGCCGGATAAGGATAAAGGGCCCGCACCGTGATGTCTTGCCCATCGCGCAGCACGCGATATTCAAGCGTGGGCTCAATCGGCAAGCTATCAATAAAGCCGTCAAAGTCTGCAAGCGCCGGCGTGTCTTGGCCACCAATCGACAGGATTTCATCGCCCTGCTCCAGCTCCATCGTATAAGAGTCGGGCAATGCGCGCACTTCATCCATGGTGAGCGGATCAGAGGCGCGGCCATCAAATACCATGACGGTCGCAAAGATCAGGATCGATAGGGCAAAATTGAACAACGGACCCGCAACAACTGTTGCCGAACGCGCCCAAAGCGGGGCGCCAGCCATGGTGTTACGCTCTGTTTTGGCGTCATCGGTCGCACCGACGCTTGCGACATTGGCATCGCCCAGGAATTTGACATACCCACCAAACGGCAGAGCGGCAATTTGCCAGCGCGTTCCGTGTTTATCAGCGCGCGAAAACAAAACCGGACCTATGCCAAGGCTGAACACTTCGGCATAGATGCCGGTCCAGCGTCCAACGATGTAGTGACCATATTCGTGGATCGCCACAATAATAGAAAGTGCCACAACAAAGGCGATAATCGTAAAGGCGGCACCGCCAAACTGCGGAAGAATCTGGGTCATGTCCAAGGTCTTAAGTTCCTATCTGTGCAATCACTTCGCCTGCGCGGACGCGGGCAAGCCTGTCTATTTCAAGCACCGTATCTAATGACATAGTGGCTTTTTGCAGCCCGTCATGGGCCGACATTTTATCTAACGTGACGGCAACAACGCGCGCCATGTCCATAAAGCCAATATCGCCAGCGATAAACCCGTCCAGCGCGCGTTCCTTGGCGGCGTTAAAGGCGGCGCCTGTCAGACCGCCCTCCTCCATCACGCGGCTTGCAAGCGCCAAAGCCGGATAGCGGTCACCGTCAAGCGCGCGAAAATTAAGCTGGCCGATCTGTGCAAGATCAAGTCGCGCCACCGGTAGGTCGCGCCGCTGCGGCCAATGCAGCGCATAGCCGATTGCGTGACGCATATCGGGCGGTCCGACATGGGCCATCAGCGCGCCATCATTGAACCCGACAAGCGCGTGGATCAGGCTTTCAGGATGCACGATGGTTTCGATTTGGTCAGGGCGGACGCCAAAAAACTCTTTGGTTTCAATCAGCTCCAGCGCTTTGTTGAACATCGAGGCGGAATCAATCGTGATCCGTTGGCCCATATCCCAATTGGGGTGTGATGACGCCTGGGCCACTGTGACGGTGTTCAATGCCGCAATCGGAAGGTCGCGAAACGCACCACCGGATGCGGTAATGATAATTCGTTCCACGGCGGCAATATCCTCGCCGACCAGCGCCTGAAATACGGCAGAATGTTCGCTGTCCACGGGCAGGATACGCGCGCCGTGACAGGCGGCATGCTGCATCAGGATCGGACCAGCGGTGACCAGCGATTCCTTATTGGCCAGCGCCAAGGTCGTGCCCTGTTCCAGCGCGCGCCACCCCGGTGCAAGGCCAGCGGCACCAACAATTGCAGACATGATCCAATCAGCTGGCCGGCTTGCGGCATCGTTCAAGGCACTCGCCCCACTTGCAGCCTCAACCCCGCTTCCGGCCAAAGCATCGCGTAATTGATGCAGCAGCGTTTCATCGGAGATCACTGCAACATCGGCCCGTAACGCAATGGCATCGCTCGCTAATTGCGCAACGTTACACCCGCCGGTCAGGGCAACAATGTCATAACTGTCGGGGTCACGCTTGATCAGGTCAAGCGTGTTCTGACCGATTGATCCGGTCGCGCCAAGAATACTAATCCGTCGCGTCAAAAGGCGGCTCCGGGGACGTTGAACACTTCGGCAACTGCCAGCATGAACAAGGACGCGCCAAGCAGCGCATCAAAGCGGTCAAATAGCCCCCCATGGCCGGGAATCAGGGTCGAGCTATCCTTGACCTTCATCCGCCGTTTTAGTGCGCTTTCGCCAATATCACCCATCTGCCCCGCAAAAGACACTACCATAGAGATCGGCAAGATCACCCATGTAACATCGGTGAATTGCATGAATAGCAGACCAACAATCGCGGCGCCAATCCAGCCTGCAACTGTGCCGCTCCAGGTCTTTTTCGGACTGACCGTGGGCCAAAATTTGGCCCCCCCCAGCATCCGTCCGGCGAAATAGCCGAAAATATCCGTGACCATAACGACCAAAACCAGCCAAAGAAGCCATAAGAACCCATAATCAATGCGGAAATGCACCAACCCCCAACCCGCGATCTGAAGCGCCAAAGCGAAGATAAAGAAGGTCAGCCGCTCGTGCGGTAAAGCAATCGCACCGATCAGCGGCACTACGAGGAACAGGATCAGGAATTCATAGTTTTCTGTTGGGCCAAAGACTTGCGCGGACAATATACTGGCGGCCCCAGCCGCCAATAGCATCCCCGAGGTCGCGGCCTCGGGGTGGATCATTTTCCACAACTCCCAGACCATCACAGCCGTGACGAACACCGCAAGCATCTGAAACCAGATGCCGCCTGCAATAATCGCAACCACGCCGATAAACGCCATCACAGCGCCTGATGCCAGACGCACCGTCAGGTCACCCCATTTTCCAGAAGTTTCATCTTTCATATCAAGCCTTTACCCCACCATACCGGCGGTCACGAGTGCCATAACTTGCCAGGACTTTGGCAAATTCGGCAGGTGTAAAATCGGGCCAAAGCGTGTCGACAAATTCGTATTCGCTATAGGCAGTTTGCCAGAGCAGAAAGTTGCTCACTCGTGCTTCGCCACTGGTGCGGATTACCAGATCGGGGTCGGGCAGCACATGAGTGTCAAGATATTTGGCCAGCGTTTCCGCATCGACGTCATTATGGGTCAGCTTGCCTTGCTCGATGTCATAAGCAAGGCGCTTGGCTGCTCGGGTGACTTCATCGCGCCCACCGTAATTGATTGCGACAGTCAGATGAACAAGGTCGTTGCCCGCCGTCAGCAATTCAAGCTCGTCCATCAGCGATACTAGCTTGTCATCCAAACGCACACGATCACCAATGAACCGCACCCGCACGCCTTTTTTTAGCAAGGCCTGTGACTCGCGTTCGATATAGCGGCGAAACAGCTTCATCAGACCCGCGACTTCGGTTTGGGTCCGCTTCCAGTTTTCGGTGGAAAAGGCAAATACCGTCAGGTACTTAACACCAAGGTCAGGGCAGGCTTCGACGATATCGCGCACGCGTTTGGCACCCGCATGGTGTCCGAACAAGCGCGGGCGACCGCGCTGCGTAGCCCAGCGACCGTTGCCGTCCATAATAATGGCGACGTGTTTGGGTCCGGTCTGGCTCGTGTCTTTGGCCAAGGTGGCCTCCTGATTACTTTTTACCGTACAATCCCATCGCGGGCTTAGCCATTTATCGCGCGAAACGCCCCACTGGGTGTTTCAGATTGCGCGTTACACCTGCATGATCTCGGCTTGCTTTGTCTCAAGGTTATCGTCGATTTGCTTGATATAGGTGTTGGTCATGTCCTGCACCTCGTCCTCCCAAAGCTTCTGGTCGTCCTCAGACATACCACCGCCCTTGGCTTTTTTGATCTGGTCCATCCCGTCACGGCGCACGTTACGCACAGAAACACGGGCGTGTTCGGCGTAGCTTCCGGCAACTTTGGTCAGTTGTGTGCGGCGTTCTTCGTTCAATTCCGGGATAGGCAGCATGATAATCGTGCCGTTTAGCTGAGGATTGATCCCCAGCCCACTTTCGCGGATCGCTTTTTCGACTTTACCAACAAGGCCCTTGTCCCAAACGTTGATCGTCACCATCCGCGGTTCGGGCACGTTCACGGTGCCGACCTGATTGATTGGTGTCATCGACCCGTAGGCATCCACCATCACAGGCTCCAGCATCGAGGACGACGCGCGCCCCGTGCGCAAAGATGCAAATTCGGTGCGGAGATTGGTGATTGCGCCATCCATACGGCGTTGCAGATCATCGGTATCTAGAAGGAAATCGTCGGACATATCTTATGCTCTTTTTGCCTTGGTTGCACTGCTATAGCTGCAGGACGGGTGATTTGTATAGAACACCTGTGCAAAGTTTGCGCAGGTTTACGGCACGCCACACCTAATCCTTAACGGTCGTAAACGTTCCAGACCCGTCCAGAATTCCGCGAAATCCGCCCGGTTCATCCAAGGAAAACACGACAATCGGCAGATTGTTTTCGCGTGCCAGTGCAATCGCGCTGGCGTCCATCACACCAAGGTGCTGGGCAAGAACTGCGTCATAGGTGATTGTGTCATAGCGTTTGGCGTCGTCATGTTTGGCTGGGTCTTTGTCATAAACGCCGTCCACTTTGGTGCCTTTAAAGATTGCCTCGCAGGCCATTTCCTTGGCGCGCAGCGTGGCGGCCGTATCCGTTGTAAAATAAGGATTTCCGGTGCCTGCTGCGAAGATACAAACGCGTTTCTTTTCAAGATGTCGCACGGCGCGGCGACGAATATAAGGTTCTGCTACCTCGTCCATGCGGATCGCGGAAATCACGCGGGTGTGGATGCCCTGCCCTTCAAGCGCGCTTTGCATGGCCAGCGCGTTCATCACTGTTGCCAACATGCCCATATAGTCAGCCGTGGTCCGCTCCATCCCCTGCGCAGAGCCCTGAAGGCCGCGAAAAATGTTGCCGCCGCCGATCACCATGCAAATCTCGACACCCATGTCGTGAACGATCTTCACTTCGCGGGCGATGCGTTCAACTGTCGGGGGATGCAGCCCATACCCCTGATCGCCCATCAGCGCCTCGCCGGAGATCTTGAGCATAACCCGTTTAAAGTTGATTTTTTCGGTGTCTGACATGGCAGTGTCCTTTGGATTATTGCGGCACCGGCTAAAATGTCGCAAACCGTTGCTCTGTTCAATGGCTGGTTGGCTGAAATACGCGCTCGGCACCAAGTTTCTTGATCAAGCGACCTGAAAGGCGGCCCAATTGATTGATCTGACCCCAATTCCTGCCGATCGCCCCGTGCTGATCTTTGGCCCGACTGCGAGCGGAAAATCGGCGCTGGCATTGCAAATCGCCCAAGACCAGGGCGGCGTTATCGTCAACGCGGATGCCTTGCAGGTGTTTGACGGCTGGCGGGTGCTGACGGCGCGCCCATCGACGGCAGATGTGGCTTTGGTAACCCACGCGCTTTACGGCCATGTGCCGTTCGATGCCCCTTATTCTGTTGGCCATTGGCTGCGCGACGTGACGCCGTTCATTCAAAGCGGCGCGCGCCCGATCATCGTCGGGGGCACGGGCCTCAATTTTATGGCTCTGACGCAGGGTTTGGCTGATATTCCAGCAACGCCTGACGATTTGCGTGCCTGCGCGAACGATTTGACACTAGATATTTTGCTGGCGGCATTGGATGCGGATACGCTTGGCCGGATCGACACAAACAACCGCGCCCGTGTGCAACGCGCATGGGAGGTGCAAGAAACCACAGGCCGCAGCATTGCCCTGTGGCAAGACAACACGCCGCCGCCGCTGTTACCCTTGGAAGATACTACCGCTTTGGCGCTAAGTCCTGATCCAGACTGGCTAAATGCCCGCATTGCGCGCCGTTTTGGCCTGATGCTGCAAAGCGGCGCCTTGGACGAGGCCCGCGCGATGGAGCCCGGCTGGAGCCCCGACCATGCATCGTCCAAAGCCATCGGTGCGGCAGAATTGATCGCCCATATCCGCGGCGAGATGACCCTTGAGGACGCATCCGAGTACGCGATTATAGCAAGTCGTCAATACGCGAAACGGCAACGCACGTGGCTGCGCTCTAAGATGCAGGAGTGGCGGTACATTTCGCTTCCAGCGCCAAAGTAGCGCAGAGGTTATCCACAGGGTTACCCACAACACTTATACCTTTACAACAAATTGTAGGTTGTATTTCGACAAGTTACCATCCAAAGTTTCACTATTACAACATTTGGACCGATTCATGACAGCTCCCACCCTTAATGCGCTTGCCCTGACGACTATCGCCCAGAATGCCCATCATGGCCGTTGGCGCACCGAGGCGATGCGCAGTCATGACACCCCACGCCTGATATTCATCAACAAGGGACAAGGGCGGATCACAGTCGCGGGACTGACCAGTGGCTATGGTCCCAACAATCTGATCTTTATTCCTGCGCATACGATGTATGGGTTCGAGGTTGGCCCGACGGTCTTCGGCCAGTTGGTGACAATTCCAGCCGCCATGGCGAGCGAGTGGCCCGAAGATGAAATGCATCTGCGTCTGCGCGATGTGGTGATGCAAAAGGAACTGGCGATCCTGTTCGACAATCTGGAACGGGAACTCAAAAGCGAGCGCCCCGGGCATGCGCGTGCAGCACATTATCATGCAGGGCTGTTGTCTGTGTACTTTGAGCGTCAGATCACCGGCCTTGAACAAAACAACGCGCGCCAAAATACAGCAGCTGCACGATTGGTCGCAGCCTATACGGATTTGATCGAGCGCGATTTCCGCCGCCACAAGGGCGTTGCCGATTATGCCGCGGCCCTCGGCGTGACCCCGACACACCTGACGCGGTGCTGCAAGGCAAGTTGCGCTAGATCATCGCTCGCGTTGCTTAATGATCGGATCCTGTTCGAGGCCCGTGTGCAACTGCGTCAGACCAAAGTGCCAGTGCAACAGATCGCGGCCGACCTTGGGTTTGCCTCGGCTGCCTATTTCACCCGCAGCTTTCAGGCGCAGGCTGGCATGACACCTTCCGAATTTCGTCGCAAAGGCCCAATGGCGAACCACGCAACCCTTTAGAAAAAGGGGTGCGATGCTGCATCGCGGCGACCTTGGCCGCAATGCAGCAACTTCGCATCAATTGGGCTGATGTCGCTTTTTTGCCCTCTGCGAATGTCGCAAACGTGACGCTGATTGCCGAAACCATGCATTGACCGAACAGCCAAAAACGTGCCGAATGCCCTTCTGAGTGGGAGTGGGCCGTAGTGGTAGGTGCCAAGAATAGCGCCGCTGCCGCGATGCCTGCCACTTGACTAATAATGAAATGTCATAGGGAGAAACAAATGACGCACCCAACCTTTTCCGGTAAACCGATGCACCCCGCCGCCAAGATTTACGCGCGCGATGCAAAGGCTGGCAAACTGAGCCGCCGTGAATTTATTTCGCGCACCACTGCTGTTGGCGTTACCGCTGCTGGCGCTTATGGTCTACTTGGTCTGTCTGCGCCGGTTCATGCTGCGGCCCACGCCCAGCAAGGCGGCACATTGCGTGTCTCCATGTCCGTCTATGCGCTGAAAGACCCGCGTACTTATGACTGGTCTGAAATCGCACACGTGTCCTCAGGTTGGCTGGAATATCTTGTAGAATACAACTCCGACGGTTCGTTCGAGCCAATGTTGTTGTCCGGCTGGGAAGTCAGCGATGACGCGATGACCTACACATTGACTGTCCGTGAAGGCGTCAAGTGGAACAACGGCGACGATTTCACAGCTGAAGATGTTGCGCGCAACATTGCTGGCTGGTGTGACAAGTCTGTTGAAGGCAACTCCATGGCCGGTCGCTTTGCTGTTATTGTTGATGCTGACGCTGGTCAGGCTGTCGAAGGCTCCATCGAAGTTATCGATGCTTTGACTGTTAGGCTGAACCTGCCAGCACCAGACATTTCACTGATTGCAGGCATGTCAGATTACCCTGCTGCGATCACGCACGCGAGCAACAATGTCGAAGACATGATGTCCACGCCGATCGGCACTGGCCCTTATCTGCCAGAGCAAATCGACGCTGGTATCAAAGCCGTCAACGTACGCAACGAAGGCCACGAATGGTGGGGCTACGCCGCCGGCAAAGGCGCTTACCTGGATCGCATCGAATTCATCGATTACGGCACAGACCCGTCCTCGACTGCGGCGGCTGTTGCATCCGATGAGATCGATATGATCTACGAGACAATCAGCGACTTCGTCGACATCATCGACGGTCTCGGCTGGGAACGCTCCGAGATTGCCTCAGCTGCGACTGTGGTCATCCGGCCTAACCAGCTTGCAGAAGTCGACGGGATCAAACCCTACGAGGACGTGCGAGTGCGCAAAGCCATCGCAATGGCCGTCAGCAATGACATTTGCCTTGAGCTTGGTTATTCGGGTCGCGGTGCTGCAGCACGTAACCAGCACGTGGGTCCGATGCACCCTGAATGGTCCGATGTTCCGGGCACGCCATTTGATCCGGAAGGTGCGCTTGCGTTGCTGACCGAAGCAGGTATGCAGGACTACGAATTCGATCTGATCTCGATTGATGATAGCTGGCTGCGCAACACGAACGATGCCGTTGCCGCACAGATGCGCGACGCAGGGTTCAAAGTGAAACGCACGATTATTCCGGGCTCGACGTTCTGGAACGATTGGACGAAGTACCCGTTCTCCTCCACGAACTGGAACCACCGCCCGCTTGGCGTCCAGATCCTTGGTCTGGCGTATCGCTCAGGTGAAGCATGGAACGAGGCTGGGTTTGCAAATGCCGAATTTGACGCACTGCTGGACCAAGCAAACGGTATTGCCGATGCGGATGCCCGTAGCGTTGTGATGGCCAAATTGCAGACGATCATGGTCGACGAAGGTGTGACGATCCAGCCATACTGGCGCTCGATCTACCGCCACGCCCGTCCGGGTCTGGTCGGCTGGGATATGCACATCGCGTATCTGCCGCAGTATTACAAAATCGGCTTTGCTGCCTAAAAGACCGAAGGGCCGCGCCACAACTGGCGCGGCCCTTTCCAATTGCAGATCCCACAAAGGGGCCGCACAAAAAAGACGGGCATTGGCCCGCTGCTCTGACCAACAGGGGATTAAATGGGACTGTTTATCTTACGCCGCCTTGGGGTGATGATCCTCACGGCACTTTGCCTGACATTTATCGTGTTCTGGCTGACCAACCTTTTTCCAAACCTCGAAAAACTTGCCAAGACCCAAGGTAACGCCCGCATGTCGGACGAAGCCGTGGTCAGCTGGCTTGAAAATCGTGGATATAGCCAGCCGACGCTGGTGAAATACGGTGAATGGCTTGGCGTGTTGCCGGGTTACGTAATCGAGGCCGCGGATGGCACCGTGCGCGGGCGTTGTGCGCCATCGGGCACTGCACCCGATGACACCACCGCGACGTTCTGCGGTGTGTTGCAAGGTGATTGGGGGCAGTCCACCGTCTTTAGGGATGATGTGAGCAGCATTATTGGCACGCGACTGGGCCTGACCGGCAAATTGATGGGCTTTGTCCTGCTGCTTATGATCCCCGGCGCACTGATTATAGGTGTGTTGGCAGGGATGCGTGAAGGCTCGCGACTTGATCGTTCGCTCTCTACGGTCTCTATTATTTCCACGGCCACGCCTGAATATGTATCGGGTGTTGTGTTCATTGCCGTGTTTGCCACCGGCACCTTTGGGATGCAGTGGTTCAAGGGCACGGCCACATCGGCGATGGATGATGCCACCTTTGAAAACATATTCCTGCCGGTGCTGACGATCGCGCTTTATGGCATGGGCTATATCGCGCGGATGACGCGGGCCTCCATGACCGAGGTGATGAACGCGCAGTTTATCCGCACGGCACGCCTGAAAGGGGTGAGTTTCCCAAATATCGTGCTGAAGCATGCGCTGCGCAACGCGCTGATCGCGCCGTTTACGGTGATCATGCTGCAATTCCCGTGGCTGCTGAACGGCGTCGTGATCGTCGAGACCCTGTTTAACTACAAGGGCTTTGGCTGGACGCTGGTGCAAGCCGCAAGCAACAATGACATTGAACTTTTGCTGGGCGTTTCTGTCGTCTCAGTGGTCGTGGTTCTGGTAACACAGCTGATTTCAGACATCGGTTACGTGTTCCTCAACCCACGCATCAGAATTTCGTAAGGGAGACAGGACATGGAAATGCTTAGCTGGACAGGCTCTCTTGGAACTTTGCTAAATCCCGTCGCGACGGCGCATTTTATCGCCTTTGCGGTGGCTTTAGTCGCACAAATTACGATGGGATTTTTCGCTGCCGAAGTAAAATTGCAAGCCAACACCGATGGCACGCTTATGAAACGCGGCGGTGCCCTCGGGTTGGTCGAGAACGCCGTTAAATGGCTGTTTTTGGTACTTGTCGTCGTGGTTGTTATCTACGTCGTCGGCGGGCTGCTGATGCCCTACGGCAAGGCTGGTATCATCGGCGAAATGTCCAAACGGTTTATCCCCGTCTGGATCGCGCTGGTCGCCACCTTCACGGTGTCGATCATATTTAAACGCAAACTTGGCCTTTATGGTAAACTGTTTGACAGCATGATCGGGATGATCGGCTTTACGCTGGTGATGTTCTGGGTGTTCACGGCGATTTTTGTCGGGGTGTTCGATCTGATCGCAACCCATGATCCGCTGTCGCAGATTTCCGGCCTCAAGAACGCCAAGCCCGGTGTCGCCCTGCCCGAGGGCAGCGAGGAACTGTATGCCAATTATCTGTTGGGCGGTGACAACCTTGCGCGTGATATCTTTAGCCGCATGGTGCAGGGCTCGGTGATTGTGATCATGATCGCGCCACTGGCTACGATCTTTGCCTTTATGGTCGGGATCACACTGGGCCTGCCCGCAGGATATTTTGGTGGCAGGCTGGACACGATCCTGTCGTTCCTTGCCAACCTGATCCTCGCCTTTCCGGTCATCCTGCTGTTCTACCTGCTCGTTACGCCAGAAATCGTCGCGACGGGCCTGCCAAATTACATGGCATCGTTTTTGTTTATCTTCCCGCTGGTCTTCTTTGGCGTGTTGATCAACTCGCGGTTCTACACGCAACCAAAACGCAACAGAGTGTTGCTGGCGGTCGTTCTTGTCCCGCTGGCGGTTGTCTATCTTAGTGTGATTAGCCAGACAGGCTCGCCACTGCATATCTGGCCTGCCGCACTTGATCTGATCGACATTCCGGGCGGTATTCTGGTGGTGTTCGTGTCGGTTGTTTTCGTCAACTCTCCCACCGTGTTTCGTATCGTGCGCGGCCTCGCGCTGGATATCAAAACCCGCGACTATGTGGCGGCGGCGCAAACCCGCGGTGAAGGCACATGGTACATCATGCTTTGGGAAATTCTGCCGAACGCGCGTGGCCCGCTAATCGTCGATTTCTGTCTACGCATTGGCTACACCACGATCCTGCTGGGAACCTTGGGTTTCTTTGGCCTTGGCCTGCCGCCCGAAAGCCCTGACTGGGGGTCCACGATCAACGAAGGGCGCAAGCTACTATTGATCTACGTCCACCCAGCTATGCCCCCTGCAATTGCACTGTTGTCTATGGTGCTTGGTCTCAACCTTCTCGCAGATGGCCTGCGCGAAGAAAGCCTGAAGGATTAAGCAGATGACAACTTGGGATTATGACGGACCGATCCTCGAGATCGACAAGCTCTCCATCAGCTTTTTTACGCGCTTGCGTGAAATCCCTGCCGTGATGGACTTTTCTGCAACCATTCAACCCGGCGAGGCCCTTGGCCTTGTGGGTGAATCAGGATGCGGTAAATCCACTGTGGCGCTGGGCGTGATGCAGGATCTGGGCGTAAACGGCCGTATCGTTGGCGGGTCAATCAAGTTCAAGGGCCGCGAGCTGAACGAGATGACCACCGAAGAGTTGCGCGACATTCGCGGCAGCCAAATCGCAATGATCTATCAGGAACCGATGGCATCGTTGAACCCCGCCATGCGGATAGGCAAGCAGTTGATGGAAGTGCCGATGATCCACGAAGGGATCAGCAAAGACGATGCTTATGCCCGTGCTTTGGAAGTCGTCACGGATGTGAAGCTGCCCGATCCCAAGCGTATCCTAAACTCCTTTCCGCACCAGCTTTCGGGGGGGCAGCAACAGCGTATCGTGATCGCCATGGCATTGATGTCAAAGCCGTCCTTGCTGATTCTGGACGAGCCGACAACAGCGCTGGACGTGACAGTCGAGGCCGCAGTTGTGGAACTTGTCAAAGACTTGGGCAAGAAATACGGAACTTCGATGTTGTTCATTAGTCACAATCTTGGGCTGATCTTGGAAACCTGTGACCGTATCTGCGTGATGTATTCCGGCGAAGCGGTAGAGCGCGGCAGTATCGAAGATGTGTTCGACGAAATGCAGCACCCCTATACACAAGCGCTGTTCCGTTCGATCCCGCTGCCCGGTGCAGACAAGAACTCGCGCCCACTTGTGGCGATCCCTGGTAACTTCCCCCTGCCCCATGAACGCCCTAATGGCTGTAACTTCGGGCCACGGTGCGACTATTTCCAAGAAGGTCGCTGTGATCAGGACCAGATATTTATGACCAAGATCAAGGGCGACGACCGGCATCAAACCCGTTGTCTGCGCCACGAGGAAATTGACTGGAACGCGCCCATTCAGTTGGGCGAGGTCAAGGAGAAGGGCGAGATCGGCAAAGTGGTCCTGTCGATGAAGAACCTCAAGAAATACTACGAGGTGTCCGCCAACGCGTTGTTTGGTGGGGCTAACAAAAAAGTCGTCAAAGCCAACGAGACCCTAAGTTTCGAGGCGCATGAAAGCGAAACCCTCGCGATTGTTGGCGAATCGGGCTGTGGTAAATCCACTTTTGCCAAGGTGCTGATGGGTCTTGAAACCGCGACCGAGGGCAAGATCTTGCTTGATGGTCGCGAAATTCAGGACACGCCGATTGAAAGCCGCGATACCCGCACGGTGGCCGATGTGCAGATGGTGTTCCAGAACCCGTTTGACACCCTGAACCCGTCGATGACGGTCGGGCGTCAGATCATTCGCGCGCTGGAAATCTTTGGTATCGGCACAGACAACGCTGACCGACGCGAACGGATGCTGACCCTGCTTGATCTGGTGAAGCTACCGCGCGAATTTGGTGACCGGATGCCGCGCCAACTGTCCGGTGGGCAAAAACAACGTGTCGGGATCGCGCGCGCCTTTGCGGGAGGTGCACGGATCGTGGTGGCGGACGAACCTGTCAGCGCGCTCGATGTATCGGTGCAGGCTGCCGTGACCGATCTGCTGATGGAGATCCAGCGCAAGGAAAAGACCACGCTGCTGTTCATCAGCCACGACCTGTCTATCGTGCGATATCTGGCGGATCGCGTGATGGTGATGTATCTGGGCCATGTGGTGGAACTTGGCACCACGGATCAGGTGTTCAGCCCGCCCTATCACCCCTATACCGAAGCGCTGCTATCGGCGGTGCCAATCGCCGATACAAGTGTGCAGAAAAAGCACATCGTGCTTGAAGGTGATATCCCGTCAGCCATGGACCCGCCCAGCGGTTGCCCGTTTCAGACGCGTTGCGGTTGGAAGGACAAAGTGCCCGGTGGATTGTGCGAAAAAGAGGTGCCGCAAGTGCGCGTCCTCGCTGGTGATCACCAGATCAAATGCCACCTGAGCGATGAAGAACTTGCCAATATGGAACCAGTGATCAAGATCGCTGCGGAATAACAAAAAGTCCGGGGCTGGAAACAGCCTCGGGCTTGACGTGATACATTAAATTCGCACAACAACATACTGATTATAATGTCTTTTTAGATTCGGAACTGAAACGATGA
Organism: uncultured Octadecabacter sp.; assembly: GCA_937891785.1. GTDB lineage: Bacteria > Pseudomonadota > Alphaproteobacteria > Rhodobacterales > Rhodobacteraceae > SW4. The sequence goes on from CALAGN010000015.1 coordinate 38,993, forward strand.
AATGCGCAGCTCGTCTTGCTCTTTGACAATCACAAAGGTCACTGGCAACACCGCGCCGTCTGCGCGGGTATAGGTGCCGGTCAATCGGGCAACGCCGTTTTCCACATTTCGCGAACTGAAATGAAAGCTTCCCGCGTCGTTCCAAAGGCCGATCCGCTGCATCATCGCGACAAATTCGGACTCCGTGACTTCATCACGCGCCGTGTGCGACAAAGCACTATACGCTGCAGCACCATCCCCCTGTGACAGCGCCAGCTGCTGTGTTTGAACCAGATCAACGTAGGGCTGGGTTAGCCGCATCACCGAAAGACCAATGCAGACAATCAGCGCGATAAAAACACTAATTCCGAGAAAAATTTACTTCCAAACACCATTCATCGCCTAACTCCCCCAGATAATGTGAACGTAATTACGGGTCTCACTAAACAGCGGCACGCCGCCATGGCGTTGCACCGCACTGGGGCCTGCATTATAGGCCGCCCGCGCCAGCCGCCACGTGCCAAATGTCTCGAACTGTTGGCGCAAGTAGCGCGCGCCATCATCAAGGCTTTCGTAAGGATCATTTGGATTGACGCGCAAAACCCGCGCTGTGGCGGGCATAGGTTGCGCCAGCTCCAAAGCGCCCGTAGCTGATCGCGCCATATCAAGATAAGGCCCAGTGTATTGTTCGTTGTAGCGCGGGCCTCTAGCGGAATGGACTTCAGCCCGTGGCGGTTGAAGACGCACAGACCCACCATATTGCGGCCCTGCACGACCATCGAAAACATCAAGTTGCGAGGAAAACAGCGCGGCAAATGATCGCGTTGAGAGGGTATCAGCACTGAGCGATGTTGACAGCATCAAGGCGATCACCGTGCTGGCGCTCACGACCTTCTACATCTCTGTCCCCCCAACTATTTGTGCGCAAAAAGCTAATCCTCCTTGCCCGTAATTTCCACACCTACCTGCGATCTGGCGTAAAGGATGGCCAAAATCCTCCATTTGGCGGTGATTATCCTTTCATTCACCATTCTGCGGTGTTGTAACATGCACCACAAATATCGGATTCGTGAGGGAGACACGCAAATGGCCGGATCAGTCAACAAAGTCATTCTTATCGGCAATCTGGGGCGCGACCCCGAAGTGCGCACATTCCAGAACGGTGGCAAAGTGTGTAACCTGCGCATCGCAACATCGGAAAACTGGAAAGACAAGAGCACTGGCGAGCGTCGCGAGAAAACAGAATGGCATTCGGTTGCTATCTTTCAGGAAGGCCTCGTGCGGATCGCCGAGCAATTTCTGAAAAAAGGATCGAAGGTTTACATCGAAGGTAAACTGCAGACCCGCAAGTATCAGGACCAGTCGGGCGCTGATCGTTACAGCACCGAAGTCGTACTGCAAGGGTTTGATGGCACGCTGACCATGCTTGACGGTCGCGGCGACAACGCTGGCGGCAGCGGTGGTGTTGGCTATATGGCCGATCAATCGGGCGGTGGTGGTTATGGTGGCGGGTCGTCTTCCGGCGCCGGTGGCGGATATGACAGCGACCCATCCGGCGGCGGCGACATGGACGATGAAATTCCGTTCTAAGTCGGAGCCACAGTTTCAAATTGGATCAAGGGCTGGAGAAATCCGGCCCTTTTTTTGTGGGATGTGGAGGATCAGGCGCAGTACGAGATTGTGGCACGCGCCAAAAGAACGCTTACCCCCGTAGCTCCAAAGCATCTTGCAACACAGCCAACACCTTATCACGTGGCACGTCCGCGGTAACAAAGGCATCACCAATCCCGCGCGCGAGGATGAACCGCAACTGGCCATCAACGACCTTCTTGTCCTGCCCCATCAGGTCCAGCAACCCTTCGACATCCGGCAAATCGCCGTCGATATCAGCCAGATCAACCTTCATCCCCATGTCGCGCAGATGGGCGCGCAGGCGGCTGGGGTCTTCTTGGCTGCACAGCCCCATACGGGCCGAGAGTTCAAACGCCAGCACGCAGCCCATCGCCACGCCTTCGCCGTGCAAAAGGCGGTCGCCGTAGCCTGTGGCGGCCTCAAGCGCGTGGCAAAATGTATGCCCAAGGTTCAACAATGCGCGGTCGCCCTGTTCGGTCTCGTCGCGCTGCACGATTTCGGCTTTCATCTGACAAGACCGTTTAACCGCTTGCACCCGCGCGGCCATATCGCCCGCGGCAAGTGCCGGTCCCTGCCCCTCAAGCCAGTCAAAGAACGCCGCATCGCCCAGCAGCCCGTATTTCACGACCTCGCCATACCCCGACAGGAAATCGCGTGGGGTGAGCGTGCCAAGTACGGCGGTATCGGCCAGCACGAGGCTGGGCTGGTGGAATGCACCGATCAGGTTCTTGCCAAGCGGCGAGTTGATCCCCGTTTTGCCACCCACGGAACTATCAACCTGCGCCAACAGGGACGAGGGCACCTGCACAAAACGCACACCACGCCGCACAACGGCGGCGGCAAAGCCCGCCAGATCACCGATCACACCACCGCCAAAGGCGACAACCACATCGCCGCGCTCGACTTTTTGGGCGATAAGCCATTCAACGGTGCGGCTGAACTGGTCCCAGCTTTTTGTGGCCTCGCCCGCAGGCAAGATCAGGACTTCGGATGTGATACCACCAGCGCTTAGGCCCGCTTGCAGGTTATGCAATTGCGCGGCGGCGACGTTTTCATCCGTTACAATCGCCACACGCTTACGCCCAAGCATCGGCGCAATCAGCACCCCGGACTCGGCCAGAAGTCCCGGTCCGATAACGATGTTATACTCGCGCCCCGGCAGGTTCACACGGACGGTTTCACGCAATTGGGTCATGGGATCGCTTTCAGGATTTCGGGGCGCTCGAGCAGCGCGTCAATCACACGGTCTGTCATATCGGCAATCGAATAAGCCCGCTCGGAGCGCACATTCAGGTCGGCCAGCTCGTAGACGGAGCGGCGTTGCGCGAACAGGCCCGCCAAGGTCGCACGCGGGTCAGCCGTGCGCAGCAGCGGGCGCGTGTTTTTGTGGCGCACACGATCCCACAGCAGATCAAGGCCCGCATTCAGCCAGACCGATACCCCATCGCGCGAGATTGCAGCGCGGTTCCGCTCAGCCAGAAACGCCCCGCCACCGGTGGACAGAATACAGGGCGCGCCACGCAGCAGCCTCGCGATCACTTCGGCCTCGCGGTTACGAAAAAACGCTTCGCCGTCACGCTCGAACACCTCGGAGATAGTGGCATTGGCTGCGGTTTCGATTTCCGCATCAGAATCAACGAACGGCGCATCCAGCTGCGCAGCAAGTGCACGCCCGACTGCCGTCTTGCCGCAGCCCATCAAACCGACCAACACAACCGTGCGCCCAAGTTCGTATCGCATTTGCCTATCTGTCATGGCCTGCACGCCATTGTTTTCGTTCCTTTTCATCGGCCAAGCGCCGCCTAATGAATAATTTCACAACTGAATGGCGTGATCTTGTGCAAAAGACCATATATAAACCAAGGCAAGGCGGCAAATCAGGTCGCCATTTTGAGGTAAAGCAGAAAGGATGGCCGATTAGATGTGGCTATTGATCAAGGTATTGCTATTTCTTGTGTTATTTGCAGCAATTTCATTGGTTGCCTATGCTTACGCGGGGCCAATCTTTTTTCCGGCCGACTTTGCAGCCCCCAGTGACGTCGTGACGAAACCCGTCACGTTAAGTTTGGAATAACGATGCAGATTTGCCGCGCGGCATGTGTTCTTTTTCTCAGTGCGACTGTTGCCGCGCAAGCCCAAGATCAAGGGCCGATGTCAGCGGTCGACTGGCTGTCGGATAGCGTTGCTGTGCCCGCGCCCTTTGCGAGTTCGTCACAAAGTCCCCAGCCATTGATCAACCCAGACGAACCCCCCGTGGCAAATTCTGTCGTGACGCCACAAATCTCTGTGACGCCGCTGGACAGCCCCTCGCCCGACCCGATCGGGCTTTTGCCATCTGAGGTCACGGGATTTCCTGCAGGTCTTTGGAAAGGCAGCGACGCGGAAACGCTGGCTACACTTGTGCAGGCCCAGCGGGTCGATAGCCTTCCCGCGATGCAGGCGTTACTGCGCAACCTGCTGCTGGCCGAGGCTGATGCACCGCTTGGGGCCGGACCCGACGGACGCCTGTTTCTGGCGCGCGTCGACAAGTTGCTGGATATGGGCGCGCTTGAACCTGCCCAAGCCCTGCTAGAGGCAGCAAACCCCGACACACCGGCGCTGTTCCGGCGCTGGTTTGATGTGTCCCTGCTGACAGGCACAGAAGGTAGGGCCTGCACTGCCATGCGCGCGCGCCCTGATGTGGCACCCACGCCTGCGGCGCGGGTATTCTGCCTTGCGCGCAATGGTGATTGGTCTGCGGCGGCCCTAACTCTGAACACAGTTCGCGCCCTTGGCGATATCGCGGACGAGGAAGACGCGCTGTTGTCGCGTTTCCTTGATCCCGATCTTTACGAAGGCGAAGCGCCATTTCCCGCGCCTAGCCGCCCGAGCCCACTGGTGTTTCGCATGCGCGAGGCAATCGGCGAGCCGATGACTGTGGCAGGTCTGCCCCGTGCATTTGCTCATGCGGATTTGCGATCCACCACCGGCTGGAAATCCCAGCTTGAGGCCGCCGAGCGATTGGCGCGTAATGGTGCGATTGGCCCCACCCGTTTGTTCGGGATCTATATGGCGCGCCGTCCTGCTGCCTCTGGCGGGGTCTGGGACCGTGTTGCTGCTGTGCAGGCGCTTGATCGCGCGCTTGAGACGGGCAACGCCGAGGCCGTGGCTGCCACCCTGCCCGCCGCATGGGAGGCCATGCAAGCCGTTGCGACCGAAGTTGCCTTTGCCGTTCATTACCAGCCACGCCTATACGAGGTCTCCCTTGATGCTGACGCTGCGGACCTGGCCACCGAAATCGGGCTGTTGTCCCCTGCCTACGAGGCTGTCGCGATGGACGCTACCCTGCGCAGCCAGAGTGATATTTTCCTACATGGTGTTGCCCGCGGCGATCTGTCGGATGTGCGCGCTGTTGGCCCGCGTCAAGCGGCGGTCTTTGCCGCATTCACCACCGCCACGCCCCCAGCCGAGCTGACGGCGATGGTGCAGAACGCAAAGCTGGGCGAGGCGCTTTTGCGCGCCATGGCCGTCTTTAACGAGGGCGCTGTCTCGTCCCCAAGTGATGTGCGCGATGCTTTGGCGTTCTTGCGCTTGGTTGGCCTTGAGGATATCGCGCGCCGGTTGTCGCTGGAATATCTGCTGTTGTCGCGCCAGTCATGAAGCGGCGGGCAATGGCGCAGTGGGTACAGACATTTCTTGAGGCGCAGGCGGCGGAACTGGACGCGGCAACCAACACCCAACTGGCCTATGCCCGCGATTTGCAGGATTTTTCGCACTGGCTGGCAGATCGCGGTGCGCATTTTGACGACACCATCCAAGACCACATCGAGGGTTATCTGATTGATTGCGAGGCCCAAGGGCTGGCAAAATCCACACGTGCCCGGCGCCTGTCAGCGATCAAACAGCTGTTTCGTTTCGCGTTCGAGGAAAGCTGGCGCTCGGACAACCCGGCGATCCAGATCAAAGGGCCTGGCCGCGACAAACGCCTCCCCAAAACGCTGAACATCGGCGAAGTTGACCGCCTGATTGTCGCCGCCCGCGACAGTGGCCGCGACACCGCGCGCAACACCTGTTTGATGGAATTACTTTACGCCACCGGAATGCGTGTCACCGAACTGGTCAGCCTGCCAGTGAGCGCGGTGCGCGGCAATCCGGCGATGTTGCTGGTGCGTGGCAAGGGTGGCAAGGAACGCATGGTGCCGCTATCCCCGCCTGCCCGCGCGGCCATGGCCGAGTGGCTGATCCATTGGGATGCCACGCAAGACGCGGCCAGACCAACGGGCAAACCGCCCGCGCGCTTTCTGTTTCCGTCGCGCAGCAAGGTCGGACATTTTACGCGCCACAGGTTTTATACCTTGATCAAGGAACTGGCGGTGCGCGGCGGTGTGTCCCCCGCCAAAGTCACGCCGCATACCCTGCGCCATGCCTTTGCGACGCATCTTTTGGCGGGGGGCGCTGATCTGCGCGCTATCCAGACCATGCTGGGGCACGCCGATGTGGCGACAACCGAAATTTACACCCATGTTCTTGATGAACGACTGCGCGATCTGGTTCTTACGTATCACCCGCTTGCCCATGATCGCGCAAAGGATGACGACACACCTTGAAGCGGACCCCTCGCGGCCCCATAACAAGGCGATGACCCTTAGGAATTCCCATGATACTTGACGCTGCTTTCTGGATCACCACCGGTGCGATCCTAGTTCTACTTGTGCTCTCGGGGTTCTTCTCGGGCTCTGAAACGGCGCTGACGGCGGCGTCGCGGGGCAAACTGCGCTCGTCTGCTGGACGCGGCAATAAAGGCGCGCAGCGTGCCCTTGCCCTCACCGACGACAGCGAGCGGCTGATCGGGTCGGTTTTGCTGGGCAACAACCTGGTGAATATTCTAGCTACATCGCTTGCTACGGCGATGTTTACGCGCGCATTTGGCGAAAGCGGCGTGGCAATGGCGACCCTTGTGATGACGTTGCTTGTGTTGATTTTCGCCGAAGTTCTGCCGAAAACCTATGCGATTACCAATCCCGAACTGGCAGCGTCCCGCGTCGCGCGCCCGATCGGCGTGATTGTGATGCTGTTTGCGCCCGTTGTGTCGGCGGTGCGTGTTTTAGTGCGCGGCGTCCTTAGCCTGTTTGGCGTTCAGACCGATCCTGACAGCAACATTCTGGCCGTGCGCGAAGAAATCGCCGGCGCGATCCAGCTTGGCCACTCTGAAGGGGTTGTCGAAAAGGAAGACCGCGATCGGATTTTGGGCGCGCTTGATCTATCCGCCCGCACGGTCGAGGAAATCATGCTCCATCGCTCTGGCATCGCGATGATCGACGCGGCCCTGCCAGTGACCGAAATCCTGCGCCTGAGCCTTGAAAGCCCGCACACGCGGCTGCCGCTTTATCGTGATGAACCCGAAAATATCGTCGGAATCCTGCACGCAAAAGACCTGCTACGCGCGATGCATAAGATGCTGGGTAACGGGCGGATCGAACCGACAGAATTGGCCGGTTTTGATATCCTGACCGTCGCCATGCCCGCGTATTTTATCCCCGAAACCACACCGCTTGATGATCAGATGCGCCAGTTTCTGCGCCGCTCGTCGCATTTTGCCCTGGTGGTAGATGAATACGGCACCTTGCAGGGCTTGATTACACTCGAGGACATCCTTGAAGAGATCGTCGGCGAGATAACGGACGAATTTGATACTGTAGAAGATCAAACCGTGACACGCTCCGAGGATGGTAGTTTTGTTGTGGATGGAAGCATGACGATCCGCGATTTGAACCGCGCGACCGACTGGACCCTGCCCGACGAAGAGGCCAACACCATCGCCGGTTTGGTCATCCACGAGGCGCAGATGATCCCGATGCAGGGACAGGTTTTCAGCTTTCACGGCTTCCGCTTTGAGGTCGTCGAAAAAGAAGACAACCGCCTTGTGTCATTGGGGATTCGCCCGCTTTAGCGCCCTCTGAATAAGCCGCCGAAGATGCCGCGCACGATGCGCTTGCCCGTGGCGCCCTTGAGTTCGGACACCACCACCTTTGCGAGACTTTCGGTGATACTGTCATCGGCGCGGTGGCGCGTCGACCAGTTGCGGGATGTGTCACGGGTTTTGGCAGTGCTCCGCCCGCCGCCGCCATCATAGCGGCGAGCATTATTAAACTCGCGCGCCTCGTCCTCGGTCTCTTTTTCCTCGGCTACTTCGGCCTCCGCTGCGGCCGCCTGTGATTTCTTCATCAGGATTTCAGCCGCACTTTCACGATCCAGCCGCTCATCATATTTCCCAGCCATCGGCGAGGCGGCCATAATAGCGGTGCGTTCTTCCACTGTAATCGGGCCAAGCTGTGATGACGGCGGGCGGATCAGCGTGCGCTGCACAATGCCCGGAACGCCTTTGTTTTCCAGCATCGACGTCACGGCTTCGCCTGTGCCCACATCGCGGATCGCTTCGACTGTTTCAAAGGCGGGGTTGGGGCGGTAGGTGTCTGCCGCCTGCCGTAATGCCTTTTGATCGTTGGCGGTGAATGCGCGCAGGGCGTGCTGCACGCGGTTGCCCAATTGGCCCAGCACATCTTCGGGCACATCCGCCGGATTCTGGGTGATGAAAAACACGCCAACCCCTTTAGAACGGATCAGCCGCGCGACTTGTTCGACCTTGTCCACAAGCGCTTTTGGGGCGTCATCAAACAACAAATGGGCTTCGTCGAAAAAGAACACGAGCTTGGGTTTGTCGGGGTTTCCGACCTCGGGCAGTTCCTCGAACAACTCGCTCAGCAACCAAAGCAGAAACGTCGCATAAAGCCGTGGGCTGCTCATCAGGCGATCTGCGGCCAGAATGTTGATCCCGCCGCGCCCGTCTTCGCCGACACGCATCAGATCGGCCAGTTCGAGTGCTGGTTCACCAAACAATTGCGCGCCGTTCTGGTTTTCAAGCACCAGAAGAGCGCGCTGGATTGCTCCCACGGAAGACGCCGCCACATTGCCATAACGCAACGACAAATCCTTGGCATTTTGCCCGACCCAAACCAGCAGGGCTTGCAAATCCTCAAGATCAAGCAGCGGAAGACCTTCTTCGTCGGCCACACGGAACGCAACGTTCAACACGCCTTCTTGTGCTCCAGTCAGCTCCAGCAGGCGCGACAGCAGCAGTGGGCCCATTTCCGCGATTGTCGCGCGGATCGGGTGGCCCTGATCGCCCAGCAAGTCCCAGAACGTCACCGGAAAGGCTTCATATTGCAGATCAAGGCCAATTGTGGCGGCGCGTTTCATGAATGGCTCGTGCAGTTTGAAATCCGCACTGCCTGACTTGGCAAGCCCCGACAAATCACCTTTGACGTCCGACAGAAACACTGGCACGCCCGCCGCCGACAACCCTTCAGCAAGAATTTGCAGCGTCACGGTCTTGCCGGTGCCCGTTGCCCCGGCGATCAGCCCGTGGCGGTTGGCATAGCCCAACAATAGGTTTTGCGGCTCGCTATAGTC